>NZ_CP066059.1:950000-1268585 GCF_016127915.1 Streptococcus oralis | reverse complement strand
CCAATTCCTTGATACGGTCAAAACCGAACTGGCCCTGATCCTCATTAATCTGGATGATTTCAAGTCCCTGAGCGGTGAAGCCTAGGGGATCGCTAATCGCTACCCCTACTGTTTTTGAACCGACGTCCAATCCCATAATTCTCATAGATTATAGATCGACTCCTTGTCCTTTAAGGTAGTAGCGTACCAATTCTTCAACAATTTCATCACGCTCATACTTACGGATTTGATTTCGTGCATTGTTGTAACGAGGAACGTAGGCAGGGTCTCCACTCAATACATAACCGACGATCTGGTTAATCGGATTGTAGCCCTTGTCATTCAAAGAAGCATAAACATCTGTCAATGTTTCGCTAATTTCTTTCTTATTGGAATCATCCAATTTAAACCGTACAGTTTCTTCAGTAAATCCCATTCTAACACCCTCTTTCCTTAGAATAGTACTATTATAGCACATTCCCTGACGTTCTACAAATAAGTCAGTCTATTTATTTGGATTTTCTATTGTTCTGTCGCCCCATTTGCCACTCTATCTGCAATATATTGGCTAGGTTCGTTTTTTAAGAGATTTTCAAGACCGATATTTTTTAAATATTCTAGCTGAGATGCCTTTTTGACATCCAATACTTGAAAATCATAAGTCGTTGTCGTCTGGATTTCTGTCTCGCTGAGTAGCTTGGTTTCCAGTGTAAATCCAGCTAGTTTGCGTGCTTCTTGGATGGTCTCATCCTTCTCTTCAGCTTCTAGAAGCGCTTTTTGCGTCTCCTCTAGGCCATTTCCAGAGATAAAGGTCTTGAGTTCATCCCCGACAGGTCGTTTTTGCTGAATGGTCAAGGTCAAAAACTGATTGCCTTTATAGGTAATGGTCTGAGTCTGCTGCGTTCCATTTTCTGACTTCGGCATCAACAGGGTCTTGGTGACAACCGTATTCTTTTCAGCATTGTCCAAAACGGGAAGGTTTGATTGGAGGGGTTCAGACGTGGTTGTGGAAGCAGCAGGGGTTTCCTTTTTTTGCCCACATCCCGCAAGCAAAAAGAGGAGAGCAAAACTAGCAATTAGTAACTTTTTCATAATTCCTCACTTGATTTTAAAACAAAAGAGCAAACAAGGCCAGGAGTCACTCCCAGCCTTGATGTTTTATAGAGCTGCACGTAGACGTGCTTCTGCATTTTCTACATTACGGACAGAGCGTGGCAAGAAGGCACGGATATCATCTTCTTTATAGCCGACTTGTAGGCGCTTCTCGTCAACGAGAATCGGACTCTTTAAGATTCGTGGTGTTTCCATGATTAAGTTGAGCACTTCATTGACACTCAAATCCTCGATGTCAACTCCAAGTGCCTTAGCGTAGCGGTTTTTTGACGAAACGATACTGGCAATTCCATTATCTGTTTTCGTTAGAATATCTAATAACTCTTCTCTTGTAATTCCTTCTTTACCGAGATTTTGTTCTTTATAACTTAACTGGTGGGCATTGAGCCAGGTTTTCGCTTTTTTACAGCTAGTACAACTTGAGACTGTATAAATTTTGATCATGTACCTACCCCTTTCGCTACATGTTACTATCAGTTTAGTCTATTATACCATAAAAAACATCCGACTTGCGACCTATTTTTAAAAAAAATTAACTTTTTTCGCGATTTTCGTACTTTTTTCTTGACAAAATCAATTTATAACCAACTTTTAAATTTTTTGATATACAATCGTTTCACAACTGTAACACTTATCATATAGAGAACGATAATCAAAAGTAAAAAGAGGAAATAAATTGGTTCCAAAGGGGTTGAATGAAGCAGGCTAGCAATTGAAGAGTAGGGAAGGAAGGTCACAAAACTAGCTGCTAGCAAGGTTGTCCCAAGAACAAACCATGATGGACGACTTTGTAAGAAAGGAAGTTTTGCTGAACGAAGCATATGGATAACCATGGTTTGGGACCACATGGATTCAATGAACCAACCTGTCTGGAACAAGATGATAAAGCCCGTTGCAGACTCTGCTCCGTGAGCATAGGCTTGGCCTGTCGCCATTGGGACAATGACAAAATAGAGCAAGATAAAGGTCAAAATATCAAAGGCAGAAGAAATCGGACCCATCCAAATCATAAAGCGAGTAATAGACTTGGCTTCCCACTTATGAGGATGTTTCAAAAAGTCTTCATCCACATTATCAAATGGCAAGGCAATGCAAGAAAGGTCGTAGACGAGGTTTAACACAATCAAGTGAATCGGAGCCATAGGAAGGAAAGGTAAAAAGATACCAGACACTAAGAGTGAAAGAATATTCCCGAAATTAGAGCTGACCGTCATCTTGATGTATTTGGTCATGTTGGCATAGACCTTACGCCCTTCAACCAGCCCTTTTTCAAGCACCATCAAATCCTTATCTAGCAAAATGACATCAGCTGTCTCTTTGGCAATATCTACTGCTGTATCAACAGAAATCCCCACATCGGCTACTTTCATAGAAGGGGCATCATTGATCCCATCTCCCATATAGCCGACACAATGTCCATTAGATTTGATTTGTAAAATGATTCGTGCTTTTTGATCCGGAGAGAGTTTGGCGAAGACCGTCACCTTCTCAACTGCTTGGGCCAACTCTTCGTCTGTCATGGCATCAATATCAGAACCCAACAAGATTTGATCAACGTCTAAACCAACTTTTTCGCATACTGCTTGGGTTACCTTCTCATTATCCCCCGTCAAGATTTTGGTTTGAACACCATGCTCTAACAAAGCTTGGATAGCAGGTGCTGCAGATGGTTTTGGTGGATCTAGGAAAGCAAGATATCCTGTTAGAATCATCTCCTTTTCATCTTCAACAGAGTAAGCAAAACCTTCTTTTAGGCCTGTTTTATAAGCGACTCCCAAGACTCGCAAACCTTGCTGATTGAGTTGGTCTACTTCTTTTAAGATTTCCACTCGGATATCATCCGTCAGAGGACTAATCTGACCTTGATATTCCACATGGGTTGAAATCGCAAGCATTTCCTCTAGGGCACCCTTGGTTACCAAACTAACAACTTCGTTCTCATCCTTGACGATGACACTCATCCGTCTGCGTTCAAAATCAAAGGGCAATTCATCTATTTTTTGGAAGTTAGTATCCAAATTTTGTAGAATAGCGTGTTCTTTAGCTTCTTTTTCAGTTCTACTGATAATGGCACGGTCCATCAAGTTTTTCAAACCGGTTTGAAAATAGGAATTGAGATAGGCACGTCTCAACACAGACAAATCCAGATCTCCATGTATATCCAAAGGATATTCAAGGACAATTTCGTCTTGGGTAAGGGTTCCGGTTTTATCTGTGCATAGGATATCAATAGCACCTAGGTCCTGTATGGCATTGAGTTTTTTGATAACCACTTTTTCCTTGGCCATGATAATAGAGCCTTTTGCTAGACTGGCCGTGATGATCATAGGAAGCATCTCAGGTGTCAATCCAACACCAACACTCAGTGCAAACACACCTGCTTCCAGCCAGTCGCCATCTGTCAAGCCATTGGAGAGAAACACGATGGGAACCATGACCAACATCAAACGGATCAAGAGCCAAGAGATGCTGTTCATCTCCCGTTCAAAAGAGGTCGGTTCGTCATAGGTATTGAGAGTCTGCTCGATCTCTCCCATCATGGTGTCATCACCGACCGCTAGAATCAAAGCCTTGGCACTTCCTGATATCACATTGGTTCCCATAAAGGCGAACGCTTCTGCTTCTAGCAGACTATCAAAGTTTGATTGACTCATTTTTGACAAGGCTAGTTTTTCAACCGAGTCACTTTCACCTGTCAAACCAGACTGTTGGACAAAGAAATCACGTGATTCAATTAAAAGGAGGTCTGCTGGAATCATATCCCCAGCACTTAATTTGACTATATCTCCAACGACCAAATCTTCAATTGCGACCTCTAGACTCTGGCCTTCGCGAATAACTGTGGCTGTGTTCACAATCATTTTTGATAGATTGGTCGCAGCCTTGTCACTTCGCAATTCTTGGACAAAGCGTATGCCACCAGAGATTAGAACGAGAACGACGATGATGATAGAGGTCGTCGGATCTTCTTGTCCAGGCTTCGCCAACCAGACATTGGTCACCATGGAAATCATAGCGATGACAAGAAGGATGATTGTAAATGGATTGATAATAGATTCGTAAATCTTTTTGAGGATACTGTCTTCTTGACCCTTGGTGATGGTGTTTTCGCCATATAGGTCACGATTTTTCTCCACCTGCTCCTCAGTCAAGCCTGTTAGACTTGTCTTATAAAAAGATAGAGTTTCTTTTAAAGGTGTGTGAATAGCTACTGCTAATCTTTCTTTTGTAGTTTTCATTGGTTTCTCCTATCTGTATGAATGATGTGTTTCATACACAGAGACCAATCACTTTATAAGGGCAGAACGACACAAATCAGCGATTGGCTGTGTATGTGCGGTTCTGGATGATCGTCAATTTGCATCGTTTTTCTCCTTTCTTTTTCTTAAAACAGCAGAAAATCCTACCATAAAAATGGCAGGATTAAAAAACTAATTATCTGTTTTTTCGTTCAAGCTTTAACTCCATAGGGCGATGTAATGAGCTTAGTCTTGGCCTTCGCGACCAGGACTGTTGACCAACGAGTAGTGTCTCCACTGCTTTGCGGTAGTCATCCGTATCCCTATGGTAGCCTCACCTACCGTTTTCGTCTATCAGTATAAACCTTTAAAATATAAAAGTCAACGATTTATCTCATTTTTTAGATAACAATCAATTCTTTTGGAGCAAGTGTCAATAACTCACAACCGTTATCTGTAATTAAGATATCATCTTCGATACGAACCCCGTATTTTCCTTCGATATAGATGCCCGGTTCATCTGTCAAGGTCATTCCTGCCTTGATTGTATTCGTCGAGGTTTGGCTAAAGTAGGGTTCTTCATGGATGTCCAGTCCAATACCATGGCCAATACCATGAGTAAAGTAGTCGCCATAGCCCGCTTCTACTATGATATCACGAGGGATTTTATCAAAGTCACGGAAACCTAATCCTGCCTTGGCTTGATCAATCAGAGCTTGGTTGGCTTTCAGAACCGTATTGTAAATCTCTGCTTGCTCGTCACTGACATGACCGAGATAGATCGTCCGTGTCATATCACTGACATAGTGGTCGTAGAGACATCCGAAGTCCATGGTGATGGCTTCTCCCAGCTCTACGGGTTTATGCATGGGATGGGCATGTGGTTTAGAAGAGTTGATGCCACTTGCTAAAATGGTATCAAAAGACAAACCTGCCGCTCCTAGCTCACGCATGCGGAAATCAAGGAAGTTGGCAATCTCAATTTCAGTCTTTCCTGGTTTGATAAAGTCAAGGGCATCGCGGAAAGCTTGGTCTGAGATAGAGCAAGCCTTGCGAATAGTCGCAATCTCCTTTTCATCCTTAATCATACGAAGACCCTCAACAAACTGAGTTTGAGGAAGCAATTCCAAACCTTCAAATGCTGCCTGCATACGATGATAGTAAGAGACAGAAATCTCATCTTCAAAACCGATGCGAGACAAGCCCATATCCTTGACAATGCCTGCAATGACAGCCAATTCATCACGGTCAGCCACAATCTCAAAACCTGTCACTTCTTGCTTAGCAGCAATGATATAGCGAGAGTCTGTCACCAAGACTTGACGGTCACGGCTGATAAAGACGGTTCCGTTTGAACCCCAAAAACCAGTCAGGTAATAGACGTTTTTAAGGTTGTTGATGATGATACCATCTAGTTCTTTTTCTTGCATTTTAGCTAAAAATGCTTGCACACGTTTATTCATGATCTAACTTTCCTTTCAAATAGTGTCCTGTGTAGCTGGCTTCATTGGCCGCTACTTCTTCTGGAGTTCCTGTTGCAATGATGGTTCCTCCACCAACACCACCTTCAGGTCCCAAATCGATGATATGGTCTGCCGTCTTGATGACATCCAGATTGTGCTCAATGACGAGGACAGTATTGCCATCGTCGACAAAGCGAGCTAAGACTTTAAGCAAGCGAGCGATATCCTCAGTATGAAGCCCTGTCGTTGGCTCATCCAGAATATAGAAAGACTTACCTGTCGAGCGTTTGTGAAGCTCACTAGCCAACTTCATACGCTGGGCTTCTCCCCCAGAAAGGGTGGTAGCTGGTTGTCCTAACGTTACATAGCCCAGCCCTACATCCTTGATGGTCTGAAGTTTGCGTTGAATCTTGGGAATGTGTTGGAAAAATTCCACTGCATCATTGACGGTCATGTCCAAGACCTGCGAGATATTCTTTTCCTTGTAGTGAACTTCAAGGGTTTCACTGTTATAGCGGGTTCCGTGGCAGACTTCACAAGCCACATAAACATCTGGTAAGAAGTGCATCTCGATCTTGATAATCCCGTCACCTGAGCAGGCTTCACAACGACCACCCTTGACGTTGAAACTGAAACGGCCCTTCTTGTAGCCTCGTATCTTGGCTTCATTTGTCTGGGCAAAGAGGTCACGTATATCGTCAAAAACTCCTGTATAGGTAGCAGGGTTAGACCTTGGCGTTCGTCCAATTGGACTCTGGTCAATATCAATCAAGCGGTCTACATGCTCAATCCCTGTGATGGTCTTGAATTTACCAGGCTTGTCTGAATTACGGTTGAGCTTCTGAGCAATGGCTTTTTTGAGAATGCTGTTGATTAAGGTCGACTTCCCTGAACCCGATACACCTGTCACGGCGATGAATTTTCCTAGTGGGAAGCGGACAGTAACATTTTGCAAGTTGTTCTCACGCGCTCCTGTCACCTCGATAAAACGACCATTTCCGGAACGACGCTCTGCTGGCACTGGAATGGCACGTTTCCCTGATAAGTACTGGCCTGTGATAGACTTGCTGTTGCGAGCCACCTGCTTGGGTGTTCCTGCAGCAACAATCTCTCCACCAAAAACACCGGCACCCGGACCAACGTCAATCAGATAATCCGCCTCGCGCATGGTATCTTCGTCATGTTCTACCACAATGAGAGTATTGCCCAAGTCGCGCATCTTTTTCAGACTGGCAATCAGGCGGTCATTATCCCTCTGGTGGAGACCGATTGACGGCTCATCCAATATATAGAGGACACCTGAGAGGTTGGACCCAATCTGGGTTGCCAAGCGAATACGCTGACTCTCCCCACCCGAAAGGGTTCCTGCCGAACGTGACAGAGTCAAATAGTTAAGACCCACGTTATTAAGGAAGGTCAAACGATCCTTGATTTCCTTGAGAATGGGACGAGCAATGATGGCTTCATTTTCAGACAAGGTCAGCTGGCTCACCAAGTCCAAGTGGTCTGCGATAGACAGGTCTGAGATTTCACCGATATGTGGTCCTTGCTCACCACCCACACGGACAGACAAGGCCTGGTCATTGAGACGGTAGCCGTGACAAGTCCCGCAAGTCAACTCATTCATGTAGAGACGCATTTGGGTGCGCGTGTAATCACTATTGGTTTCATGGTAACGACGCTTGATATTATTGACAACCCCCTCAAACGGAATGTCGATATCACGCACACCACCAAATTCATTTTCATAATGGAAATGGAATTCCTTGCCATCTGAGCCGTAAAGAATCAAGTTCTTATCTTCTTCTGACAAGTCTTCAAAAGGCTTATCCATATCGACTCCAAAGGCTGTCATGGCCTGCTCTAGCATGTTTGGATAGTAGTTAGATGAGATAGGATTCCAAGGTGCCAAGGCTCCATCACGCAAAGTTTTGCTGGCGTCTGGCACTACCAAATCAGTATCCACTTCTAGCTTGATACCCAAACCGTCACACTCACTACAAGAGCCAAACGGAGCATTGAAGGAGAAGAGACGAGGCTCTAACTCTGGTACGGTAAAGCCGCAAACTGGACAGGCATAATGCTCAGAGAAGAGCAACTCCGAATCGTCCATAGTGTCGATAATCACGTATCCTTCTGCAATACGAAGGGCAGCCTCGATTGAGTCAAAGAGACGGCTACGAATGCCCTCCTTGATAACAATACGGTCGACTACGACATCAATATTGTGTTGTTTGCTCTTAGACAACTCTGGCACTTCGGTCACATCATAGACCTCCCCATCCACTCGGACGCGGACATAGCCGTCTTTCTGAACCTTTTCAATGATACTCTTATGTTGCCCTTTTTTCTTACGGATGACAGGAGCTAAAATTTGCAGACGTTGACGTTCTGGCAATTCCAAGACCTTATCCACGATTTGCTCTACAGAAGAAGCATTGATAGCCCCGTGCCCGTTGATACAGTAAGGCGTCCCCACACGTGCGTAGAGGAGACGCAGATAATCGTTGATTTCAGTCGTTGTTCCCACGGTCGAACGTGGATTTTTGCTAGTCGTTTTCTGGTCGATAGAAATAGCTGGGCTAAGACCGTCAATGGCATCCACGTCTGGTTTTTCCATATTGCCCAAGAACTGGCGAGCATAGGCTGACAAACTCTCCACATAACGACGTTGTCCCTCAGCATAGAGGGTATCAAAGGCCAGACTGGATTTCCCCGAACCCGACAAACCAGTCACGACAACCAGCTTGTCTCGCGGAATCTCCACATCGATATTTTTTAAGTTATGGGCACGTGCCCCATGAATCACAATTTTATCTTGCATCTTTGTTCTTTCTAGTCCATTATTGCTTTCCATTATACCAAAAAATATGAAATTCTATTACCCAAAAAGCTGTTTTTATAGTATAATAGTACGGTGCAAAAAATGAATTACTGAAATAGTAGGAAAGGATAGGGGATATGAAACAAGTTTTTCTCTCAACAACAACTGAATTTAAAGAGATCGACACGCTTGAACCGGGTACTTGGATCAACCTCGTCAATCCTACACAAAACGAATCGTTGGAAATTGCTAATGCCTTTGACATTGACATTGCCGACCTTCGAGCGCCGCTCGATGCGGAAGAAATGTCTCGTATTACCATCGAAGACGAGTATACTTTGATCATCGTGGACGTTCCCATCACAGAGGAGAGAAACAACCGCACCTACTACGTAACGATTCCGCTGGGGATTATCATCACCGAGGAAACCATTATCACTACCTGCTTGGAATCCCTCCCTGTTCTCGATGTCTTCATCAACCGCAAACTGCGTAACTTCTACACTTTCATGCGGTCACGCTTTATCTTTCAACTCCTTTATCGCAATGCCGAGCTTTACCTGACTGCCCTTCGTTCGATTGACCGTAAGAGTTAACAAATCGAAAGTCAACTTCACAAGTCTACTCGAAACGAAGAGCTGATCGAGCTCATGGAATTGGAAAAGACCATCGTCTATTTCAAGGCCTCACTTAAGACAAATGAGCGCGTGATCAAGAAATTGACTAGCGCAACTAGCAATATCAAGAAATACCTAGAAGACGAAGACCTACTCGAAGACACCCTGATTGAAACCCAACAGGCCATCGAGATGGCAGATATCTATGGAAACGTCCTTCACTCTATGACAGAGACCTTTGCCTCTATTATTTCCAATAACCAGAACAACATCATGAAAACTCTGGCTCTCGTGACCATTGTCATGTCTGTCCCAACCATGATCTTCTCAGCCTACGGGATGAACTTCAAGGATAATGAAATCCCTTTGAACGGTGAGCCACACGCCTTCTGGTTAATCGTCTTTATCGCCTTTGCTATGAGTGTTTCGCTCACTCTCTATCTCATCCATAAAAAATGGTTCTAAGAGGAATCCCTATGTCTCAGATTGATTTACAAAAATTAACTAAGAAAAACCAAGAGTTTATCCACATCGCTACCCAACAGTTCATCAAAGATGGTAAAACAGACGCTGAAATCAAGGCTATCTTTGAGGAAATTATTCCTAAAATCCTTGAAGAGCAAGCCAAAGGAACGACCGCTCGTTCCCTCTACGGTGCTCCAACCCACTGGGCTCATAGCTTCACCGTCAAGGAGCAATATGAAAAAGAGCATCCAAAAGAAAATGACGATCCAAAACTCATGATTATGGACTCAGCCCTTTTCATCACCAGCCTCTTTGCATTGATTAGCGCCCTGACTACCTTCTTCTCTACAGATCAAGCTATTGGCTATGGGTTGATTACCCTCTTGTTGGTTGGACTTGTAGGAGGACTTGCCTTCTACTTGATGTACTACTTTGTCTACCAGTATTATGGACCAGACACAGACCGTAGCCAGCGTCCTCCATTCTGGAAATCAATCCTCGTCATCCTGGCCTCCATGGTCCTTTGGTTGGTTGTCTTCTTTGCAACAAGCTTCCTACCAGCCAGCCTCAATCCAGTCCTTGCTCCATTGCCTTTGGCTATCCTAGGAGCTGTCCTTCTCGCCCTTCGCTTCTATCTCAAGAAACGTTTCAACATCCGAAGCGCAAGTGCGGAACCATCCCGTTATTAAGAAAAGTGAAAAGCTATGGCATATAGTCAATCCTTAGCTCAGCAGATTCGAAAAATTCTAGCACTCAAACTTCCTCCCCAAATTTTCGAAGAAGAGTTAGAAGAAAAGAAACTGTTTGGTGGCCTGGCCTTTATGATTCGTGGGAAAATGGTCCTTACAGTCAGTCCCAGAAAAGACGAGCTGGTTATGGTGAGAATTGGCAAAGAAATAGAAAAGCAAGTTCTACCCCGAACAGGAGCTCATACTACATTGATGAGAGGGAGACCTTATCATGGCTATATAGACCTAGATATAGAAGGTCAAAAAGAACTTCCTTACTGGATTGATTTAGCCCTCTCCTATAATCAAGAATTGACCAAGTAACTCATATCTAGCGAGATTAGAGATTAGAAAAACGAAAAGCAACTGCATAGGCGGTTGCTTTTTCACTTGCTTTCTTGAGATTCAATAGCACTTCTGAGTCTCATTCTTGTAGTTTTCTCTCATCTTTTGTGATAGAATAGGCTCATACTCAATGAAAATCAAAGAGCAAACTAGGAAGCTAGCCGCAGGCTGTACTTGAGTACGGCAAGGCAAAGCTGACGTGGTTTGAATTTGATTTTCGAAGAGTATCAATCTATTTCTAGGAGGATGAGATATAGTTTCTACTATTGGTATTGTTAGTTTGTCTAGTGGCATTATCGGAGAGGATTTTGTCAAACACGAAGTCGATTTGGGTGTCCAACGTCTCAAGGATTTGGGACTCAATCCTGTCTTTTTGCCCCATTCGCTAAAGGGCTTGGGCTTTATCAAGGATCATCCTGAGGCACGTGCAGAGGATTTGATGCAGGCCTTTTCTGATGATAGCATCGATATGATCCTATGTGCCATCGGTGGGGACGATACCTATCGTTTGCTACCTTATCTTTTTGAAAACGACCAGCTTCAAAAGGTTATCAAGCCAAAGATTTTTCTTGGCTTCTCAGATACAACCATGAACCATCTCATGTTGCATAAACTAGGTGTTAAAACTTTTTATGGGCAATCCTTTTTAGCAGATATTTGTGAATTGAACAAGGAGATGTTGCCCTATAGTCTCCACTACTTTAAAGAATTAATCGAGACTGGGAGAATCTCAGAAATCCGCCCTAGCGACGTTTGGTATGAGGAACGGACTGACTTTAGTCCCAAGGCCCTGGGAACAGCTCGTATCAGTCATGTAAATACAGGTTTTGACTTGTTACAAGGAAATGCTCAGTTTGAGGGAGAAATTCTTGGTGGTTGCCTTGAATCTCTCTATGATATCTTTGACAATTCTCGATACGCAGACAGCACGGACCTCTGCCAAAAGTACAAACTCTTCCCTGACTTATCCGACTGGGAAGGAAAGATTCTCTTGTTAGAAACAAGCAAAGAAAAGCCTGAGCCGGAAAACTTCAAAAAGATGGTGCAGACTTTGAAAGAAACTGGGGTATTTGAGGTCATCAGTGGACTCTTGGTCGGAAAGCCAATGGATGAAACCTTCTATGACGACTATAAGGTGGCACTAATGGACATCATTGACAGCAATATCCCGATTGTCTATAATCTGAATGTTGGCCACGCAACGCCAAGAGCCATTGTTCCCTTTGGCGTCCATGCTTATGTAGATGCAAAGGAACAAGTCATTCGCTTTGACGATAACAAAAAATAAACAATTTCTCCATTTTTGTGCTTTGGTATTGATTTTCGTTACAATTTGTGTCTGAATTTATTGCATTTTGCTTATTTCTATGATATCCTTTTGAAGGAGGTATATATGACTAAACAAAAAATAAATCAAATTGTCGGTTCAATCGGGGCCTTTATCGGGATTATTGTATTTATCGCCTACATCCCACAAATTTTTGCCAATTTACAAGGCAACAAAGCTCAACCATTCCAGCCTTTATCCGCAGCAGTATCTTGTTTAATTTGGGTTATTTACGGGTGGACAAAAGAACCTAAGAAGGATTGGATACTAATTATTCCAAACTCAGCTGGCGTTGTCTTAGGTGGACTGACATTTCTTACTGCACTATAAAAGTTACTAGCATATAATCAAAAAGCTGAGAAACTCTTCTCAGCTTTTTCTATATTCTCAGATAATTAGACGCCTGCACTCACTTATTTCCGCTTTTCCACTCACAATCATTCTCGTGGTCGTCAATCAGACCTGCCGCTTGTAGAAAAGCTAAAACTGCGACTAGACCTGTGAACTTGAAGCCTCGTTTTTTGAGATCTTGAGATAACTTTTCAGACAAGGCTGTTTTAGCAGGTGCTAGGTGATAGTCAGGAACATTATTCACGATCGTTTTTCCCTCAACAAAGGACCAGAGATAAGCGTCAAAAGAGCCAAAGGTTTTCTGGACTTGTAAAAATGCTTGGGCGTTGGCACGCGTCGCAAAGAGCTTGGCACGATTTCGGATGATGGCTGGATTCTCTAACAAGGCTTCCAACTCCCCATCTGCCATCTCCGCGACCGCCTGAATTTGATATCCATGAAATGCTTCTCGGAAAGCTTGGCGTTTGTTTAGTACCGTTTCCCAAGATAGACCAGCCTGATAGGTTTCCATGCACAATAACTCAAACAATGCTTGGTCATCATGGAGGGGGTAGCCCCACTCCTCATCATGATAGGCTACATATAAAGGGTTGTTCATTTTAACCCAACCACAGCGTTTTGGCATACTCTTCTCCTATTTTACCAACATCTTAAGGGCCGACTTGATATAGTTCTCAGCTGTATCTGTCGTTCCTTCAAAGAATTTCTTGATTTTCTTAAGCTCGGTTGCCTTGTAGCCCAGTGCCAACATGGCTTCCATAGCTTCTTCCAGTTCTTGGTTTTCAGCGCTGGTTTGCACTGCCACCTTGGCAGGAAGGTCATCGCTAGCCACAACTACCTTACCTTCCAAGTCTAGCACCATCTGTTGGGCTGTTTTCTTGCCAATTTTAGGGAACTTAGTCAAGTAGGTAATGTTCTTAGTCTCGATTGCTTGAACCAAGCCAGCATTGTCATCGGCTGCGATAATAGCAAGAGCTGATACAGGTCCAATACCTGAGACCGAAATCAGACTGAGGAAGAGTTTTTTCTCATCTTCTGAGCGAAAGCCATAGAGCAGATGCGCGTCCTCACGGACAACTTGGTGCACATAAATCTGGGTCTCTTGATTGACCTGACCTGAGTAAGCATAGGGATTGGCTACATGTAAGATATAACCGATACCATTTGCCTCTAGGACGATGTATTTAGCAGTGATTTTGGTAATGATTCCTTTTAGATATTCGTACATAGTTTTTCTCCATTATTTTGCCTATCTAGTATATCATATTTCTCTAAGACAGACTGCAACAAAAGGTGCAACCTCTAGTTGACAAATAGTACAGGAGATTGTATTCTCATTATAAGTAAAAATTGTTAGGATAGAAGTAGAAAAAGGAGGAGAGTATGATGAAACTCGCAGAAAAACTATTTGAGCTCAGAAAGGAAAAAGGTTGGTCCCAAGAAAAACTAGCAGAACAAATCAATGTTTCTCGGCAAAGCATCTCCAAATGGGAGTCTGGACAAGTACTTCCTGAAATCGAAAAAATCATTGAATTAAGCAAGATTTTTCAAGTGACAACTGACTATCTCTTACTGGATGAAAACTTTGAAAAAGGTTCCACGGCAGTGATTTTGGAGGAAGATAAGGACAAATACTATAAAGAAGTTAAATCCTTTGGTCTCTGGCAGGTGATTTATATTTTCGTATTGGCTCTAGCTATCTATCTCTTTTTATCCGGTTCTAGTTTCCCAGCCGAATTCACCGCCTGGATTTGGCTGACCTTCGTTCTCTTGATTGCTTCAACTACTGCGATCAACAAGACTCTCAAAACCAAACAACGTTATCTTGATAAAGTGATTGGTCTTGAGAATCCTTCAAACCAAGACAACTCTGCGAAACCTTGAGTCAATTGATTCATATTTTTCAATACTTTGATAGGACTGGTCTTGTCAAGCAAGTGTAAACCTCATGTCAAGTAAGCCATGCTCAATCAAAGTTTCCACCTTAGAAAAGCTAAAAAGCCTTGTTTGGAAAAACAAAGGCTTTTTGTGTTCTTAATATTTCCCCAACTCACGAAGACTGGTATGATTTTCCTGAATACGTCGGAACATCTTTTCCATATCCGACTTGGTAAAATGCACCAAAACGGGACGTCCGTGGGGACAGTTATAGGGATTGTCACATTGAGAAAGCTGATAAAGGAGTTGTCTGGCTGAGTGGTCATCGATACGATGGTTAGCCTTGATAGACCGCTTGCAGGACATCATGATGGCTAGCTCTGCTCGGTATTTCTTGATCGAAACTTCCTTGGTCAAGAGCAGCATGTCGCACATTTCATAGATACCAGACTCGATTTCTTCCTCTACCATCCAAATAGGATGCTCACGCAGGATAAATTGATTTTCTCCGTACTCTGCTAAAAAGACACCCACTTCCTCTAAAAGTGCCATTCTTTCCCTGAGACGAAGAGCATCATCTGCAGGAAATTCAAAGATGTAGGGCACTAGGAGTTGCTGCTGGCTTTGGTCAACATTGCCAATGCTTTCACGGTATTCCTCGTACTTAACTCGTTCCTGAGCGGCGTGCTGGTCTATGATGTAGAGGCCATCTCGCCCTTGGGCAAAAAGATAGGTCCCGTGCATTTGTCCGAAAAACTCCAACTCTGGGAAGCTGGATGATTCTTCTCGCTCCAGCTTGTCATAAGCCTTATCGAGGCTAGCAAAATCTAACTCTGGATGGTCTAGTTGGTCGTAGTTAGCAGGCTTTCTCTCTGCAAAATGCAGTTTTGCTGGCTTGGTTAGCTGGTTCAAGGTTTCCTTGGCAAACAGGGTTAGGTCCCTACCCTCCTCAGTTAATTCAACCTGGTGATCAGCTACCTCAACTTGACTAGGTTTTGAGAGTTCTGTTTTTTCATAGTAAAGCGTATTTTCTTTGAGTGGGAGAATGGTCTGCTCTACCTTTTGACGATTGCGAATGGTCGACTTGGCAAGATTTTCCAAGGCATCAGGGATCAAGGCTTGCTCCTTGAGACTGTTGGAAATGGCTTCTGAGACCAGCGCCATCAGTTCTCTTTCCTTAGAAATCCGCACTTCTTGCTTGGTTGGATGCACATTGACATCAGCCAGATAAGGATCAATATGGATGTGAATGACAGCCAGTGGAAAACGCCCTACCATGAGCTTGCTTCCGTAACCGTCAAGAATAGCGCGATTGAGCAAGAAGTTCTTGATATAGCGGCCATTGATGAAGAGGCTGATATAGTTACGATTTGCTCGGGTTAACTCAGGCAGAGACACAAAACCTGTAATTTCGAAATCTAAGTCAGAGTTCTCAATGGCAATCATCTTCTTGGCACTTGCCAAACCATAAATTCCTGCGATTGCTTGTCGCAGTTGACCAGTCCCTGCTGTCCGCGTCATTTCCTTTCCATCACTGATTAAACTAAAAGAAATCTCGGGATGGGCCAAGCCCAGACGGTTGACAATATCAATGATATGAGACAGCTCCGCTTGCTGGCTCTTCATATACTTGAGGCGGGCAGGTGTGTTGAAAAAGAGGTCCTCCACACAAACTTTGGTCCCCACAGGACTAGTCGCTGGGATAACTTCCTCAACTTCTCCCCCACGCGCAACGAGCTTGGTCCCGTGACTGGCACCATCCACCGCTGTCAAAAGAGTCAGTACACTAACAGATGCGATAGAAGGCAAAGCTTCACCACGAAAACCGAGAGTCCGAATCCGAAAAAGATCTGCCTGATTCTTAATCTTACTAGTTGCATGACGGCGAAGAGCCAACTCGACTTCATCGTGGGGAATCCCGTGACCATTATCGGTGATTTGGATTTTCTTAAGACCAGCTTCCTCAATCTCGATGATAATCTGGCTAGAACCTGCGTCAATGGCATTTTCTACCAACTCTTTGACCACACTAGCAGGACGTTCAATGACCTCTCCTGCCGCGATCTGGTTTGCCAGCACCTCTGGCAATTCAATAATATGAGACATCTTTCAGCCCCTTTCTGTATCTATTTTCCTAGAAATTGATTAGTGCTATTATACCATATTTCAGATGTTACCAGAAAAAGCAAATACCACATAGACGCTAAATCTCTCCACATAGGCAAAAGCTCTTGCCATGGGTCGTAAAATAGTGGTATACTCAATAAAAATCAAAGAGCAAACTAGAAAGCTAGGCGCAGACAGTACTTTAGTACGGCAAGGCGACGCTGACGTGGTTTGAATTTGATTTTTGAAGAGTATTAATAAAGGTGTACAAGAAGTGAGATTAACCTTGTATAACTGAAAAGGAGGGAAATTTATGAAAGTAGAACTACAGATTAAGGAGACTTACGAGGAGGAAAAGCTGATTGTCCAAGCACCTAAATCAACCGAAAAAGTCCAGAAAGTCATCGAGTTCGCTGAAAATCTGGACCAAAAAGAAACAATCAAAGGAAAGATTGAAGATCAGGTCTATCTAGTTGAAATTGGTAAGATTCAGCGCTTCTATATCGAGAATCGAAAGGTTCTAGCAGAAACTGCATCTCAGACCTACAGCATTGATTTGCGACTCTATCAGGTTCTTGAACTCTTGCCGACCACTTTTATCCAAATTTCCCAATCTGAAATCGTTAATATTGACGCTATCTCTCATCTCAAACTAACCCCCAACGGCCTAGTCGAAATCTTTCTCAAAAACGAAAGCTTTACCTACTCATCTCGCCGTTACCTGAAAATCATCAAGGAGAAATTAGAACTATGAAAAAACAAATCTTTCACGATGCAGCTGCTGGTGTACTTATCGGCCTCATCCTCTCTATCCTTTTTTCACTCATTTATGCCCCAAATACCTACGCACCACTAAGTTCCGACTCTCTTATCGGCCAAGTGATGGTGCAACATCGGGTTCACGGTGCTCTGGTCTTGCTCTACTGCATGATCATCTGGTCAGCTATCGGCGTTCTCTTTAGCTTTGGCAGTCGCTTATTCAGCCATGACTGGAGCTTACTCCGTGCAACACTTTCCCATTTCTTCCTCATGTTGGCTGGCTTTGTTCCACTAGCAACTCTGGCTGGTTGGTTCCCCTTCCACTGGACCTTCTATCTCCAGCTCATTCCAGAGTTTGCGATCGTCTACCTCATCATCTGGGTTATTCTCTATAAAAGAGAAGCTAAAAAAGTAGACCACATCAATCAACTCTTGGCTCATAAAAAGTAATAGAGAAAAATCCCACTCACAAATGCATGAGTGGGACCCTTTTTATATTTTTTGTTTAAGCTCAACTAAGATATTCATAGCCTGCATAGGTGTCATATTGTATACATCCAGTTTAGCTAATTCTGCTAGGATAGGATGTTCTTCAGGCGCATCAAAGAGTGACATCTGCTCTGTGACAGCACTTGTTTCTCTCATGGGAGCAGGACTTTCCGTTCCTTGATTCTCCAGTTGAGTTAATATCTTATCCGCCCTTGCTAAAAGTTCTGCTGGTAAACCAGCAATCTTAGCAACGTGGATACCATAGGATTTGTCAGCTGCTCCTGATTCAATCTTGTGAAGGAAGGTAACCTGTCCATCCTGCTCCAAGGTTGCCACGTGGACATTGACCAAGTGTTCCAAGCTAGACTCCAGACTTGTCAACTCATGGTAGTGGGTCGCAAAGAGGGTTTTGGCTCCGATATGTTCATGGATGTATTCGATGATGGATTGGGCCAGAGCCATTCCGTCATAAGTTGCAGTCCCACGTCCCAATTCATCAAAGAGAATCAAGGAATCCTTGGTCGCATGAGAAATGGCATTGTTGGCCTCCATCATCTCCACCATGAAGGTTGATTGACCTGAAACCAAATCATCTGCCGCTCCGATAC
Source organism: Streptococcus oralis (assembly GCF_016127915.1). Lineage (NCBI taxonomy): Bacteria > Bacillati > Bacillota > Bacilli > Lactobacillales > Streptococcaceae > Streptococcus > Streptococcus oralis. Next base: position 1,250,294 of record NZ_CP066059.1, on the reverse strand, counting down.
GGGTAAAGATGGCATCGAAGATAGGCAAATGGGCGCTTTCTGCTGGTACATACGAGCCTAGCTGGGCCATAACCGCTGTCATGGCTAGCTGACGCATGTAGGTAGACTTCCCACTCATGTTGGGCCCTGTAATCAGTTGAATGCTGGTATCTTCTGACATCTGAATACTGTTTGGAATGTAGGTCTGAGCTCCCATAACCTTTTCAACGACAGCATGGCGCCCTTTCTTGATATCGATTTGTGAATCATCCCCAAACTCAGGTCGAATCAAATGCTGGGTTTCAGCCACAACCGCCAGACTTTGCAAGACATCAACCGTTGCAATTCCTTGGGCTAGAGCCTGCAAACGCTGGATGTACTTGCTGACTTCCTCACGGATGCGCATAAAGATTTCGTATTCTAGGTTGGCTGACTTCTCACGCGCCTCCAGCATATCTCCCTCGATACGGGCTAATTCTTCGGTACCAAAGCGTTCTGAGTTTTTCAGCGTTGCCTTGCGGAAAAAGTGGGCTGGCACATTTCCCAGTTGCGAATTGGTCACATGGAAATAGTAGCCGTCCTTTTTATTGTAGTCAATCTTAAGCGTGCTGATGCCAGAGTTTTCTCTCTCCTTAGCCTCAATCTCAGCAATCCAACTAGTCCCTTCTCTGAGCACACGACGGTACTTGTCTAAGGTCTCATCAAATCCCGTACGGATAATGCCACCTTCCGTAATCACATGAGGAGCTTCAGGAGCAATGGCAGCACTAATCAAGCACTCCAACTCAGGGATGGCATCTAACTGTTCGATAAGATAGCCCAGAGTAGGCTGCTCCATGCCTTCTAAAATCGCACGAATCCGTGGTACACTGGATAAGGTGGTCGCCAACTGCAAGAGATCCTTGGGATTGGTTTTGCCAAAAGAAACTCGGCTAGCCAAGCGCTCGATATCATAAACACCCTTGAGACTGTCTGTCAAATCGCTGCGCTCAAAGAAGTGGTCAAGAAAGACCTGCACCACCTCTTGACGTTGGACGATTCGCTCCTTATCAATCAAGGGACGATGAATCCAGGACCGTAAGAGCCGCATACCCATAGCCGTTTTGGTTTCATCCAAAAGCCAGAAAAGGCTGCCTTGCTTCTTACCTGAACGGGCATTCTCAACCAAATCCAGACTAGCCTTGGTCGCATAGTCCATCTGTAAGAAATCTTTAATTTCATAGCGGATAACTGGTTTGAGGTGGTTCAATTCCCGCATCTGAGTCCGGTGAACATACTGGAGGAGCTTACTAGCTGCCGCTTGCTCCACAGCTGCCAAACGTGGATCCAGTAAATGGACATCCTCAAAGCCATCCTTCTCATAAGAGAGCACCAAGTTCATCTGACGGCTGAGGATTTGTTCTTCTTCCTCAGACAAGTCATAACCCAGCACCACTTCACGAGCCTTTAGGTTACGGATTTCCCCACAAACCAACGTAAAATCTAATAGACCTGTCACATAAAAATCACCGGTCACCAGGTCCATATAAGCTAGACCAAACTGATTGCCATCACGATCTAAAGCAACCAAGAAATTATTCTGACTATCCGGCTTACTGCTATCAACGACCGTTCCAGGTGTGATGACCTGAACCACCTCTCGCTTGACAACACCAACCGCTTGTTTGGGATCTTCCATCTGTTCGGCAATGGCTACCTTATAGCCCTGCTCAATCAGAACATCGATATACTGCTGGGCAGAATGATAGGGGACACCCGCCATGGGTATCGGATTTTCTGCATTTTTATTCCGACTCGTTAAGGAAATTTCTAAAATCTGTGCTGCATTAATTGCATCTTCATAAAACAACTCGTAAAAATCACCCATTCGAAAAAGCAAAAAAGCATCTGGGTATTGTTTCTTAATATCCACATACTGTTGCATGCCGGGTGATAGCTTTTCTGTTGCCATTTTCCGTCTCTCCTTGCTAAAAATAAGTCTTGAGAGCAACTCCCAAGACCTTATTTATCTTTCATCAAATCTAGCAAACGATCTTCCATCAGCTTGGCAACGTGCTGGTCTCGACAAATAACCAATAAGGTATTAGCACCAGCAACCGTTCCTAAAATCCATTCATCCTTGTTTGCATCTACAATGTTTGCTAAGACTGCAGCTTCCCCAAGTTTAGTATGAAGTACCAAGGTAAACTCTGCTCTTGCAACTCCTTCTAAATGATGAGACAAAAACTCAACTAAATCAATCTTATCTGTCTCATTTGCTAGTACATAATACACCATATCATTTTTCTTAACCTTGGTCAAGCCGATTTCACGCAAATCACGTGACAAAGTCGTTTGTGTCACATAAACATTACGAGCTTCTAAACGATCTTGAATCTCTTTTTGTGTCCCAAGTTTTTCTTCGGTGATCATCTTTTTAATCAACTGATGCCGTTCTCTTTTTCTCATATTATCCTCTTAAGTGAATATTTATAACAAGTTTTACATTTATTTTATAACTATATTATACCAAAAAAAATAGATAATTCAAAAAAATTCTTTTCTTTCTCAAAAAATGTAGTAAATTGTGTTAAAATAGTAAAAAAGCCCAAAAGGAGCCCTTATGAATACAAAAGAATTGATTGCTAGCGAGTTGGCTAGCGTCATTGATAGCCTGGATCAAGAGGCTATTTTAAATTTACTGGAAACACCTAAAAACTCAGAAATGGGAGACATCGCCTTCCCTGCCTTTTCTCTAGCAAAGGTCGAGCGTAAAGCTCCGCAAATGATTGCAGCAGATATTGCTGAAAAAATTAATAGTCAGGCCTTTGAAAAGGTTGTTGCAACAGGACCTTACGTCAACTTTTTCCTTGATAAAAGTGCTATTTCGGCTCAGGTATTACAGGATGTTATCACTGAAAAAGAACGCTATGCCGACCAAACCATTGGCAAGCAAGAAAATGTCGTTATCGACATGTCTAGTCCCAACATCGCAAAACCATTCTCTATTGGGCACCTGCGTTCAACTGTTATCGGAGATAGCTTGTCACATATTTTCCAAAAAATCGGCTATCAAACGGTCAAGGTCAACCATTTGGGAGACTGGGGCAAACAGTTTGGAATGTTAATCGTTGCCTACAAGAAATGGGGAAATGAGGAAGCTGTTAAAGCGCATCCAATCGATGAACTTCTTAAACTCTACGTTCGCATCAATGCTGAAGCTGAAAAAGATCCTAGCTTGGATGAAGAAGCACGCGAATGGTTCCGCAAACTGGAAAATGGAGATGAGGAAGCCCTCGCTCTCTGGCAATGGTTCCGTGATGAAAGTTTGGTGGAATTCAACCGCCTTTACAATGAATTGCAAGTCGAATTTGACAGCTACAACGGAGAAGCCTTCTACAATGATAAGATGGATGCTGTTGTAGACATTCTCGCTGAAAAAGGACTTCTTGTTGAGTCAGAGGGAGCCCAAGTTGTCAATCTTGAGAAATATGGAATTGAACATCCAGCCCTTATCAAAAAATCTGATGGTGCAACTCTCTATATCACACGTGACTTGGCTGCAGCGCTTTACCGTAAAAACGAATACCAATTTGCCAAATCCATCTATGTTGTTGGTCAAGAGCAATCTGCCCACTTCAAACAACTCAAGGCAGTACTACAAGAGATGGGCTATGATTGGAGCCAAGACATTATCCATGTTCCGTTTGGATTGGTAACAAAAGAAGGAAAAAAACTCTCTACTCGTAAAGGAAATGTCATCTTGCTAGAGCCTACTATTGCAGAGGCTGTTAGTCGTGCCAAGGCCCAAATCGAAGCGAAAAATCCTGAGTTAGAAAATAAAGACCAGGTTGCCCACGCTGTTGGAGTTGGGGCTATCAAGTTCTATGATCTTAAGACCGACCGTACAAATGGATATGACTTCGACCTTGAGGCTATGGTATCCTTTGAAGGAGAAACTGGACCTTACGTTCAATACGCCTACGCTCGTATCCAATCTATCTTGCGCAAAGCCGATTTCAAACCAGATACAGCTAGCAACTACAGCCTGAATGATGCTGAAAGCTGGGAAATCATTAAACTACTCCAAGACTTCCCACGTATTATCAATCGTGCAGCAGATAACTTTGAACCTTCTATCATTGCGAAATTTGCGATTAGTTTGGCTCAAGCTTTTAACAAGTACTATGCACATACACGTATTCTAGATGAAAGTCCTGAGCGCGACAGCCGTCTGGCCCTCAGCTATGCAACCGCAGTCGTCCTCAAAGAAGCTCTTCGTTTGCTCGGAGTAGAAGCGCCGGAGAAGATGTGATTCAGTACTAGCAATTGGAACTAAAGTTCCTAATTGTTAGACGCTAGCCGCTATATGCGGACTAGCTAACTGCTTCACTAGTAAAGAAACATAAATATTGTCGATTTATGTTTCTTTACATCGTAACCAGAGACACTTGCCTAAACACCTCACTAAATTGGTCAATCAAATCATATTGATTGTATGTAATCTTTCAGATCACTTGATTGCAAAGCAATCTGAAAGATTGAGGCAAAATAACATTTATATTTTGTTCGGCCTTGTAGCTGTTCAATGAAATAATTTATTCACTTTTACTATTTCTTTATCACACTGGGAGATTCCTTATGAGCCAATATGCTTATATCCTCGTTGTACTTAGCTTGGTTTTCCTTTTTCTGCTCAATAAGTACGAGAAGGAGAGACTTCAAAGACTCTACCAAGAGCAACTCTTGAAGGACGAGACATTCAGATCTGACATCAAAGAAAAAATTCACACGACTGAAAATATCAATGATGTCATTGCACATATCAATAAAACTTACCATCTGGGAATGTTGCTCTCAAAAGACGTCACAGATCAATTGAAATAATCAAAATCCGAGAAGCTTTCTTCTCGGATTTTTTAGTCTTAAGCATATTCTCCTTGGAGAAATTTCATTGCTTCATGTAAATTTTTCTGTAATTTTCTGTATTTTTTCAAAATGGCCTTGCATTTCTTTTAAGTTTTTTGTAGAATAGTAGCTATCTATTCAGATTATTCTGAAAATTCAAAAATAGGAGCGTTTATTATGTCACAAGTTACGTTATCAAACCAGTCAACCTGGGCAAGCAAACTAAAGGCAATGGGACCAGGAATCCTCATGGCTTCTGCTGCTGTTGGAGGTTCTCATATCGTATCCTCTACTCAAGCTGGTGGTTCTTATGGTTGGTCACTACTCCTCTTGGTTATCTTGGCCAATGTTTTTAAATATCCATTTTTCCGTTTTGGTGCCGAATATACTGCCGACACTGGTAAAACCTTGGTCGAAGGCTACGCCGAAAAAGGGAGACTCTATCTCTGGATTTTCTTTGTCCTCAATGTCTTCTCTGCTATGGTCAACACAGCTGGTGTTGCCATTCTGTGCTCAGCCATCATCGCTAGCGCTTTTCCAATGATTGGTCTTAGCATCACTCAATGGTCCCTTATCCTTGTTGCAGTCATTTGGGCTATGCTACTCTTTGGTGGCTACAAACTATTGGATGGTATGGCAAAATGGATCATGTCTGCTTTGACCATTGCAACAGTTCTTGCAGTTATCATTGCAGCAATTAAGCATCCAGAATACAGCTCTGATTTTATCGAGAAGACACCTTGGCAAATGGCAGCCCTCCCTTTTATCGTTTCCCTCTTAGGATGGATGCCTGCCCCTATTGAAATTTCAGCCATCAATTCACTCTGGTCTGCTGAAAAGAAAAAGACCGTCAACTTTAATACAGCGGACGCTCTTTTCGACTTTAACGTTGGTTACATTGGAACTGCTATCCTAGCTGTATTCTTCGTGGCACTAGGAGCACTGATTCAGTATCCTACCGGGCAGGCAGTTGAAGCTGCTTCAGCCAAGTACATTTCTCAATTTGTGGGTATGTATGCCTCTGTTCTTGGAGAATGGTCCCGTTATTTGATTACCTTTATCGCCTTTCTCTGTATCTTTGGAACAGTCATCACCGTTATCGATGGTTACTCTCGTGTCAATCAGGAATCGCTACGACTCTTGATTCGTCAAAAAGAGGATACTCGTAAATCTTTGAACATCTGGATGACCATTACCGCTATCATTGGTATCGTAATTATTAAATTCTTTGCTGGACAAGTTTCAACCATGCTTCGCTTTGCCATGATCGGTTCTTTCCTGACAACACCATTCTTCGCTCTTCTGAACTATGTTTTAGTGACACGTGAGAATAAAAATCTTCCTTCCTGGCTAAAACTCCTTGCTATCGCAGGATTGATTTTCCTCTTTGGCTTTGCTATTTTCTTTATCTATGCACTTGCCATCGGAAAAGCAGGATAGTTTATAAAATGGCACCCTTACAGGGTGCTTTTTACATACACAAAAGCAGTTGAAAATCTCAACTGCCCTCAGTACTACTTTATTTTTCTGTTTCTAACTCATACAAGTCCGCGATAATTGCTGCGACCTTTTTAATATCTCCCAGCATACCACGCATTTCAAAGTCTGCTAGGACCGGGAAACCAAAGCGCTGGCTATACTGCTTAGCTGTTAGGCAGTATTGATTGTTAAAATTGCGATTACCGGAACCCACTACCCCAAAACACTTACTAGCATTGTCTCCATAAGCGATAAAATCCCCCACTGGAGTCGTTAGAATCTCAACATCGCCGTTATCGACACCATTTCCACCTTCCAGATAGGTCGGCAAGAAAGCGACATAGGGATGTTCCATTTCAAAGAATTCTTGGCCTTCCTTGACCAAATCCTTGATATGGATTTTTTGGACCTCAATCTCTTCGTACTGAGACAAGAGATAGTCCTTGAGTCGGGTTACAAAACTCTCTGTATTCCCACTCAGACTGATATACACTAGGAATATTTTTTTCATGTTGACCTCGATTTTTTGTTTACGATTAAAAAAGAACTACCAAGATTGTAACTTGATAGCTCTTTTTTGTCAATACTTAGGCAACTTCTTCTGCTTCGACTTCTTCGGCCAAATCTTTTTGTTGGCGCCACATCTTGTAAAAGACTAAGGCTAAAAAGAGAACATTGATAATGATGAACAAAATATTCGTTCCTTGTGCTAGTGCTCCCATTCCTAGGCCGAGGGTAGAATCTTTGATTAATTGAACCGCATCTTGAACGTTCATATAGCTATAAACCAAACCAACAATCGCTAGTAGAACATAGCCAATATAAGCATAGTTTGCGAATTGCACATTTTTACGTACTAGAAATACAAAGGCTACTACAACTAAAATTGCAGATAAAACAATCAACAACGTATTAAAAATAGAGTGCGATGACGCTGTTACTTGGTAAGTATAGTTGACTGTGTCTTCTAATTGCTGAGCAGTAAGCGTCCCGCTATTCGCCAGGCTAGCACGAAGCACATCTTTACTTGGCAATGGACTCAAGATTCCAAATAATGACATAGATGAAATGAGGGCTGATAGGACTAACAAGACCCAAAGATAAATAGGATTCTTTTTCATATTTTCCTCCATAAGATATTTTGAACATTATAGCATTTTTTGTACAGGAATACAACTTTTACAAGCTAGTTTCAACTTGTTTCCGATAAGCTTTCGGTGATTTTCCGCACAATTTACGGAAAACCTTATAGAAATATCCAACATTACTATAGCCAACTGCATAGCAAATATCTTCAATACTATCACTGGTCGAAAGTAAGAGTTGCTGCGCTGCCTTAATTCGCTGTTTATTGAGCAATTCCGCAAAGGTTGAGTTGGTTTCCCTCTTGATCAGCTGACCGAGATAGACAGGATTGATAAAGAGATCCTTGCTGATGTCCTTAAGTGAGAGCTCTTTCTGATAATCACGCCCAATCACCTCCAGCACGCTCACCACATTTTCATTCATGCGGTACTGGCCAAAGAACTTGGTCAAGGTTTCTTTGATATAGGAAACCAATTCTTCAAAGGTGTTAATGGCATGAATAGCTTTGACTATCTCAGTCATATCATCTGCTTTTAGGTGTTCAAACAAATGAAAGACATCCATGACAAACTGGGTGAAGAGCTGCTTCGTGATGGCCACGCGCGGAGTATTCTCCAAAACAACCTTCTCTAGCAAGGTCAATTCTTCGATGATTTGATTGATATTCCCTTGGATAATCACCCGATAAATCGGCTCATAATAAGTGAACAAACTCTCGGATTTTTCTAGATTGACTGAACCGTAGAAGAGGGCTTTTTCAGCGTTGATCTTCCAATTCTCAAAGGACTGCTGGTAGGGTGCTTCAAATGGTGTCACGATGATGCCATCTAGTGGCTGATCAGAGATGAAAATCTGCCAGTCTTGCCCCAAAACGTAGTAAGGAATGGTAAAAGAGCCCTGCTTTTCCTTTGAAAGTCCTATCCACCAGCTGTCTTTACCTGACAGGTAGTTCGTAAATCCTGTCTCATCCAATTCTTGACTGAGGGTCTGACTTTGTTCCACCTTTTCCTGAAGCTGCTGCGCAATCTTTTCTAATAAATGGCCCAACTCCACCTTGTCTACTGGCTTGACCAGATAATCCACGACACTAAGGTTCATGGCTTTTTTGACGTAGTCAAACTCCTGATAACCAGACAGCAAGATATAATAGGTATCTGGAAGTAGCTCTTTCATTTCCCTAATCATCTCAAGCCCGGTCTTATCTGGCATGTTGACATCGGAAATGACCACATCTACTGGATTTTTCTTAACATAGTCCAAAGCATCATCTGCGTGATTAGCTGTTGCGACGACTTGCATATCCCATTTTTCAAAGGGGATTAATCGCTTGAGCCCCTCTGTCACCATGTACTCATCGTCTATTAATAAAACTTTATACATTTCTACCCTTTCTATTCATCCTGGATAGTGATATGGTAACGAACACCCTCTTGCTCAGCTGACTCTACACTGATTTGGTAGCGATCCCCAAAATAGAGAACAAAGCGTTCGTGTACATTGACTATTCCAATTGACTGCCGCTCCCCACTATAGCTTGCCTCGTGTTCAAAACTTCGTTGAGCTAATTTTTCTTGCAAACTAGCTAGTTTCTCAGCGGTCATGCCCCGACCATTGTCTTCCACTAGGATTTCAACGAAGTCTTGGCCCTTCAAGGCTTTGATACTGATGACATTATCCGTTCTGCGATGGTCAACACCATGGGCAAAGTAGTTTTCTACTAATGGTTGGAGTGTAAATTTTGGAATCCTCATTTCTTCCAATTCTGGTGCAATCTTGAAACCATAAGCAATGGATTTAGGATAACGTACCATACAGAGATAGCTATATTTTCGGCAAAATTCCAACTCCTGCTTCAACGTCGTTTCCCGCTCATCGGAGATATTGTTGCGTAACAAGCTACTAAATTCATAGATAATATCTGCCAGTTCATCCTGACTTTGCATGACGGCATACATCCGTAAAAACTCTAGAGTATTGTACATAAAGTGAGGATTGATTTGAGCCTGTAGGGCTCGCATATTGGCATCCTTTTGACTGAGCTCTAGCTGATAGATATCGTGGATATTTTTTTCCAGGCGATCCAACATATCATTGGTTGTTTCTGCAATGAGAAGCAACTCTTGGTCTTTTTCAGAGGTATCGATTCGAAGGCCTTCTTCTCCTTGAGCAATCACCTCGATCGAATCTACTAGGTCTACGACCTGCTTTTGGTAATTTGAAAAAGTCTGTCTAAGGGTCACGTACAAAATGATGATAAAGAGAATACTTAGCCCAATAATGACAGCTGAACTCGTCAAAGTTCCTGTAAGAACAAAATTTTTAGGAACAGCAACTCGAACCTGATAACCGTGAGAGGTGACACCTACAAACCAGTTTTCTCGCTCGGCTGAGACCTTCTCCCCAATATGGAACATCTCAGTCTCAAAAGGCGAAGTTACTGTTACAGCCATTGGTATATGGCCTCGAGTATTGTCAATAGCGCCATGTAAAACATCTGGGGATAGGGAGATATAAATCACTCCTAAATCCTTGTCAGACACAGGATCAGAAACAGGAATGGCAAAACTATTGGCTGTTGGCTTAAAATCCTCCGCAGGAACTTTCTCTCCACTGCGTTTTTCTCTAGTCGAAACATATACTTCCTTGTAGTCCTGAAGAACAATAGCCACTCCAGTCACAAAATCATTCCGAACATAGAGGTCATCAATATTTTCATACAGGGAAACAGAGATATAAGGCGAAGTTTTACGCTCTAATTGCCAATAGAAATAGTCTGGTGTGCTGAGACTGAAATACTTGTAAATTCCTTCGATGCGGGCCTGATTTTCAACCAAAGACTGAGCAAGTTGAGTTGACTCTCTGTGATAATATTCCACTTCACTCACTGTCCGAGTGGTCACACGTTCTGCAACCCGTTGGGCCTCTTTCTCACGCGAGTCCCAGTCAGCATACGATAGCATAATCGCAAAACTGGCAATGACCACGATCATAACCAAACTATAAATCCGTAAAAGAGAGTGAAGCCAAAACTGCTTCATTCTATTTTGTCGCCAATTTTTCATGGATACTTTCATAAATAGGTTCCAACATATCACTGATAAAGAAATGCCACATTCCAATTCCTACAAAAAAGAGCAAGGCAGGCATATAATAACCAACTCCTACAAGGAGAGCGGACCCGAGTAAAACCTTGGCAATCGCAGGTAGGCTCATAAAAATCCCGATAAGGGATAGTTTCAAGGTATTTTGGTAGGATAAATCAAAGTACACCTGAAGTTTCAAGGAAACAGTATAGGCTAGAAAGACAAGAGCAACTACAAGGACATTGAGAAAGGTCGCCAAGAGGTGGAAAATCGTCTGGTGGGGCAATTGAACTAGAAGATACAAACCATAAACTAGGACAAGATCCACAAACACAAAACTATAGAAAGCCAGATTACTCTTGACAAAATTGCTCTTATACAATTCCCAAGCTTCCTTCAAATGGTAGGCTCGATAGGTATAACCATGTTCCGCATACAAACTCATAAGAGTTGCACTAGCTGGTGCCAAACCAAATACCACTCCTCCTGCTAGTGTTAATAGCCAGAAATAAGCCGTCGCCATCATTCCCAAAAAGATACGATTAAAGACGAATTCTAGAAATTTTCCCATGCTACTCTCCTTAAACTAACGATGTACCTATTATATCATATTTCAAGCGTTTTCAAAAATATAGAACTCCCATTTACAATCCTCAAAAAGCGTGATACAATTGGTTTTGTTAATTCGCATCAAGGAGATTCTCATGAAGAAAAATATCTTAACCACCCTCTTGGCCACCGTCCTCTACTTTCTTTGTGTAGGGATTGGAGTCTTCCTAGGACACCTGGTCGACCAAACAGGCAATATGTTCTACGCACCTGCCTTTTCTGCCCTTGTCGGTGGCAGTGTCTACATGCTTCTTTTGACGAAGGTCCCTCGTTTTGGTGCTATCACCACTCTAGGACTTTTTATGGCAATTTTCTTCCTAGCCAGCAAGCATGGCGCTAGAGCCTTTCTCCCAGGACTCGCCTGTGGTCTTGCAGCAGATGCTATCGCTCGTCTCGGCCACTATCAGGATAAGATTAAAAATCTTTTCTCCTTCCTCGTCTTTACTTTTAGCACAAGTGGTCCTATCCTCCTCATGTGGATCAATCCAGCATCCTACGAGGCAGCTCTCCTCGCTCGTGGAAAATCTCAGGAATACATTGACCGTATCATGGTCGCTCCAGAGCTAGACAAAATTTTTCTCTTTGTCGCAAGCATTCTCCTTTGTGCCTTGATTGGGGCTGTGGTTGGGCAAGCCATTAGTAAAAAGCTTACACACAAGATCTAATCACTAAAAAAGAGCCCTTCGGCTCTTTTTATTTATGACTTAATTTCTTGGTCAAGAAATCTCCCAAGAACTGAATTGTAAAGATAATCAAGATGATAATAATAGTTGCCAAGATGGTCACATCGTGATTGTAGCGGTTGAATCCATAGGCAATGGCTACGTTACCGATACCACCAGCACCAACTGCTCCCGCCATAGCTGTTTCCCCAACAAGGGAAATCAAGGTCACAGTCGTCACACGAATCAAATCTGGCAGACCTTCTGATAGGTAAACACCCACGATGTCCCAGAATGTCGCTCCGCTCGCTTGAGCCGCCTCAATAACACCACCATCCAGTTCAGCCAAGACCACCTGCACCTGACGGGCAAAGAAGGCAAAGACCGCAAAAGAAAGGGGGACAAGGGCTGCATTTGGTCCGATACTAGTCTTGACGATTAAGTGAGAAAGTGGCGACATGATTGCCAAGAGGATGATAAATGGTACCGCACGGAAAATAGAGGTAATCTTGTCTAAAATCCAGAAAACGACCTTGTTCTCCAAGACACCTCCTGGCGCTGTCAAGACGAGGAAAAGACCTGCTACCAACCCCAAGAACCCTCCGATAATAAAGGAAAGAACTGTCATATAAAGAGTTAGGTAAATGGCTGTTCCCCAGCCTGCCTGACCTGACCAGCCCATCTTGTAGACATTTGGTAAGTAAGTTTGAATCAACTCTGTCATTTTACTGTCCTCCCTTCAATACTTTTAACTGCACACCAGCCTGACGAATGGCTTCTTGAGCACCTACTAGCGCTGCTTTTTCCCCTGACAAGACCACAACCAATTCTCCAACAGGAGTGCCATCGAGAATTTCGATATTTCCATAGAGGATATTGGCCGTTACTTGGTAATGTTTGTACAATTCATTCAAAAGTGGCTCGTCTGTTGAAGCCCCTGCATACTTGAGTTGCACTAAAATACTGTTCTCAGATAAATGTTCTACGATTTCTTGCTTCTCAATCTTAACCATGGCTTCGTCAATACCTGTGGCAGTTGAGATAAAGTCCTGGGTCAAAGGTTGTTTAGGATCTGAGAAGATTTCAAGGACACTGCCCTCTTCAATCAAACGACCATCCTGCATGACTGCTACACGATTAGCAATGTCTTTGACAATCTGCATTTCATGCGTAATCAAGACAACTGTCAATCCTAATTTTTGGTTCAAATCTTGCAACAAGGCCAGAATCTGCTTGGTTGTCTTAGGGTCAAGAGCAGATGTTGACTCGTCTGAAATCAAAATTTTCGGATCATTTGCCAAGGCACGCGCAATAGCTACACGCTGTTTTTGCCCTCCTGATAGTTGTGAAGGGTAGTTTTCAGCACGATCAGCCAAGCCAACCAAGTCCAACAACTTAGCTACTTTGGCTTTCTTTTCTTCCTTGCTGAGTCCAGAATGTTTAAGGGCAAAGGCTACATTCTCCTCTGCTGTCTTTTGACTCATCAGATTAAAGTGCTGGAAAATCATCCCAATATCTTGACGCTTACGACGCAACTGCTCTGCTGTCAAGGTCACTCTGCCGTTAAAAATTACATCGTCGTCAATAGTAATTTTTCCTGCAGATGGTTTTTGCAAGAGGTTAATCACCCGTACAAGAGTGGATTTCCCTGCTCCAGAATATCCAACGATTCCGTAGATATCCCCTTCTTGGATGTGAATGGTCACATCCTTGACTGCTGTGATGGTTCTCTTCTTCTGGTGAAAAGTCACATCGATCTGATCTAACTTGATAATATCTCTACTCATAGCTTCTAATCAGCTCCTCTACTAATTCAATATGGGTGTAGTAATCGGCGATTCGCACGTTCTCATCTCCACCGTGGTCTCGGCTATTGGCATTTCCTAGACCGAAGGCCACCATTGGTACCTCTAGAGCGTCAAAAACCGTATGCATAGGTCCTGTCCCCGCTGTTGTCGGCAAGACTGATACCCCCTGCGGATAGAATTGCTTGGCCAACTCGATCACATTGAGAATGGCTGGTGCGCTCATATCGCTTCGATAGCTCATCTCTCCCAAGGTATAGTATAACTCTACCTTATCAAAGCCATTTTTGTCTAGCTGTTTCCGAATTTTTTCCAGAACATCATGCGGTTCTAGGCCAGGAACCAAACGAACCTCTAGCTTGGCACTAGCTTCTGCTGGCAAAATCGTTTTAACTCCTTGTCCTTGGTAGCCTGATTGAATCCCTTCGATATTAAGGGCCGGCTCGAAAAAGAACCGTTTTAGAAAGGCTGCACGATCCTCTTGTAAGAGAGGCAATTCCAAACCATAAATGCGACTAATTTCCTCAGGATTGCGTTGGGCGTAGGTATCTACCAAGGCTAGTTCTCGTTCATTTGGCTCTTGAACATTCTCGTACAGGCCTTCTACCAAAATACGTCCATCAGCAGCTCGCAGGCTACTTAAGGCCTGGATAAGGTACCACGACGCCGACTCCACAACACCACCATAACTCGAGTGGATATCCACATCAGCACTTTTTACCTTGGCATCAAAGGTCACAATTCCCTTGTTTCCACCAGAAATTTCTAACTGCTCCAAGGCATTTTTGGTCCCTTGTTCCCAAACTAACAAATCTGCCCCACGGAGTTTGTCCGCGTGTTTCTCTAAATACTTATCTAGATCCATGGAAGCAGATTCCTCTGCCCCTTCCATGATAAAGCTGATATTGATAGGCAGGTCATCATGGTGCTGCATATACTTTCTCAGAGCACTCAAACGAGCCGTGATGTGGCCCTTGTCATCATCAACCCCACGTCCATACATAAAGCCATTTCGCACAGAAAGGGTAAAAGGATCCTCTGTCCACACCTGGTCGCCATCCGCTGGCACGGTGTCATAGTGATTATAGAAGATCAAGGTCTTGGCATCCGGACGCGAGCTCTTGAAATGCGCCATGACAAAGGGAGCCGTATAAGTCTCATCAATCTCGACTTCAGCTCCTACACGCTTGAAAATCTCACCCAGATAGTTTGCGACTTCCTTGAGTCCAACCTGCTGGGCAAAAACTGATTTCTTGGAAATCAAGGTGCGCAAGACTTCAAAATAATGTTGGGCCACATGATCCTTCTCAAATTTTTCAATCTGCTCTTGTTCGCTAGGAAAAACCATTTTCTCTCTCTTTCTACTACCTACTTGTGTCCTTGGAACGACCCCAAGTGCCTCTTTAAAATCAACTCTCTATACAAAAGTAAGAGGTGGAAACTCTCTCCCACCTCCCTGTGTCTTATTACCAAACTGGTTGGTCCAAACCGTCTGATGTTTCTTCGATAACTTTTTTCACTTCATCAGTGTGGTAAGCTGCGATAATTTTCTTGATGGCATCAGCCTTAGGTGATGATTCCCAATCTTTTTTCGCAACGATGATGTTGTACCATTGTTTTGAGTTTTCATCAGCTTGTTCTTTGAAAAGTGCTTTCTTGTAGTCCAATTTTGCTTCTGTAACAAAGGTATTGTTTACAACGGCAGCATCAACTGATGACAATGAACGAGCTGTTTGGCTAGCGTCCAATTCAGTAATCTTCAAGTTCTTTGGATTTTCTGTGATGTTCGCAACTGTTGCAAGGGCAGTTCCAGAAACATCCAATTTGATCAAACCAGCTGATTGAAGCAAGTAAAGCGCACGGCTTTCATTTGTTGCATCGTTTGGTACGGCGATTTCACCCTTATCTGGGATTTCTTCCACTTTGGTGTACTTGTTTTCTTCCCCATTTTTACCTGAGTAAAGGCGGATTGGTGAGATATATGTATCTGCAATCGCTACAAGGTCTTTCCCGTTTTCTTTGTTCCAGTTGTTCAAGAAGTTGTAGTGTTGGAAAGCGTTCAAGTCTACTTCGCCATCAGCAGTTGCCTTGTTTGGTTGTGAGTAGTCTGTGAACTCTGTGAATTCCAATTTAATTCCATCTTTTTTAACCAATTCTTGGATTTTATCCCAACGTGCTTCTTCAGAACCGCTACGGTTAACTGTTGCAATTTTGACAACTGTTTCGTTATCTGCTTTCTTTTCTGAATTTCCGCAAGCTGCAAGAGTCAAACCTGCGACTGTAGCAAGCGCTGCTACACCGAGCCATTTTTTAATTTTCATGATTCTTTCTCCTTTAAAAATAATACCGTAACAGTATCTCATACTTTATTTGATTTAGCAAATTGTTATTAGATAGGCAGACATATAGTTTGAAACTATATACCCAAACATTGAGAAATCATCCGCCTTTCTCAGACTGGATGATTTCATACGACTATTTAATATCAGCTTCTGCTGGGAGATAAGTGTCTCCGAAGAACTGTTTAGACAATTTTTCAAGAGTTCCGTCTTTGTAGAGTTCTTGGATGCGTTTGTCTACAAATGATTTCAACTCATCTTGACCTTTAGCAAGAAGTGGGTAAACGTAAGGTTGTTGGTCGCTTGGAAGTTCAATGACTTTCAAGTTGTCCAAACCTTGGTTTTTGATAACTGTCTCTACACCGATTTTATCAAAAATCTTGTAGTCAAACTGACCATCGCTCAAACGTGACATGATTTGTTGGAAATCAGCCTTGGTGTAGTTAAGAACCGTTGGATTGTCTGCGTGTTGTTTGTTATAATCTTCTAGCTGTTTAGCTGATGTTGTCCCTTGAACAACCTCAGTAGACTTGCCTCCGATATCATCAAGCGACTTGATGCTAGAGTCGTCTTTTTTCACTACAAGAACGTTAGGGTTCTTAGCAGTTGGGGCTGCATAAAGGTATTTCTCAGCGCGTTCTTTGGTATAACTAATATTGTTCACAGCCATTTGGTAGCGATCGCTATCAAGGCCTGCAAAGACACCTGACCACTCTGTCTTTTCAAACTTAACATCGTATTTGTCAGAGTCTTTAAAGATAGCACGAACTACTTCAATCTCATAACCAGTCAACTCGCCATTTTCTTCGTAGTTGAATGGTTTTGGTGAAGCATTGGTTGCAACGATAATTTCTTTCTTACCAGATGCTGCTTCGCTAGTTGCAGTATCTTTCTTATCTCCGCCTGAGCAAGCTGCTAGTACACCTGCGGCAACAAGTCCTAGAGCAGCAAGAGATGAATATTTGACGATTTTTTTCATGTCATTTCCTCCAAAATAGAATACTGTACTATCTTAACAGAAAATATTTTTTTTCGCCATTATATGATATCTATCTCGGTGATAGGTTTTTTTTATGGCTGACTAAAAGACCAGACGCAAGACTGCAATCAAGACTACTCCAAAAAGAACCGTACCCACTAGATTGCGGTAGCGAAAGGCTACCCAAGCCGTTGGAAAGACTGCTGAAAAGTCCAGCCATTTGATCTGAGGAAGGCTCCCAACCTTTCCGGTCACTACGCTTGAGAGGATCAAGGCAAAGATAATGGAAACAGGCAAGAACTTCAAAAAACGCTCAACGATAGCTGGCAACCCCTTGTACTTGACCAAGATGAAAGGAATCATACGGGGAATCCAAGTCACTAGGCCTGAAAAGATAACGGCTAACAAAAGATATTTACTGACCATCTAAGACCACCCCCATGGTACAACCTAGCAAGGTCGCAAACAAAACAGCTAGCGACTGAGGCACCACTGTCAAGAGCAAAAAGAAGGACACCGCAACCACGGCTAGGATCCGCAGTAGATTCCGTACAGGAACCCGTCTTTGCATAATCTGAAATTGCGAGGTAAAAATCCCGATAAACATCCCAACAAGGGCAAAGTCTAGTCCAAAGACCTCAGGATTTGGAAGAAGCCCTCCTAAAGCTGTCCCCGCAACTGTCCCAATAAACCAGGCCATATAACTATTGAGATTGTTCCCATGCATCCACATAGGATGGACCTTGTCTGTATGGGCTAATTCGCCCATCAAAACCCCGTAGGTCTCATCTGTCAGGAGACTAGACATGCCGATATTTTGCCAGAGACTAGTATGACGGAAATAAGTTGATGCATGCAAGCTCAGCAAAAAGAGTCGCAAGTTGATCAAAAAGACCGTCATAGCAATAGCTGCCACAGGCGCTTGTACCGCAATCAGTGCCAACATGGCAAACTGGGCGCTCCCAGCATAAACAAAGAGGCTCATCAAGCCCATCTCAACAGGTGTCACATAGGGCGCGCCAATAATCCCACAAGCCAGGCCAATGCTGACATAGCCAAGGGCAGTCGGCATGGCTGCCTGTACACCTTCCCAAAATCCTTTTTCTTTCATCCTTCTCCTCATATTTTCTCCAATTGAGGCTGTTCATCATCACAGCCACAGCACGGACTATTATAACATATTCAAAGAAGAGAAAAAAGTTTCGGATTCGAAACCTATTGCCAGCAAAAAGTGCTGAAGAGGGAGTATCATGGATACATAAGAAATTGATCCACTCGGATAGTATACTTATCGGTTTCTGTGTCTGTAGCATATTTATTTTCTGTCGGATAGACATCGACCCAGAGTTCCCACTGTTGTCCCTTCAACTTGACCTTATAGCGATAACCGTCATCATAGAGGCCTACTGTCTCAGTTGTCAAGGACTGGTAATCTGGGAGTGCCTCCAGTTCTTTTTTTACAGTCTGGGATAAGTTATTGAGCAATGCTTGCTGCTCAGCTTTTGAGGTAACGGGAAAATAAGCCGCTACTGTTTCCAAGTGATGCGACTTTGAAAATGTGAATCTTACTCGACCTGTATGGCCCTTCAAAGAAATATTTTCGTAATCATAGAAAAGGCGGCCTGTTTTATAGAAATAAGGGTCTTCTGCACGCCAAGTATCGCGATAGGCCATTTCCTCTTCTTCCTCCACCTCGCTAGCCTCTCCCAATACTTCTTCAAAAGATTTAACAGGCATACCGAAAGAAAGGGATTCAAACAAGACTAGTTGCGTCTTTTTGATATTCTGGCAAGCTGACAAAAGCATGAGTAAAGCTCCAAGAGCAAGCAGACTACTGATTATTTTTGTAAATTTCATATTTCTACTATACAAAAAAGGTTAGGATTGACAAACTTTGAATTTTCTGATTACATTTTGAGATTTGTTCTCTGAATTATGAGGAAACAAAGAATTGATCAAAAACTAGTAACAGACAGTCAAAATAAAAAAGACTGAAAAAACAGTCTTATTTATAATACTTAGCTAGTCAGTTCCTTTGTTTTTATGATTGGCAGAAACTCTAAAACAACAACGGCAAAATCTGACCAATGCCATTGTAGACTATGTGCAGCCCAATAGGCCAATAAATGGACTTTGTCACTCTAAATAAGACTGCAAATATGAGACCGCCACCCATATATGAGAAAAAGTCTGTCAAAACCCAACCGTGGTTACTAATGTGCAAGATTCCAAACAAAGCAGCCGAACCGAGCACATCCAGTCCCCATTTCTTTCCTTTTTCCAGAGCGGTCATCACCAACCCACGATAAATCATCTCTTCAAAAATGGGACCTGCAATTACAGGATAGAAAAAATACATTAAAAATGCCGTAGCTCCTGTAAAAGTAGGAGCAGCATGTTGATAAGAAATTTCATTTCGAGTAGGTGGGAAAAGAAAAAAGGTAACGAAATTCCAAATAACAAAAGCAAGCAGAGCTAAAAATGAATAGACAAGATAGGATCCTTTAAACTTTCTACTGTTGATTTGTTGCCATTTTCCCGACCAAATCATGGCAATAAGAGCAAATAAAACCACAAGAAAATTCAACATCATATCCGACAGATAATAGGTAAAGTCAGATAGACCAGTAACAAGGTTGCTGCGTAAAACTAGACCACTGAACTTCTGGTCAGCAATAACTAGTAGAAAAGCCATAATAAAGTAGTGACGTGAGATTATCTTTTTCATTCTATTTTCTCCTATACTATGAAATAAAGACAGCCCCTACCCAAGAAAAGGCAAGGGCTTTGGATATTAATAACGTCGGCGGTCATAATCAGAGTCAGGTTTATCGTTAAAATATTTCTGCCAGAAATTAGTGATTGACCAAGGTGTCCCTAGGCCTCCCCAGCCTCCCCAATTTCCACCACCTGGGATATTCGCAACATTCACAAGATCTCCTCCGTAAACTGCCTCTAGCTCCACTTCTGTTAGTTCCATTGTTTCTGCAAATTGTAAATTCAACATCATTTACACTCCTTCAATTATTTCTATTTGTAAACCACTTCTGCGACCTAGGATTTGCTTCAAATGTCTTACAAGGACAGTATAACACGAAAATTGGCTTATTTTAAAAAATCGCATATTTGATATTTTTTCTTATGGAAATTTCACATTTGCGATTTTGATTGATTTGATTATTTCACTGATATAATATAGTTACCATTATGTAGGAGGACATGAAATGAAGAAACAAATCATAACATTATTGACAATCGTTGCTGATATTATTATCATTTCCCATCTTTAACTAATCGATAAGTGCTTTATATTGCCGAAAACGCAATTCAAAAAGGGCTGTTAATTGTGGATTTTCTAATACTTTCAGAGATTGGATAAAGTTTTCAATCTCTTTTTGATTGCTTCCCTTAGTTTGAAGGAAAATGCTCATCTTCTTTAAAAACTGCCACAATAGTTTCTCAAAAACATCGTATGGACGGAGCATACTCTCCAACTCGGCTTCAAAGATTGGGATATAAGAAAAAAGTTTGCGCTCCATGAGCTCTGATATGATATTCAGAAAGCCACTTTTCATATACAGCCTATTGTGTGCCAATTCTTTAAATTCCTTGGATTTTTCAAGTAAAGAGGTTGATAAAAAAATCAGGTCTTGGTTGCTCAAGAAGGGCATGGTATTGCAAAAAAGATAGAGTTCAAACCAGGTCCAAGACTCGATAGCATAGAGGTAGGTGGTCAAAAACTCACGATCCTCCTCTTCAAGTAGATAGCTTTTATCCAGAGAATGGATAGCGTTTTTAATCACAATAGCATTCAAACGACGATAAGTCTGTGCCACCTGTTCCTGCTCGACCGTCTCTAATAGTTGCTCTAAACCTGCTATATCTTGATGAGCAAAGCGATCCACAACTTTTCGACCGATTCGCATGTGTGGGGATTCTTGATAGTTGTTGAGCTTGTGCCCAAACTCATCGAAGGTCATATTTATCCCTTGGATAGCTAGGATCAACTTATCCGCAGACAGCATGGACTGCCCTAGTTCAAACTTGGATAGCTGGGATGCTGTCAGTCCAGCACAAGCCACATCTGACTGCTTGAGTTTTCTCGCCAAGCGCAATTCCTTGTAAAATTCTCCCAATTCCATTCTCTCAATCATCTGACCACCTCCTAATTTTTACATATTATATCATATTATATCATCATTTTTACAGTTTTGTCAAAATATTCTGACATTTAAGAGCGCAAAAAAAGCCAGCCTCAAGCTGACTCTTTATTCTATAGTATCAAAGGCGAGACTTGGTTTGGCATTGAGATCCAAGCCTGCAAAGTTTTCTTTGTTCCACTCGCTGACGCTGGCATAAGCAATCATTCCTGCATTGTCTCCGCAAAGTCGAAGAGGAGGAATGATGACCTTGACATCAGTGATTTCGACTGCCAAGCGTTCTCTAAGACCTTTATTAGCGGCTACACCGCCTGCTACGACTAGGGTTTTAACAGGGTATTTATCTAAAGCTTTCTTGGTTTTTACCATGAGAATATCCATGACAGCTGCTTGGAAGGAAGCACACAAATCCTCTGTAGACAAGCTTTCTCCCTTTTGCTCGGCATTGTGGTGAAGATTGATAAAGGCAGATTTCAAACCTGAAAATGAAAATTCCAGATTGTCTTCCTTGATCATGGCACGAGGGAAGTCATAAACATCCTGACCTTGATGGGCCAACTCGTCAATCTCACGACCGGCTGGATAAGTCAAGCCCATGACACGACCGACCTTGTCATAAGCCTCCCCAACTGCATCGTCTCGTGTCTCCCCAACAATCTTGTAATCGCCAGCCTCTGACACATAGACCAACTCGGTGTGTCCTCCGCTGACCAAGAGTGCCAACAAAGGAAACTCCAAAGGCTCCACACTCTGAGCTGCCATGAGATGCCCAGCCATGTGGTTGACGGGGATAAGTGGCAGACCATGCGCCCAAGCAAAGGCCTTGGCAGCTGCCAAGCCAACTAGTAGAGCTCCAACCAATCCAGGTCCATAGGTAACCGCAACAGCTGTTATGTCCTCTTCGGTAATCCCTGCTTCTGCTAGCGCCTCCTCAATACAGGCTGTAATGACCTCGACATGGTGACGACTGGCCACTTCTGGCACTACACCCCCAAAACGTTTGTGACTCTCAATTTGACTCGCAATGACATTGGACAAGAGCTGGTCGTCGTTTTTTAAGACAGCGACACTGGTCTCATCACAGGATGTTTCAAATGCTAAAATATATCTATCCTTCATCTATTTCTCTCTTCATGATAATGGCGTCCTCGACTGGGTCATGGTAGTAGGCCTTTCTCTCAGCGATGACCGCCATCTTTTCTTTCTTGTAAAATGCTTGCGCTCGGTGATTTGACTTTCTAACTTCGAGGAAAATTTCTTTGTCGGCAGGCAAAAAGTCAAACAAGACTGACGCGATTTTCTGCCCCTGATAGCTAGGCAGTACAGCAATCTGCAAGACTTCTGCTTCAAAGTTATTCTCCTGAATTGCTAGAAAACCTATCACTTCTTCCCCATCATAAGCTAGAGCATACCAAGTCTGGTCTTGAGACAGGTCTGCTTGGATTTGTTCCAACGTCCAAGGACTGACGGGATAAACATCCGTCATCACTTCGTAGATAGCTTGTGCCACATCAGGCTGCTGTTGAATTCGTTTAATCTCTATCATAGGCGTTTAATGTAAGACTCGCCCGACTCGGTGTGATTCTTGAGCCAGTTTTCCTCAGCCTCAACTCGTTTGAGGTAATTTGGCACAAAGTCGTGCAAGGAGTCTGCTTCCTTATCCCAGGCCCAAAGAGCTAGATTAGCTGCATTTGGCAAGGTTTCTTGGTAGCTGGCTTGTGGTAGTTGTTCTTGGATTTGTTCCACAAAGGCTCCAACTTCTCCGACAAAGGTTACCTGTTCAGCATCCTTGACCTGCTCTAGCACTTCCGCAAAGGACAGGTGTGCTTCTGACATGACAGGCTTGGCATTTTCATAAAATCCTGCATAGACATTGTTACGACGTGCATCCATGATAGGAACCGCCAAGCCTTCTTGTTGGCGTGGCACCAGAGCCAAGAGACTTGACATACCAACCAACTCGATGTTCAGAGTGTGAGCCAAGGTCTTAGCAGTTGCTACCGCAATTCGTAAGCCTGTGTAGCTACCTGGCCCCTGAGCAACTACGATACGATCCAAATCCGTTGGAGTCCAATCCAAACTTGCCATCAAAAAATCGATGGCAGGCATAAGGGTAATACTGTGATTTTTCTTAATATTAATCGTCGTCTCGGCAAGAACCTGCTTGTCCTCTAAAATGGCTAGAGAAAGAGCCTTGCTAGACGTATCAAAAGTTAATACTTTCATAACACATTCCTATCTTTTTGTCTGCTTACTATTATACTACAAAAGCCAGCGCATGGGAATTTTCTTTGTTTTGAAACAAAAGAGACCTGCCACTTAGACAAGCAATTCTACACAAAGAATTCAAAAAAGTTGTAGCTTTTTTGAATAGAAAAGTGAACAAGAAAATTGAAAGGTTCTTCATAGGAAGTTTAGATAATTCATATATGCTTTAACTCGATTTTCGATACGAGAGAACATCGTCATAACAATAAAGATAGCACCTAAAAATTAAAAAAGTCCATCCCATCTATCAAGACGAGGTGGATTTTCTGTATATCTAGAGGAATAATTGACTTTAAGCGTTTAAACCAAAGTAGAAAACAAGCCAGACAACATAGGTTACAAGGAGGAGAAAAATTGAATAGAGCGTCACAAAAGCAAGCTTCCAAAGGAATTTTGTTTTGCGGTGTTCCAGATGCACAAACAGGGCATTCCCCCCATAGACACAAGCTACAAAGACTATAAACATCAAGAGGCGAACCCCTACTGCAAATTCAAACAAACTAAACATTCTTAATCCTCCTTTTGGTATTGCTATTTTTATATAAACTGTTGACAATGTTGGTCTATCAATGTTAAAATGTAATTGAACACTGGTAGGAAAATCAGGTTGAGTCGTTGACTCTTCGGGTTGCAGTGCTATCCCTGAAACTTTGGTTTCTAAAGAACTGAAATTGCGATTGAACAATTCGCCCCCAGTGTTTGACGGCTCTTGACTTCGGTCAGGAGCTTTTTGATGCTTTTAAAGTTGATTTCCTCAGTAAGTTATAGTAAAGTATAAATATCGAGAGGATAACGTAGGGCGACTGGTAACAGAGCGTTCAGTTGGTTATCTTCGTTAAAAGCGTAGATGATTTTTTGATTGGCAAATCTATCTAAATAGTGTTGTGCTGACCGTTGCAAAGCATCCGCATACTTATTTAAAGTCCTTATGTCCGCATCTTCAGGGTATTTGTAGCCACCACGCAACCGATAACTTGACTTTACTGACTTGTCAATGTTAAAATATAACTGAACATTGGTAGGAAAATCAGGTTGAGCCTTTGGCTCTTCAGGCTGTGGTGCTGTCCTTGAGGGTTCGCCTTCTAAATAACCGGAATTGCGATTAAATAGTTCGCCCCCAGTGTTAGATGGCTCTTGACTTTTGTCAAGAGCTTTTTCTTTTTCGACCTAAAACAGAGACTTTTCAATATTATCCTTGAATTCTCACATATTACTCTTAGACTTTTTGAGAATACTCTTTGGCATGATTAATCTTTCCGTCAAAATTTTTATTTTTTAAATCGTTGATGTAATTCTTTTGTTCACCCTGAAAATAAGTCAATAGAGGTTCTTTATTGTCCCTAAGTTGAAGTGTTTCCAAGGCAGAGTAATAACATTTCTTATTCAAAACATCTATAATGAAAGGAACAATTCCTTCTTTTAGACACTCCGATTCTTTTTACTGGCAAGCATAGCAAGATGGTACCACCTTGCTGTTTTTAAAAGATTTATCCTGCCCCCCAATATTTATAATTTGATATTTGGGAGCAGGTAAATCTTTTAAATTTATTTTTGGGTATCCCCAAACCCCTAACTAAACTACTTAGTAAACTTCTTTACACTTTCAATAATTTCATTTTTAATATTTTGATATTCTTCTTCTGAAATACCTTCAAGAAAAGTAATTGTTTCTTTATATTCATTATATAAACCTTCATCAATTTCTTTTAGTTCATCAGCATATTCATCTAAAATTGAAATAGCTTTTCTCTTTTTGGATTCAATGAAAACTTCGTTTCTTGAATATGTTTCATTCTGATAATAGAATAGATTTAATAACAATGTTGTTTCAACTGTTTCATTCATTTTTTATTCCTCCGTTTGTTTTTTTTCTTGATATAAATCCATCAGATAATTGAGCGACAATATCATTTATAGATTCGCTTCTTTGTCGCTTGATAGTTCTTTTTTTGGAGATTGACTTCTCTCTTCTGATTGTATCACTTTTTCAGATTTTAATCTATCAATTTTTTCTTCAAAAGCATTTTTTGTAATTTCTTTTGATTTGTATTTTTCAAGTACGGAATCTATTTTTGCAATAAGGATATCTGATTCTTCTTGAATGACATTCATTTGTTCTTCAAGGTCTTTCAATCCTTTGTATTCCCTACGGAAATCATCAAAGCCATCTCCAACTTCATCATATTTGATCTGTTCAACAACATTTTCTTCAATTCTTCTGTTAATAACTAAAAGCTGATAGGTAGATCCAGCATCAAGTGAATTCAATGCTTCAGCATGCGTATCAATCACATCAATTTTTTCTTCCTGATTTGCAGAAATATAAGCCACATCACCTAATTTGTAAGTTCTTGACCATTCATTTTTAGCAATATGCATTAATCCATTTTCAAACAAACTATTATACTTAATCGTATTTTGTGTTGATGCTTTCATTGAACGTTTTAAACATGCTTTTCGCTCTTTTCTGCACTTTTAAATTAAACAGTATCTTTTCCTTCACAGCCTCATCAAACCCCAAACCGTATATAATAAACGGGGGAGCAATTAATAAAGCAACAAGATACATAAAAATATCTGAAAGTTCCATTAGAGAAATTGAGATTGTTAGCGATACGACAACACTTATCCCTATCATCATTACCAATAACCGTTTTGTCAAACCAAATGCAATCGGTCTTTCGTAATTATCGAATTCTTTCAAAAATTCACTTCCTAATTTATTCATATTTTTTCTTCCTAGCTATAATAAAAACACTTTGATAACAAAGTGTTTGTTCAACATATAAAAATTCAATCTAATTTTTAATTTCTGAAATTGTAACAAAAATCGAAGCTATTAAACCTAGCCCCATAATAATTAAAACAATAGTACCATTAAATGGCCTGATACCAAGTGCTGTATGATTTAAAATAACTGTATCATATACAACATATACAATAAACCAAAAAATTGCAAATAAAATTGTCAATTTAAACCAATTAAGTAATATGGACATTAAAAATAACGGTGTTGCAATTAAAAATCCCACTATTAATACGACTATTGAACCTAGAAAATCAAATATTGTTTTTAAACTTGATAACTTAAAAGTAAATCTCTGTTTTTTAGGAGTCATTTCTTCTATATCGTTGCATTTTTCATTGATTGGAATTGATAACTTAAAATGATTTCCTTCTCTTCTAAACGAATATTTTTTTTCTGACATTTTACACTCTCCTACAAAATTTTTTAAGTTGATTCTTTATATACTTTATCAAAAATAGCGTCCCAGGATAGTTCTCTAATCAAGTTGTTTACTTTGCTCTTACCTGCATTATTCTTAATGGCATCACCAATTTCTTGCACGTCTAGCCCTACAACTTCAGCCATCCATAATTTGAGTTGGAAACTCGGATATTTACGAAACTTTGTTCTCCATTTTAACATTGGCTCTTGACTTCGGTCAAGGGCTTTTTGATGCTTTTAAAGTTGATTCCCTCAGTAAGCTATAGTAAAATATAAATATTGAGAGGATAACGTAGGGCGACTGGTAACAGAGCGTTCAAAGGTACCAACTTCTGGTACGGGTGTGGGACTGCCCTCAGCTTTGAGCTGTAAAGACCCCTGACTACCATTGGTCCTCTCTTTTTGCTTACTCTTAAATTAAGTGCTTGTCTTTACCTTTTAGTAAGCGCTCCACTCCATGCTATTTCTACATCGTTATACTTATAGATTGACTTCTTAGCCTCATAGATGATAGAATTAAGTAAAGGCTGAGATCGAGTTTGATTTGGTGACAAGTCATTCAAAGGTTGCGATGCATTCGCTTCAGGTAGAGGTGCTGCCATCTGGACTGCTCCAGGAAAATCCCCGAGTTTTGTCTCAGCCTTTTTATTTGCTCTTGAGATTTCTCAAGAGCTTTTTCTTTTTTCAAAGATATCATTCTGCCCCAACCATCTACACCAACGATTAATGAAACTAGAACTGTATTCTTCCTCAAACCTACTATCTCTTTAGATTCCCCCTTTAATTATAACACCTAAGCGCTCTCCGACCAAATCCTACCTGTCTTTTTGCTCCTCCTTCCCCTCCCGACTTTCTCCATTTCCGTCTTTTACTAATTTTTCATTTTGTGGTATAATTGAAATAATTGTAACGAATCAAGGTCAATCTAGACACAAAATGGAATGAAATCAAGCAAATCTCTGCTAAAAGTTTGGAATAAGCTGACCTGTAAATAGAAAGGAACTATATGATTTACAAAGTTTTTTATCAAGAAACAAAAGAACGTAGCCCACGTCGTGAAACAACACGCTCACTTTACCTAGACATCGATGCCAACTCAGAACTTGAGGGCCGTATCGCTGCTCGCCAACTTGTCGAAGAAAACCGCCCAGAGTACAACATCGAATTCATCGAACTCTTGTCTGACAAATTGCTAGATTACGAAAAAGAAACTGGCGCTTTCGAGATTACGGAGTTCTAATATGGCCTACACTCTTAAACCTGAAGAAGTCGGCGTTTTTGCCATCGGTGGTCTGGGAGAAATCGGGAAAAACACATACGGAATTGAATACCAAGACGAGATTATTATCGTTGATGCTGGGATTAAATTCCCGGAAGATGACTTGCTGGGTATCGACTATGTCATTCCTGATTACTCTTACATGGTGGACAATATCGACCGCGTCAAGGCCGTTTTGATTACACACGGACACGAGGACCACATCGGTGGGATTCCTTTCCTGCTCAAGCAAGCAAATGTCCCTATCTACGCTGGACCACTTGCCTTGGCTTTGATCCGTGGAAAACTCGAAGAACACGGTCTCTTGCGCAACGCCAAACTTTACGAAATCAACCACAACACTGAGTTGACCTTTAAAAATCTTAAGGCAACTTTCTTTAGAACCACTCACTCTATTCCAGAACCTTTGGGGATTGTCATTCATACTCCTCAAGGGAAAATCGTCTGTACGGGTGACTTTAAGTTTGACTTTACTCCCGTTGGGGAACCTGCGGACTTGCACCGGATGGCAGCCCTTGGTGAAGAAGGCGTACTCTGCCTCCTCTCTGACTCGACAAATGCAGAAGTGCCAACCTTTACCAACTCTGAAAAAGTCGTTGGTCAGTCCATCATGAAGATCATCCAAGGCATCGAAGGACGTATCATCTTTGCATCCTTTGCCTCAAATATCTTCCGTCTCCAGCAAGCAACGGATGCTGCAGTTAAGACTGGACGCAAGATTGCGGTCTTTGGACGTTCGATGGAAAAGGCCATTGTCAATGGGATCGAGCTTGGCTACATCAAAGCTCCTAAGGGAACCTTTATCGAGCCAAATGAAATCAAAGACTACCCTGCAGGCGAGGTTCTGATCCTCTGTACAGGTAGTCAAGGCGAGCCGATGGCTGCCCTCTCTCGTATCGCTAACGGAACCCACCGTCAGGTGCAACTCCAACCCGGCGATACCGTTATCTTCTCTTCAAGTCCTATCCCTGGAAATACCACTAGCGTCAACAAGCTGATTAACATTATCTCAGAAGCTGGTGTCGAAGTCATCCACGGAAAGATTAACAATATCCACACCTCTGGACACGGTGGTCAGCAAGAGCAAAAACTCATGCTCCGTTTGATCAAACCCAAATACTTCATGCCTGTCCATGGTGAATACCGCATGCAGAAAGTCCATGCTGGACTAGCGGTGGATACGGGTGTCGAGAAGGACAATATCTTTATCATGAGTAATGGTGATGTGCTTGCTCTTACTGCTAACTCAGCCCGTATCGCAGGTCACTTCAATGCCCAAGACATCTATGTTGATGGAAATCGTATCGGTGAAATCGGTGCGGCTGTCCTCAAAGATCGTCGTGATCTATCTGAAGATGGTGTCGTTCTAGCAGTCGCAACTGTTGACTTCAAGTCTAAAATGATCTTGTCTGGGCCTGACATCCTCAGCCGAGGCTTTGTCTACATGAGAGAATCTGGAGACTTGATTCGTCAAAGCCAGCGCATCCTCTTCAATGCCATTCGTATCGCATTGAAAAACAAGGATGCTAGCGTGCAATCTGTCAATGGTGCCATTGTCAACGCCATTCGTCCTTTCCTCTATGAAAATACAGAACGTGAACCGATTATCATCCCTATGATCCTCACACCAGATGAAGAATAATACTCTTCGAAAATCAAATTCAAACCACGTCAGCTTCGCCTTGTCGTACTCAAGTACAGCCTTCGGCTATCTTCCTAGTTTGCTCTTTGATTTTCATTGAGTACAAGTCAACAAAACAGCCCCGTCTTCGGAGCTGTTTTTTCTATGCTTTCTTTTCTTGATTTTTAGAAATACTGCGATTCTTACCTTCCAGATACACCATCAAAATAGAAATATCTGCTGGGTTAACTCCCGAAATACGGCTGGCTTGGCCGATCGTTTCTGGATTGATAAGTTTGAACTTCTGACGGGCTTCTGTTGCAATGGAGTCAATATCATCCCAGTCGATATTGGCTGGAATGCGTTTTTCTTCCATGCGTTTCATCTTGGCAACCTGATCCATGGCTTTGGAAATGTAGCCTTCGTACTTGATTTCTGTTTCAATCAATTCGATAATCTTGTCATCCAAGTCCTCTGCTGCAGGTCCGATGAAAGCCACCACATCCTGATAAGAAACTTCTGGACGGCGAAGGAATTCTTTGGCTGTCACCGCATCTGTCAACGGCTTGAAGCCCATTTCCTCAACCTTAGCATTGGTTTCTTTGACCGGCTTGAGTTTGATACTGTCTAGGCGCTTCATCTCATTGTCAAATTGATTTTTCTTGATTTCAAAGCGGGCCCAACGTTCATCATCCACAAGTCCAATCTCGCGTCCCATCTCTGTCAAACGCATATCGGCATTGTCATGACGGAGGATGAGACGGTATTCAGCACGACTGGTCAAGAGACGATAGGGTTCAATAGTTCCCTTGGTCACCAAGTCATCAATCATGACCCCAATATAACCGTCACTGCGCTTCAAAATCAACTCTGGCTTGCCTTGGATTTTTAGAGCTGCATTGATACCAGCGATAATCCCTTGGCCAGCAGCTTCTTCGTAACCTGACGTTCCATTTGTCTGACCAGCAGTAAAGAGTCCTGAGATTTTCTTGGTTTCCAGAGTCGCACGCAACTGGTGTGGCAAGACCATGTCGTACTCAATGGCATAACCAGTACGCATCATTTCAGCATTTTCCAAACCTTTGATGGAATGAACCAAATCACGTTGGACATCCTCAGGTAGACTGGTTGAAAGACCCTGAACATAGACTTCCTCTGTATTGCGCCCTTCTGGCTCAAGGAAGAGTTGGTGACGTTCCTTGTCCGCAAAGCGAACAATCTTGTCCTCAATCGACGGACAGTAACGAGGTCCCACTCCCTTGACCACACCTGTAAACATAGGCGCACGATGGAGGTTATTTTGGATAATTTCATGACTGGTACCATTGGTATAGGTCAACCAGCATGGCACTTGATCCTTGACATAGTCCTCATCACGTGAAGTATATGAGAAGTGATTTGGCGCTTCGTCCCCTGGCTGAATCTCTGTCACGTCGTAATTGATAGAAGAAGCCTTGACACGTGGAGGTGTTCCTGTCTTGAAACGACCAATTTCAAGGCCCAGCTCCTTGAGGTTGTCAGCTAGGTTAATCGAAGCCAGACTGTGGTTAGGGCCAGACGAGTACTTGAGGTCTCCAATGATGATTTCTCCACGGAGTGCAGTCCCTGTCGTCACGATAACAGCCTTGGCAGCATACTCTTGATGGGTCGCTGTACGAACACCGACAACCTTGCCATCTTCCACCAAAATCTCATCAATCATGGTTTGACGAAGGGTCAGATTCTCTTGATTTTCAACTGTCTTGCGCATTTCCTTAGAGTAAAGCTCCTTGTCAGCTTGCGCACGAAGGGCACGAACAGCTGGGCCTTTCCCGGTGTTGAGCATCTTCATCTGGATGTAGGTCTTGTCAATGGTTTTAGCCATTTCACCACCGAGGGCATCTACCTCACGCACAACAATCCCTTTGGCAGAACCACCGATAGAAGGGTTACAAGGCATAAAAGCCAGCATTTCAATGTTGATGGTCGCAAGCAAGACCTTGCAGCCCATACGGCTGGCAGCCAAGGAAGCCTCAACCCCAGCGTGTCCCGCACCGATTACAATAATATCGTATTCTTCCGTAAAATTATAAGTCATTTTCTCTCCTATTCCTCAAGATGAATGTGTTTTAGTTGGCCGTTCCATTCTGGTAGAGCTGTTTTTAAAAAGGCTGGAACTAGATTGATCCCCTCAAGCCTATCCAAGTCAATCCACTTACAGGGCTGCCTTTTCTCATCTTCCTGCATGGTCAACGGGGCATCCTCCAGCAAGTCTACCAAATAATGAAATTCGATATTGTGATAGGAAACACCGTCTTGTTCAAAACGATTCTCAACTACAAAGGCTAGTCGCCCAGCTTGAGCTTTGACACCTAGTTCTTCCCTCACTTCACGGACTACCGCGTCTTCCGTGTTTTCATTGACTTGAATCGCACCGCCGATAGTGTAATATTTACCCTTGTCTTTAGTAACTAGGAGCTTGCCATTTTGGAGAATCAAGGCTGTCGCCCGAACACCAAAAACAGTATTTCCTACTTTTGTCCGAAAGTCTTGTTGAGTCATTTTTGTCCTTTCTCTTAAACGACACAAAAACAGTCAAAACTCCAAAGAAGTGCAGGACAAAAAAGCCTGCAACATCCATGAGCTTTGACCATCATTTCTATTGCTTTTATTATTGTAGCAAATTGAGAAAATTTGTCAATCTAAATGTACTGACAAACTTGTCCATCGCGGTAGGCATTGTCAATCAAACCGCCACCTAGACACTCTTCGCCATCGTAAAAGACAACCGCCTGTCCTGGTGTGATTGCGCGTTGTGGCTCTGCAAAAACGACCTCTGCCTTGTCTCCTTTGACATGTACAGTCACCTTAGAATCAGGCTGACGGTAGCGGAATTTAGCCGTACATTCTAGTGTAAATTCCTCTGGCATGTTACGAGTAAAGTGGACTTGACTGGCTTCTAGGCTTGTTGACATAAGCGAGTCATGGTAGAATCCTTGGCCTACATAGAGGATATTCTTGCTTAGGTCTTTTCCGACAACGAACCACGGTGCATTGTCACCGCCGTGTTGCCCACCGATACCGAGTCCACCACGCTGACCAATCGTATAATACATCAGACCTGCATGCTCCCCCATATCGCGACCATCCACAGTCATCATGCGACCAGGCTGAGCTGGCAGGTAGTTGCTGAGAAAGTTTTTAAAGTTCTTTTCTCCGATAAAGCAAATCCCTGTCGAATCTTTCTTCTTGGCAGTCGCAAGTCCAGCTTCTTCTGCTAGTCTGCGAACTTCAGGCTTTTCCAAATGCCCCAGTGGGAACATGGTTTTTTGGAGTTGTTCTTGAGAAAGTTGGCTGAGGAAATAGGTCTGATCCTTGCCATTGTCCACGCCACGAAGCATGTGAACTGTCCCGTCCTCATCACGCGCCACTCGAGCATAATGCCCAGTCGCTACATAATCTGCACCCAAGGTCATGGCATAGTCCAAAAAGGCCTTGAACTTGATTTCCTTGTTGCACATAACATCTGGATTTGGCGTGCGCCCCGCACGGTATTCCGCTAGGAAATACTCAAAAACGCGGTCCCAGTACTCTTTTTCAAAATTGACAGAGTAGTAAGGAATGCCGATCTGGTCTGCCACCGCAGCCACATCCTTGTAATCTTCGGTCGCCGTACAGACACCGTTTTCATCTGTGTCATCCCAGTTCTTCATGAAGATGCCGATTACATCGTAGCCCTGCTCCTTGAGCAAGAGAGCCGTCACCGACGAATCAACACCACCACTCATCCCCACGACAACACGTGTTTTAGAGTTATCACTCATGGTAAGTCTCCCATCTATTCGTTTATTTATACCCCTCAAAATTCTATTTACTAAGACTTTCAATAGAATTTATTTGAGTATAGTCATTTCGTTTGCTTTTAGTACTAGGCAACGAGTCGCAGGCATAACTCGAGTTCGCTCAATCAGTCTGGGAGACTGATTGAGGTTATAAATCAGACAAGCTCAGCTTGCATCTCATTTCGAGTTAACGACGTAATAAAAGATAAACGAAATGACTAGTTCACGATTGAAGGTCGTGTGTGCTTAACGATTGAAGGTCGCTTGAGCAGTATTCATTATAACACGCTTGGTTGGAGAAGACAAGAAAGAGGCTGATAAATCATCTCAGCCTCTCTTTCTTACTTTACAAACGAATCAATTTTCCCCTTTAAGTTCTTTCTTCGCTTGTTCTATCTGGTATTTCACTTGCTCAAAGCCGGTTCCTCCTAAGGAATTCCGTCTCTGAACAGCAGTCTCCGGTCGCAAGTAGATATAAATATCCTCTTCAATCAAGAGATGGTAGGCTTGCAACTCCTCCAAATCCCAATCTTGGATATTTTTACTATGCTTGATAGAGTCTAGAACCAATTTCCCTACTATTTCATGCGCTTCTCTAAAGGGGAGGCCTTTTTCAGCCAAATAATCTGCCAGTTCGGTCGCATTCGAAAAATCATTCTCTGTGGATTGCTGCATTTTGGCCTTATTAACCTGCATGCTCGATAGCATCCCTGCCAACACATCCAGAGAATTTAAAATCGTTTCTACTGTATCAAACATGCCTTCCTTGTCCTCTTGCAAATCCTTATTGTAGGCCAGAGGCAAAGACTTCATGACGGTCAATAGTCCAAGCAAGTACCCGTAAACTCGGCCTGTCTTCCCTCGAATCAATTCGGCCATATCAGGATTTTTCTTCTGGGGCATGATAGACGAACCCGTTGAGAAGCTATCAGACAAGCTAATGTACTGATACTCAAAGCTGCACCAATTGATGATTTCTTCACAAAAACGACTCATATGCATCATCAAAATACTGGCATTTGATAGGAATTCCAAGATAAAATCACGGTCACTCACAGCATCCAAGGAATTGGTATAGGGTTGTTGGAAACCCAATAAATCACTCGATAATTGACGATTGATTGGAAAAGTTGTCCCCGCTAAGGCAGCCGCACCCAGGGGAGATAGGTCCGTATGTTTCAAGTTGAATGCAAAACGCTCGCTGTCCCTTTGAAACATATTGTAATAAGCCATGAGATGGTGGGCAAAACTAATCGGTTGGGCGTGCTGTAAATGAGTATATCCTGGCATGATGGTGTCCACATGTTTTTCAGCCAAATCCAGCAAAACACTATTCAGATTCGCCAACTTATCCAAGACATTGCCAAGCTGCTCCTTTAGATATAAGTGCATATCCGTTGCGACTTGGTCATTCCGAGAACGAGCCGTGTGTAGTTTCCCAGCCAGAGGACCGATTTTCTCTGTCAGCAACACTTCCATATTCATATGAATATCTTCATTTGCAATATCAAAATGAAGCTCTCCCGCCTCTAAATCTCGCAACAAAGCTTGCAGACCATCTTGGATCTGTTCTGCCTCTTCCAAGCTTAAAATGCCAGTCTGTCCTAGCATTTGAACATGAGCTAAGGAACCCATCAAATCAAATTTTGCCAGCTGGTGGTCAAAGGAAATACTCGCACCGAACTGTTCTACCCACTCTTCCACAGTGCCTTCAAATCGACCACCCCATAATTTTGTATTTTTCGACATATCCTGTCGTCCCTTTCTATCGCGTCACTACTCAACATTTTTCTGAACTTCTGAATAAACCTTAGTCGGAAGCCCCCAAAGCTTGATAAATCCAACAGCCGCATCTTGGTCAAAGGTATCCGCACTGGTATAAGTCGCCAAGTTTTCATCGTAAAGAGAATTTGGTGATTTCCGAGCCACTACCTGGGCGTTCCCCTTATAGAGTTTAACTTTTGCAGTCCCATTGACAACTTTCTGTGTCTCCTTGATATAGGCAATCAAAGCCTGAGTTGCTGGGCTAAACCACAGGGCATTATAGATGAGATTGGACAACTCATTTTCGATAATAGGTTTGAAATGAGCCACTTCTCTCACAAGAGTCAAGTCTTCAATCTCCTTATGAGCTACCAATAAAGTCACAGCACCTGGGCACTCATAAATCTCTCTTGACTTAATACCGACTAGGCGATTTTCCACATGGTCAATACGACCGACCCCATGTTTTCCGGCAATTTCATTGAGCTTTTGAATCAAAGCCGCCACTTTCATCTTCTCACCATTGAGGGAGATGGGCACCCCGCAGCTAAACTCAATGTCAATAAATTCTGGACTGTCTGGTGCCTCTTCTGGCGAAGATGTGATTCCAAATGCTTCTTCTGGCGCTTGGTTCCAAGGATTTTCCAAAACGCCACATTCATTTGCACGCCCCCAAAGATTTTGATCGACAGAGTAAGGATTGTCAAGGTCAGCTGGAACTGGGACGCCGTTTTCTTTGGCATATTGGATTTCTTCTTCACGAGACCATTTCCACTCACGAACAGGCGCAACTACCTTTAGATTGGGATCCAAAGCTGCAATAGAGACTTCAAACCGAACTTGGTCGTTTCCCTTACCTGTACAACCATGGGCAATTGTGGTTGCCCCCGTCTGATGAGCTATTTCAACGAGTTTTTTTGAAATAAGAGGGCGACTCAGAGCAGATACCAAGGGATACTTCTGTTCATAGTAGGCATGAGCCTGAAGGGCCACTAAAACATAGTCATTAGCAAATTCTTCCTTAACATCAATGACATAAGACTCAACAGCCCCAACCTTGAGAGCTTTATCGTGGATGAACTCCAAATCTTTTCCTTCACCCACATCCATACAAACAGCGATCACATCATAGTCTTTTTTTAACCATGTAATAGCAACTGATGTATCCAATCCACCTGAATAGGCTAAAATAACTTTTTCCTTACTCATTTCTCTTCCTTCTTTCTATTTTTCGATAGAGGCTTTAAAAGCATCATCAATCAATTTGTCCAACTCCCCAGAATCCTTCAACTTTTGAATGGTTTTGTCAACCGCCTCTTTCAATTCTTTGCTGTCTTTTTTCATCGCAACAGCGTAGGAATCTTCTTTGTCATTGTCAAAATCAAACTCAGCGATGGCTAGGTCTGGATTATTCTCTACAAATCCTTTCGCCACTGGTTCCTCAAAGATAACCGCATCCAGTTGCCCTGATTTCAAATCTGTTATCAAATTTCCATTTTTAGGAAGTGAAACGAGAGAAGAATCCTGCAAGGTTTCTTTAGCCAGAGTTTCCTGGATAGAACCTTTCTGCGCTCCAACCTTTTTCTGAGCCAAATCCTTCACTGATTGGTAATTCGTTAATTCAGATTTTCTTACGATAACCTTATTTTTCGAAGTATAGTAGGGAATTGAAAAATCGTAAACTTGACTTCTCTCTTCCGTTTTGGAAATACCTGATATGGCAAGATCGGCCTTTCCTGAATCAAGACTAGCCAGTACATTGTCAAAACTCATTGGAGAGAACTCCACTTCTACACCCAGTTCCTTTGCGATGGCTTTGGCTAGCTCAACATCTGAACCTACAATCTGATTTTTCCCATCGACCAATTTCTGGTATTCAAACGGAGCAAACTCTGGATTTAGGGCCACCACCAATTTCCCTTTAGCCTTAATGGCTTCAACACCTTGGGATTGAGTGTTACTACAAGCAAATAATAATGGAAACATAAGCAAACCAAACATCGTCATCAACACCTTCTTCACTTTATTCATAGAAGAGCCTCCTTTTATTTTTATACTTTATTATTGTATAAATAATACTCTTCTCATTCTCGTTTGTCAAGAAAAAACTGTATTTTATTTCATTTTAATCAAGAAAAAGCTTATTATATGATATATTTTTACATATAATAAGCTTATTTATACTATTTGAGTTTTAAAGCAATTTGAAGACTTTCGTCGGAATTATACAAATAGGGCATTGCTGAGAAAAGCGTTACGCTTTTTGTTATAAAGAAATAAAAAAGAGCCCTAAAGGACTCTTGTATTCTTAATACCAACCGTTGTTAAGCCAGAAGTTCTTGGCAGCTGTCCATGAACCGTAACGTCCTGCAACGTAGGCATCTGCTACACGTTCTTGGTTTTCAGCTGAGTAGTCACCGTTCAAGTATGAATCTGTCAATTGGTAACGTCCGATGTAACGTCCGTTTGTAGCTGTGTAGCTACCACCTGATTCCTTTTGAGCAATCCATTCTTTAGCTTCTGCTTCAGAACCACTTACAGTAGAAGCTGCTGCAGTGTTGCTTTCTGCTGCTGGAGTTGCAGGTGCAGCTGGGGCTTCATAAGTTGTTGTTGCTACTGGAGCTTCTTCAACTGTTTCTGTAGCTACTGGAGCTGATTCTTCCGTTGTTGCTGCTGGAGCTGCAGTTGAAGCTGTTCCTTCGATAACCAAAACTTGGTCAACATAGATAAGGTGAATATCTTTGATGTTGTTTTTTGCTGCCAATTTTTCAACAGTTGTGTTGTACTTCTCAGCGATTTCTGAAAGAGTATCACCTGATTTAACTGTGTAAGTTACAGTTTCTTGGGCAGATGCAAGTGATGGAGCAAAGAAAGCAAGCAAAGCTGCTACTCCTGCGATAGTTGTTTTAATTTTTTTAGTTGTTAATGACATATCTAAAAATTCTCCTTCCATTGGATATATCTATGATACCTTTTAAATGTTACCGTTGTTTAACGGTTTTATGTAGAAATATTACAAAAATGTTTTATATTTACCGTTTTAAGGAGGTTTTTGTCACAAAAGACCTTATTTTATACTATCTTTAATCATTTTAAGCTTTTGATAAGGGAAATAAGCGCAGAGGTCCATTCTTTGATATAATAGATATAAGAATCTTTGTAAGGGGAAACAGATGCACTCACTTCGTTTTCAATCTGTCTTTGATATTATCGGACCAGTCATGATTGGCCCATCAAGTAGCCATACTGCTGGAGCTGTTCGTATCGGGAAAATCGTCTCTTCCATCTTTGATGATACGCCGACAGAAGTCGAATTCCAATTATTTAATTCATTTGCTAAGACCTACCGTGGTCATGGAACTGACCTTGCTCTCGTCGCTGGTATATTAGGTATGGATACGGACGATCCCGATATTCCAAATAGCTTAGAGATTGCCCATAAACGGGGTATCAAGATTGTCTGGACCATTCAGAAAGACAGCAATGCTCCTCACCCTAACACCACTAAAATCACTGTGAAGAATGAACATAAATCCATCAGTGTGACAGGAATTTCCATCGGTGGAGGAAATATCCAAGTTACGGAGCTTAACGGCTTTGCTGTCTCTCTCAACATGAACACACCAACCATTATCATCGTGCATCAAGATGTTCCAGGTATGATTGCCCATGTTACTGAAGCCCTCTCTCGTTTCGATATCAACATCGCTCAGATGAATGTGACTAGGGAAAAAGCTGGAGAAAAAGCCATTATGATTATCGAAGTCGATAGTCGAAATTGCGAAGAGGCGATTGAAGAAATCCGAAAAATCCCTCATCTCCACAATGTCAATTTCTTTAAGTAGGAGGAAACATGTTTTATTCTATCAAAGAATTGGTTGAGCAAGCAGATCTAGACTTCCAAGGAAATGTCGCAGAACTCATGATTGCGACCGAATATCAATTAACAGGTCGGGAACGCCCAGAAGTTCTCCTCCTCATGGAACGCAATCTAGAAGTCATGAAAGCCTCTGTCGAGCTCGGCCTAAGTGAAAACAAATCCCGTAGTGGCCTAACGGGTGGAGACGCAGCCAAACTAGACCGCCATCTCAAAAGTGGCAAGGCCTTGTCGGACTTTACCATCCTATCAGCAGCCCGTAATGCCATCGCTGTCAATGAACACAATGCGAAAATGGGTTTGGTCTGCGCCACCCCAACCGCAGGAAGTGCTGGTTGTTTGCCAGCCGTTCTCACTGCTGCTATCCAAAAATTAGACCTTAGCCACGAAGAACAGCTGGATTTCCTCTTTGCTGCGGGTGCCTTTGGATTGGTTATCGCAAACAATGCCTCTATCTCAGGTGCTGAAGGTGGCTGTCAGGCCGAAGTTGGCTCTGCCTCTGCCATGAGTGCCGCAGCCTTGACCTTGGCTGCAGGTGGAACCCCCTATCAGGCTAGCCAAGCCATCGCCTTTGTCATTAAAAATATGCTAGGCCTCATCTGCGATCCCGTCGCTGGTTTGGTTGAAGTCCCCTGTGTCAAACGAAATGCCATGGGAGCCAGCTTTGCCTTTATCGCGGCTGATATGGCCTTGGCAGGTATCGAGTCTAAGATTCCTGTTGACGAAGTCATCGATGCCATGTACCAAGTCGGATCGAGCCTTCCAACTGCCTTTCGTGAAACGGCTGAGGGTGGACTCGCTGCCACACCTACTGGTCGCCGCCTACAAAAAGAAATCTTCGGAGAATAAGCTTATCTATATCTATTAGGAGAAACTATGTCCTCTATCTCAGCAATCTTTTTTGATCTAGACGGAACTTTGGTTGACAGTTCCCTCGGGATCCACAATGCTTTTACCCATACCTTTAAAGAGCTAGGAGTTCCAAGCCCTGATGCCAAAACCATTCGTGGTTTTATGGGACCGCCACTTGAAAGTAGTTTTGCAACGTGTCTTCCCAAGGAGCAAATCTCGGAAGCTGTGCAGATCTATCGTTCTTACTACAAGAAAAAAGGGATCCACGAAGCCCAACTCTTCCCCCGAATAACGGAATTGCTTCAAGAACTTTCACAAAACTACCCTCTCTATATCACCACAACAAAGAATACTCCTACTGCTCATGATATGACTAAAAATCTGGGAATCCATCATTTCTTTGATGGCATTTACGGTTCTAGTCCTGAAACGCCACACAAGGCGGACGTCATCCGTTTTGCCTTGCAGACGCATCAACTCCCTGCAGACCAAATCCTCATCATCGGCGACACTAAGTTTGATATGATTGGAGCCCAAGAAACTGGTATTAAAAAGTTTGCTGTTACTTGGGGATTTGGAGAAGAGGCTGATTTGCTCAGCTATCAACCTGACTGGATTGCCCATACCATTGATGATATCATTAAGCAACTATAAATAATACAACAATTTGAAATTACAGAGTAAAAAGGCCAAGGTCCTGTACAAACAGAACCTTGGCCTTTTATTTATAATTAATTTGTTAGACACTCTTACTCAGCATGAGTTGTTTCGTTTGCAAAGGAAATGATGGCTTCTTTGAGCTCATCTCCACTGAGTGAACGGAATTCTTCAATCTTTTGATCGATGGCTTCTAGCGGCATGACATTTACCTTACCAACGAAAATCTTGTCCATGACTTGGTTATCAACCAATTCGGTCGAAACCAAGAGTTCTTCATAGAGTTTTTCACCTGGGCGGATACCGACCTCAATGATTGGAATTTCACTTTCCGTGTGCCCACTTAGAAGAACCATTTTCTTAGCCAAGTCATAGATCTTAACTGGTTTGCCCATATCGAGGATAAAGACTTCTCCGTCCTTGGCATAAGCGCCAGCATGGATTACTAGACGGCTAGCCTCTGGAATGGTCATGAAGTAACGTGTCATACGGAAGTCTGTCACTGTTACAGGACCGCCTTCAGCAATCTGACGCTCAAAGACAGGAATCACACTACCACGACTACCCAGAACATTCCCAAAACGAACTGCACAGTAGGTTGATTTACTACGTTGGTTAAAGCCAGTGACAATCAATTCCGCCACGCGCTTAGTCGCACCCATAACATTTGGTGGATTGACCGCCTTGTCAGTCGAAATCATGACCATCTTAGGTACTTTGGCCTCATCAACAGCCTTGGCAACATTGTAGGTACCAAGGATATTGTTCTTGAAGGCTTCTTTTGGATTGCGCTCCATCATTGGAACGTGCTTGTGGGCTGCAGCATGATAAACAATGGCTGGTTTGTACTGCTCAAACACCTGCAAGAGACGGTCGTAGTCCTGAATATCTGCAATAACAGGAACATAATCAATCCCTTGGAATGTACGGATCAATTCATGATAAACGAGATAGATTGAGTTTTCACCATGTCCAAGCAAGACGATACGTTCTGGATTGAAGCGGCTAACCTGACGACAAATCTCCGAACCAATCGAACCACCGGCTCCTGTCACCAGGATGGTCTTGCCTGTAATCTCAGTACCCAGACGCGATTCGTCGAGACGAATTTCCTGACGGCCCAAAAGGTCTGTGATATCAATTTTTTGGAAACCACTACCTGGTTGATGGAGTCCTTGAACGACTGTCTCAACCTTAGGCATCTTGTAACATTTGACGCCTAGCTTATTACACATCTGCAAGATGCGTTCGTACTCTGATGGGTCAAGCGAAGGAATCGCTACGATAACACGCTCGATTTGGTGACGTTTAGCCAATTCAGGTAGATTATCATAAGAGCCCAGAACTGGGATGCCACCTAGTTTTTGTCCCTTTTTCTTTTCATCGTTATCCAAAATCCCCACTAGCTCAAGGTCGCTAGTTGGATGTTGGTAGCTGTTCATAAAGAGGGCACCACCATCACCAGCACCGATCAAGAAGGTACGACGATGTTCTCCATCTCCACTACCTTGCTTGCGCTTAGAATAAATCAGCTGCCAAGTGATACGAGGAAGCAAGATGAGGAAGGTACTCAACAAAATGAAGAGTACGATGAAACGGATAGAAAACAATGGAAGAAAGGCATAGCAGATTCCATAAGAAAGAACACTGCTGAGCATCACTCCAAAAAAGATTTTCATAAAATCCGTAATCTTGCTATAACGACTGATACTAGCATTCAGCCCCCAAAATGCAATCATGATTTGATAGAGGAGGAAGGCTAAAAGAGTGTAGATCACATAATCCACAGGCGCAGGATTTATAAGGCCATAAAACAAGATATAAGATACGATGATGGAAACCACCATGCTCAGAATATCGAATATCCCCCAAAACACTTGTTTTTGCTGTTTATTTAAAATTTCAACCAGATCAATCACGTAATCTGTTAGTTTTTTATTCATAGGAATTTACTCCCCCTTAAAAGAGTCAGATGATACTGTTGTTATGATAACCTAAATCATTCAGTCTATCGGGGTTTACTTTCTCTTTCTTAAAAGTTTGACGAAGATAAACTGACGTACAAAGCCTGGACAAAGTGCAACAATTGCCTGAATGGCTACACTTTTAGCATAATCCATGTAAGAAATTTGCCCTCGCTCAAGCATCCGTTGGCGAGCTTGACGATAGAGTTTAAGGTAACGCAAGCCACCTCGACGCTCAAACATCCCTGCACCGACACGAACCTTACACAAGACTTGATCTAGGTTCCCAGTCTTGGCTCCTGCAGCAATCATATTGAGCCAAAGGAGGTCATCCTCCATGTAAAGTCCGTCTTCGTAGTTGCCCGCCTTGAGGACCATGTCCTTTTTGAACATAACTGTCATATGGTTAAAGGCGCTTCTCATTCTCTGATAAGCCACAATATCTGCGTGCTGAGTTGGAACACGACGATAAGACACAATCTCATCTGGATTATCAATGAACTCTGCGATATGCCCACCTAAGAGATCGAGATCTTCTTTCTCCATTAGCTGAAGCTGTTTCTCAAAACGATCCGGAACGGCTAAATCATCCGTATCCATGCGGGCAATAATGTCATACTGGCACTGTAAAACGCCGTATCGAAGAGCCAAGCCTAAACCTTGATTTTCTTCTAAGGGGCACCGTTTAACTGGAATGTCTGACTGAGCTTCCACTTCATCTAGCACCTGATAGAGTTCGGGTGTGAGCGGGCCGTCCTCAACAAGAACAAGTTCGCTCGGTTTCAAGGTCTGGTTTTGAACACTTTTGATAGCCTCTCTTAAAAACGTCGGATTTTCCTTTACATAGACCGACATCAAGACGCTGATTTTTTGCTTTTCAGGCACAGTTTTTCTCCAATGTATAGATTTCCTTCCACTATTTTATCACAAAATTTCCTAGTTTCCTATTTTTATATCAAATCAAGGAAAATTCTAGTAAAGAAATCTGTCACTTTTCACTATATTTTCACTTCCATTGATTGAACTGTCTTGGCTGCCATTACTTGACATTATAAGGAAAAAACCTTAAAATAAGCTGTTATTAAAATCATCCTATCGAGGTTTTTATGAAAAAACAATCGCTCTTTTTTGTTCTAGGAATTGTCTTAATCGGGACTGTTTTACGCTCTCCTTTTACTGCTCTTCCAACCATTTTAGGAGATATCGCTCAGGGACTAGGAGCTGAGGTTAGTTCTCTTGGGATTTTAACCAGCCTCCCTCTCTTGATGTTTGCTCTTTTCTCTGCTTTTGCGAGCCGCTTGGCACAAAAAATCGGGTTAGAACATCTCTTTACTTACTGTCTGCTCCTCTTAACTGTTGGATCTGTCATTCGGATTCTCAATCTTCCCCTTCTCTATCTAGGAACTCTGATCATCGGAGCAAGCATTGCGATCTTCAATGTACTCCTCCCAAGTATAATCCAGGCAAATCAGCCTCAAAAGATTAGTTTCCTAACAACTCTCTATGTCACTGCCATGGGAATTTCGACAGCCATCGCTTCTTATCTTTCGGTCCCTATCACCCAAGCTAGTTCTTGGAAGGGACTCATCCTCGTTCTCAGCTTTCTCTGTCTGGTCACTCTGCTAGTCTGGTTGCCAAATCATCGCCACAACCACCACCTAGAAAACCAAAAAGAAAAGCAAGTCAAAGAGAATATTCT
Organism: Streptococcus oralis; assembly: GCF_016127915.1. Classification (NCBI taxonomy): domain Bacteria; kingdom Bacillati; phylum Bacillota; class Bacilli; order Lactobacillales; family Streptococcaceae; genus Streptococcus; species Streptococcus oralis. The sequence goes on along the minus strand of NZ_CP066059.1, from coordinate 1,206,195 downwards.
AAAAAGTAAAGATGTCTGGGCTATCATTATCTTTGGCGGACTTCAGTCCTTGCTCTTTTATACGAGCATGACCTGGCTTCCAACGATTGCTATTAGTGCTGGTCTTTCTAATAGTGATGCGGCTCTTCTAGCTTCTATCTTCTCGCTGATCAGCATTCCTTTTTCAATGACTGTTCCAAATCTGACAACTCATCTGTCAGACGGCCACCGTCGAATCATGCTAACAATTATCTCTATCGCTGGTATGACAGGAATTGCCATGCTCTTGTATCCAAGTAGCAGTTTCCTCTACTGGTTAGTCGTCCATCTCTTGATTGGAACGGCCTGCAGCGCCCTCTTCCCCTACCTCATGGTTTGCTTCTCTCTTAAAACCAGTTCGCCTGAAAAGACAGCCCAGCTGTCAGGATTGGCGCAAACAGGGGGCTACATCTTAGCAGCTTTTGGTCCTACCTTGTTTGGTTACAGTTTTGAACTTTTCCAATCTTGGATCCCAGCTGTCATTGCTCTACTTATCGTTGACATCATCATGACTGTCTCACTCTTTATGGTAGATCGGGCTGATAAGATACTTTAATTTTTCTAAAATACTTCTCAGATATAAACAATGCAAAGCCAGACTCTGTCTGGTTTTTTTGGTCCATACAAAAATCTAGTTTAATACACCTTAAAACTAGATTAATATCTTGTTTTGTGATAGAATATGTTTGCGTATGATTAGATTTTTGACTTGTGTGTTCGCAAGTATTAACAAAAATGTTACTAGAGTGTTCAGCTCACTCCAGTAATCCCAAAACTAAGGCAATTAGATTTCTTCTGGAAAAAGTTGCAGTATGTTTTATCTCTGCTGAAGGAAGGTTTCTATACTGTCGTTCGCATAAGAGTTTTCATGCGCTTTTTTATTAAGGATAAGATAATGACTAAATTAAATCAATTAAAAACCAAGGATGACTTTGCAAAACTTCTTGGTTTTAAAAACGCCAGATACATTAACCATTTGTTATACAACATAACAACCGATAACCTATATGAACCGCCAATTGTTATTCCTAAAAAGAATGGTGGAGAAAGAGTTATACATGCTCCCCAAAAAGAGTTGAAGTTCCTTCAGAAAAAATTGTCTAATGTTTTGTGGGAATGTTACCTTGAAAGCATAGAATCTAAATCTAAGGACAAGAACTTTAAAACACCTGTACTGTCTCATGCATTTGAAAAGGGGAAAAGCATTATTACCAACTCTCAGATGCATCGAAACAAGAAATACATTCTGAACATTGACTTGAAAAACTTTTTTGATTCTTTTAATTTTGGAAGAGTAAGAGGCTTCTTTATAAAAGATAGAGATTTTGCTGTTTCACCAGAAATTGCTACAGTAATTGCTCAAATTGCATGTTACCAAGGTAAGTTACCACAAGGAGCCCCTTCTTCTCCCATCATCACAAATTTAATTACTAGAATTTTAGATTATCGGATTGTCAAAATTGCTAAAAAATATCGTTTTACATATTCTAGATATGCCGATGATATGACTTTTTCGACAAATTGTGAACTAAACTCTAATAAGCTGAGAGCAAGCAAAGAGTTAGATAACTTTTTAACTGAATTAGAGGAGGTAATCATCTCATCTGGTTTTGAAATCAATCCTAAAAAAACACGGTTAAGTAATAACATGCAACGCCAAGAAGTTACTGGACTAGTTGTCAACAAGAAGATAAATGTAAAAAGAGAGTACGTAAAAAATACTCGTGCAATGGCCTTTCAATTATACAAAGATGGAGCTTTTGAAATAGATAAGAAACCAGGAACGATCAATCAACTAACGGGACGCTTTGCTTTTATTTTTCAAATAGATCAATACAACAACTACTTACTTTATGAAAAGTCCCTGATACAAAATAATCTGGATTCACAAAAATATTTATTAGGCAGAAACTCATCAAAAAAATCTGAATCAAAATATTTTTGGAAGTATATCTTTTATAATAAAAATTTACGAAAAGAATTATTCTATAATAAAAAACATAATACTTATAATTTACCTAAAGAGTTCTATAGTATCTCAGAAAATGAAAAAGAAGTTTATATGTGCTTATTTAATTCTAAAGAAAAAGAATATAAAAAATTCTTATTTTATAGATATTTTTTTGGAAATGATAGACCTATGATTGTTACAGAAGGGAAGACAGATCCTCTATATATTAAAGCAGCCTTAAAAAAACTATATAAGAATTATCCAAAACTTATTGAAAAAGATGGTGATGATTTTATATTTAAAATTGAATTTCTAAATCGTAGTAATACTGTGGAATACCTGTTTAATATCCCAGAAGGGGGAGAAGGTCTCAAGTATTGGTATAATTATTTTTCTAATCAAATACCCGCAAATTTTTTTAATCAAAAATTTCCTGCAAAAAATGATGGAAAGAAAATCTATAAGGAACTATATCCTAATTATATGGAGTTTTTTTCCCATTTAACTTCAAGAGAACCAAAAAATCCAACTATATTTTTATTTGATAATGAGCCATCAGGTAATCCTCTTTTTAAATTTTTTAATCATGCTACAGATTTAAATGTTAGTAGCAATAATCTTGGTCAAGTTAGAGGTACATCTTTTTATAAGATTACAAAGAAAGATAGTTTGTATGTCATGGCGACACCTTTAATGCCTCACATGAATAACGGTAACTCCTCTGATATCGAAGATCTACTATTGTCTTGTAATCCATCACCTATTTTAAAAGGAAAGACATTCTCCAAAGGTGGTGGTGCTAATCATTATGGAAAGGATATTTTTTCAAAGTATGTTCTGAAAAATTATAAAGAATTCGATTTTACTGAGTTTATCCCTTTGCTAGACGGCATAAGAGATAATATCCTAGATTATACATCATGATTCTAGCTTATCTTTAAAATATAGGTTTGTTTGAAACAACTGATGTTACCATCATATCCTTTAAACTTCTAGTTTTTACTAGGAGTTTTTTATATATAAAATTTTTACACATATTTCTTGACAGGGCTTTCAACTTGAGATACAATATATTTGAAAAGAGTATATATAAAATTTTTATATAATATAAAGGAGGTTTCCCATGTACTTCCCAACATCCTCTGCCTTGATTGAGTTTCTCATCTTGGCTGTACTGGAGCAGGGGGATTCTTATGGTTATGAGATTAGTCAAACCATTAAGCTCATCGCCAATATCAAAGAATCTACGCTCTACCCCATTCTCAAAAAATTGGAAGCCAGTGGCTTTCTGACCACCTACTCTAGAGAGTTTCAGGGGCGTATGCGCAAATACTACTCCTTGACCAATCGGGGCGTAGAGCAGCTCGTTACTCTAAAGGAAGAGTGGACGCTCTATACCGACACCGTCAACGGCATCATAGAAGGGAGTATCCGCCATGACAAGAACTGACTATCTGACTCAGTTAGAAACCTATCTCCATAAACTGCCTGAAGCTGACCGCATCGAAGCTATGGACTACTTTAAGGAACTATTTGACGATGCCGGCCCTGAGGGCGAAGAGGAGCTTATTGCCAGTCTAGGAACACCAAAAGAAGCAGCTCATGATGTCCTCTCTGATCTTCTTGATAAAAAAGTCAATGAGGCACCTGCTCAAAAGAATGACCGCCAACTGCTGCACATTGCACTCTTGGCCTTACTAGCAGCCCCTATCGGAATCCCTGTTGGAATTGCAATTATCTTAACCATTATCGGGCTTTTTATCGCGGCTGTCTCTGTCATTCTAGCCTTTTTCACCATCTCTGTGACGGGTATCCTGCTGGGCGGAGTCTTTATCGTAGAGAGCTTTAGTGTTCTGGTCGAAGCCAAATCTGCCTTTATCTTAATTTTTGGGGCTGGTTTGCTTTCTATCGGTGCTTCTTCTCTTGTTCTACTGGGCATCTCCTATGTAGCTCGTTTCTTTGGCCTCCTGGTCGTCCGCTTGGTGCAATGGATTCTTAAAAAAGGAAAGAGAGGTGACAGACATGCGTAAATTGACAAAAGGATTTCTCATCTTTGGTGTGGTTTCCACGATCCTTGGTTTTATCATGATTATTGTAGGTGCCCAGTCCAATGGTATTCAAAGTTTACTCGCCATGTCAAAAGACCCCGTCTATGACAATCGTATCGAAGAAGTTACCTTTGGAAGTGAAGTGGAAAAACTTGATTTGACCCTTGAAGAACATAGCCTAACCATCACAGAGTCTGTAGATGACAAGATCCATATCACCTATCATCCTTCCGTGTCTGGTCGTCACGATCTGACTACTGGCATGAGTGACAAAACACTGAGCGTCACTGACAAACAAGCCTCCCAACATCGCTTTCTAGGTTCAGGAATCGAAGGCCTACTTCGTATTGCCAGCAATTATTCTCACCGTTTTGACGAAGTCATTCTCTCCCTCCCCAAAGGAAGAAGGCTGCAAGCGATCACCGTCTCAGCCAATCGTGGACAAACCAATATTCGTCAAGCCAATCTTGAAAATGCGACAATCAAAACAAAAGGCTACCTCTTAAGAATAACAGAAAGCTCTATCAAGAATAGTACACTAACGACACCTCATATCATCAATATCTTTGATACCGAATTTACAGATAGCCAGGTCAAGACGGAAAGGGAACACATCTATGCTGAGAATATCAAGGTCCACGGCAAGGTTGAGCTAGAGGCCCATTCCACTCTAAACCTCATTCTCTCCCAGAAAGAGACTGACCGTATCAATCTAGATCTTTCTTCTCAGCATGGTGGTATCTATCATAAACCCAAAGAAGAACATCGTGGACAAAAAGAGAATCAACTTGCCAACCCTTATAAAACTGAAAAAGCAGATATCAAAGATCTACTCATTGCAAAAGCCAACCAAGATATCTACCTACCTAAAGAAGAGCACTCTGCTTCGTCTAGAAACCATTGACAAAAACGCTTTCATCTGCTAGGCTAAAGATAGAAACGACCATAAAAAAAGGAGGTTCCACCATGACACAAGAATGGTTTGAAAGTGCCGATCTTGAGAAGAAATCACCTCAGCCAAAATCAGAAATCCAGCCCAACGAGCCAGAGACTTCGGAAACTGTGGAAACTGAACCACAAGTAAGCGAAGAAACTTCTGTCTCACCTAAAGAGTTAGAAATACATGAGGAGGAAGCTCCCGAAATGATTGAGGAAGCCCAAACCAAGGAAGAGGGAGAAGGGAAAGCTGAAGAGGAACACAAGCCAGAAACCCCTGCAAAAGAGAAAAGTATCCTCAGCAAGGCTTTAGAAAGCCCCTATATCCCAGATATTGACCCTCGTAAAACTGCTCGATTCAAAGAAGAAATCGCACTGTTTTGGACTTGGCTACTGGATGCTATCCAAGAACCAACTGCCAGCAAGACTACGGACCAAAAGCATCGTTACAGTGTCTTTGGCCTGCTCACTTTGCTGTCTTCTATTAATCTTTTCTTTAGTATCTATCATATCAAGCACCTCTACTATGGCTATATGGCATCTATTGCCAATAGTTTACCTAACCAGCTCCCTCCTTTAAATCTCTTTGCTGGACTTTCTATCTTAGTCGCTAGCGCTCTATTTTACTTTTCTATCATTTTGGGAGGCTTTACTGTCCGACGTGTGCTGGATCAGGAGAGCGACTTCACATTCCAAGAAGCTTGCGATCGTTACAGCCGACTCTTTGCTATCCCACTTGTCCTAACAGCTCTAGCAAGTTTCTTTGCACTCTTTGGTGGCTTACGATTTGCTGGCATCCTCACTCTTCTAAGCATGGCCATCTTTGCCCTTGGAAATCTCTTTGTGATTAGCAAGCCAAGTAAAACCAGCAACCTTGACCCATTTTATCGTTTCTTGCTAGCTGTCTTACTTGATGGTGCTATTCTCTTACCCTTCTTCATTGCAGAGCTCGCGCTGACAGTAGACTACCTTCGCATCCTGACATTCTTTTAACCAAAATCCCTGCCATTTGTTAATGACAGGGATTTTTATGCTTACTCTTTTTTAAACAAGACCTACTCGATGCTTGCCAATTCTTCAAAATCTTTTCCCAAAATGGCTTGTACTGCTAGTTGATTAGCATCTAATTGCTGGTAAAATGCTTCTGGTAGTGACTCTAGGAATTTTGCATAATCCAAGCGAGCGATGGCTTCATAGTCTTCTGCTTTTGAGCCATCACCAGAAATCGTCACTAGGTCAATCTCCCAAATAAGCTCCTTGCCTGCTAGCTGCTCGGTATAGGGTGCTGGCACAAAGGGCTCCTTAGGTAAAATCGTCTTGACTCCCTGGGCTAGGTGATAGATACCGTGCACCTTGCCTTGAGCATCCGGGTAAAATTTCACACTGGCAAGGTAGGCATCAGAGCCTTGAACCTTCTTGACTAGATCTTCAAAACGTGCCAATCCATCCTCAGCCAAAAAGCTCTCGAGGTATTCCTTGTTGAGATAGATAGGGGATAAGAGCCCTTGGCAGTATACTAGACGAGCCACTTTGTCAGCTAGATAATGCTTGACCGTTTGTCGGAAATAAGCTTCAAAGTCAAACCCTTCTAGCCCTTCTACCGCTTGCCCCAACTTGCTCGATAGGGCTTGGAGGAGAGCTTCTACAATCTCCCAGTCCGCTCTAGTAATGAAGTCAGGAATCACCACTTGATAGCCTTTTCGACTATCCGCATAGTTCACCTTGAAGAGAAATTGCGACTGGCCTACAATCCCACACTCCATGTATTCGAGACGATTGAGGGGCTGACGGAGATAGACGGCATCATAGCTATGCGACTCCAAACCCTCCACCAAGGACAAGATGGACTTGGCAGTCAAGACCTCCTGTTGTCCTAGAATGCTTTCTTTATTTGGGATAAAAAATGTTTTCGCCATAACCGGCCTCCTTTGAAATCGTTTACATATAGTATACCCTATTTTCCTGAAAGATACAGAAACAAATTTTAGATTTTTAGATAAAAAGCATAGAAAAACAGCCCCTGAGGGCTGTTTGCTTTATACTGTAGCGACTTGATCCAAGCTTTCACCGATTACAGCTAGACGCTCGATTACTTCTGCTTGTGTCAATTCATTTTCTGAAACATAGCGGTTTCGTGGGTGAACACGGCACTCGTGTGAGCATCCACGGAGATACTTGTCTTCATTTTCTTCTGATGTTAGGATACGACGGTTACAGAAGGGATTTCCACAGTTGACATAACGTTCACATGGTGTTCCATCAAACCAGTCTTTCCCTACGATGGTTGGGTTAACATGGTTGACATCGACTGCGATACGCTCGTCAAAGACGTACATTTTCCCATCCCAAAGCTCACCTTGAACTTCTGGATCTTTACCGTAAGTTGCGATTCCTCCGTGCAATTGGCCGACATCTTTGTAGCCTTCACGGACCATCCAGCCTGAGAATTTCTCACAGCGAACTCCACCTGTACAGTAAACCACGACACGCTTGTCCATGAATTTTTCCTTGTTGTCACGAACCCATTGTGGCAACTCACGGAAGTTGCGGATGTCTGGCCGGATAGCCCCACGGAAGTGTCCTAGGTCGTACTCATAATCGTTACGTGTGTCAAGGACAACTGTATCTTCGTCAAGAAGGGCTTCTTTAAACTCTTTTGGAGACAAGTATGCACCTGTTGTCTCAAGTGGGTTGATGTCGTTGTCAAAGTCGTTGTCTTCCAAACCAAGGTGAACAATTTCTTTCTTGTAGCGAACAAACATCTTCTTGAAGGCTTGTTCATTTTCTTCGTCAATCTTGAACCAGAGGTCTTCCATTCCTGGGAGGCTGTGAACATAGTCCATGTATTTTTGAGTTGTTTCGTAGTCACCTGAAACAGTCCCGTTAATCCCCTCGTCAGCGACGAGGATACGGCCTTTGAGACCGATTGATTTACAGAAAGCCAAGTGATCTGCCGCAAATTGCTCTGCGTTTTCAATTGGAGTATAAAGGTAGTAAAGTAAGACACGAATATCTTTTGCCATAAGATTTGTTCTCTTTTCTATTCTTAAATTCTCAGAATTTTTCATTCAACTATACTAGTATACCCACTTGGGAAAACGAATGCAATTTATTTGACCGGAAATTATATAGAGAGACCTATCACTGCACTTCATCAGTAACCATAGCGAATCGCAGATAATTCTCTCAATTTTTTGATTTGCTTAGCTTGACTTTCTGACAAACCCAGCTTATTATCAATCAACACACGTGAGATGTCAACGTTCATTTGGCTCAGAATAAATGGAGTAGAGGTTCCATCGTCCTCTAATCGTTTTTTATAAATCACTAACTGATTTTTCAGGGGAGCAAGTTGAGGCACATCCTTTATATCTTCCAATAGATGATCAATGATGGTCATCGCTTCACAACGCCTTTCACTTCCTCCAGCAAACCATTTTAATGGTGTCATTCTCATTTTCCTCCTGAAATTCGCTTATAAATTGAAAAACTATAATTCCTAACTCTCCAGCCAGTATTTTACCCAAGCACCCTATGTAAAAAAGTCAGCAAAAATGGCAAGGTCGCTACAATATTATTGATCACATGCACTGCATAGGATGGATAAATGCTCTTGGTATAACGGGTCAAACCAGCAAAAATGATTCCAGATGTTGCAAATACGAAGATATCTAACAGACTAGGAAGGCTTGAAAAATGAGGGAGAGCAAATAAAATAGAAGGAAGAAGCAAATCAAGGCCAAATCGCGAATGTTTAAAGAAAGCATGTTGCAACAAACCCCTATAGATCAATTCTTCCATCAGTGGAACCAGAAAGAACAGGGCTATATAGGTACCTAGCTCTGCAAAGTTAGTCCCACTATAACCAATCAATACAGCCCAACCTTCAGCAGTTGACTGGACATGTTTAGCTGTCTGAACGTTAAAAGAGATCTGGAGCACTACCACTAATACTGTCAAAATCGAATACCAAAGCCATTTTTTTCTCGGAATGCGAAAGAGATAGCCATGGCCTGTCTTAACCAGAATCCAAATCATGACTCCACTAAATAGCAGACTTAAGATATTTTGAATCCAGAAGATATTTCCTACCTGAGAAGAAAATTGCCAATAATTTTGAACAATAAGCGTCAGCTGAGAAAGGCCAAATACGAAAAATAGGTAAGAGAAGACAGCACTCATTTTGAATAGAAGTTGATACTTTTTCATGATAGACCTCCTGTAGATACATGTGTATCACATCGTCGAAACGCTTAGAACTACTGTTTTCATTTTTACATCCTAAAAATCACTACCTCCCCTAGAGAATTAGGGAAGGCAGTGATCACATTTTTAGGAATTAGGAATGAATACACGAAATCAATCGAACTTATGATTTTTTATTTTTCAAGAATTCGTCGTATTGTTTTTGCATTTCGTTCAATACTTTTTCGTAGGCACCTTCAGATTTCAATTTTTCCATTAATTCTGGGATTGCTTTATCTGGGTCTACAGTACCAGTGTTGATAGCTGTATCGAATTGTTGCATTGTGTTAGAAATTGCTGAGATTTCAGATTTCACACTGTCAGTGTTAAAGATGAATCCAAGCGCTGGAGATTCTTTAGCTTCAGCCAATTGTTTCTTAGAATCTTCGATTTGTTGGTCTGTAACGTTTTCGTTGATGTAAAGGATCCAGTTGTTACCAGTGTTCCATCCTGACATGTGAGTGTTTCCTTTGTAGGCATCAAGAACACGTACACGGTTTTCTTTACCTTCAACTTTTTCCCAGTTCTTGCCTTCTGGACCGTAAACAAGACCGTTCAAGAGTTCTGGGTTCGTGTTCAAGAGGTTCAACACTTCCATTGATTTTTCTTTGTTCTTAGAGTTGTTTGAGATAACAAAGTTAGCAACTTGTGTTGTTTGGTTTTTCTTGATAAAGTTAGTGATTGGTTTGATTTGGATGTCTTTGTTAGCAACACGTGAGAGCAAGCTGTTACCGTAGTCAGCTGGTCCTACTGTTTCTTCACGAACGAACCAAGTATCTTGTTGAAGTTCAAATGAAGTGTCGCTTGTTGCTACGTCTTTTGGAATATATCCAGCTTCATAGAATTTGTGAAGAGTCTTCAAGTGTTCTTTGAAACGAGGCACTTCGTAACGGTTTACGATCTTAGTAGTGTCTCCTTCAAGGTCGATAACAAATGGAAGTCCGTTCGGTACTGGGTAGTCAAAGTTATCAGATGGGATAAAGTTCTTCGTAACCGCAAATGGTACTACGTCTGGAGCTTTTTCTTTGATTTGTTTCAAGACTGGCTCAAGTGTTTCGTATGAAGTGACACCTGAAATATCGATACCGTATTTAGCAAGAAGTGTTCCGTTGAAGGCAAAGTTTTGAGATGATGCAACGTTGGCTGCAACTGGAACAGCATAGATCTTACCGTTTACAGTGTTCCCTTTGATGTAAGCTGGGTCAAGTGCTTTGTAAAGCTCTGCTCCTTCTTTTTTATACAATTCTGTCAAGTCAGCATAAGCACCTTTTTGAGCATTTACGACATAGTTAGATGCAAATGCGATATCATAGTTTTCACCAGATGATGTGATAACAGACATTTTCTTATCATAGTCACCCCATCCAAGGTATTGGATATCCAATTTAGCACCGACTTTTTCTTCGATGATTTTGTTTGCATTTTCTAGCAATTCATCCAAGTTGTCTGGTTTGTCACCGATTTGGTACATTTTGATTACAGGTTTTTCACCTGAAGTAGTATCAGCAGCTTTTTTGTTGTTACCTGTAAGGTTTCCACAAGCAGCAAGACCAGCAGCCAAAGCGACTACGCTAGCAGATGCAAAAGCATATTTTTTCCAGTTTTTCATGATAAAAACTCCTTTTTTTATTTTTAAACTTATAAACGATTTAATGATTTGTAACTTCAGTCACTAAGATGAAGTTGGGAAGGGAGAAAGGGTGTTTCTCAGCAAGTGCTATTCTTTCACACCACCGATCGTCAAACCTTTAACAAAGTAGCGTTGGAAGAATGGATAGAGAATCGCGATTGGAAGGGTTGCAACAACAACCATGGCCATACGACCTGTTTCTTTCGGTAGAGCGACTCCCAGTTGACCAGATAGGCCGACTGCTTTTGCGATGTAGTCCATATTTTGCTGGATTTGCATGAGCAAATATTGCAATGGATACAAGTTGTCACTCTTGATATAAAGAAGGGCGTTGAACCAGTCGTTCCAGAAACCAAGAGCTGTCAAAAGCGTAATGGTTGCGATACCTGGAAGTGACAATGGCAAACAGATCTGGAAGAAGATCCGAGCTTCACTGGCACCATCGATACGAGCAGATTCGAGAATGGCTTCTGGAATGGTCTTCTTGAAGAAGGAACGCATCAAGATGATGTTGAATGGTGAGAGGAGCATTGGAACAATCAAGGCCCAAACGGTATCACCCAGTTGAAGCAGGCGAGTGACCACGATATAGCCTGGTACCAAACCAGCATTGAACAACATACTAAGAAGAGCGAAGATCGTAAAGAATCTGCGGTACTTAAAGGTTGTCCGTGAGATGGCATAGGCATAAGTGGTTGTAATGAAGACGTTGGTCACTGTTCCGACTACGGTTACAAAAACTGAGATAAAGAGCGCTTGGAGGATCTTATCTTTAAACTGAGCTAGGAACTGGAATCCATCTACACCAAATTTCGAAGGGAAAAAGCTATATCCATACTGGAGGATGCTCTTTTCATCTGTCACCGAAATGATGATAACGAAGATAAAGGGCAAGATACAAGAAAGAGCGATCAAACCAGAGATAATACTAAAGAAGATATCTGCTTTCTTACTGAAGGAGTGAATGCCGACATTATCGATTTTTTCTTTTTTAATTTTCTTTTCTGCCATATTCTCCTCCTTTCTAGAACAAAGCTGAGTTTGGATCGACTCGTCTTGCAAGCAAGTTTGATAGGATAACCAGAATCAAACCGACTACGGATTGGTAAAGACCGGCTGCTGAAGCCATACCGATATCTGCTGTCTGAGTCAAACCATTAAAGACATATACGTCCAAAACGTTGGTTACATTGTAAAGCTGACCAGCATTGTGTGGAATTTGATAGAAGAGACCAAAGTCTGCACGGAAGATATTTCCGACTGCAAGGATGGTCAAGACTGTCACAAGTGGAGTCAACTGAGGAATGGTTACGTTGCGAATACGTTGCCACTTGCTAGCCCCGTCCACTGTTGCTGCTTCGTAGTAGGTTGGGTCAATTCCCATGATTGTCGCATAGTACATGACACTGCTATATCCAAAGCCTTTCCAAATACCTAGGAAAAGGAGAAGATATGGCCAAATGCCTAAATCAGCGTAGAAGTTGACTTCCTTCATGCCAATGGATGTTAGGAAATGGTTGAAGACCCCTTTGTCAATGTTTAGGAAGGCATCTGTAAAGAAACTGATGATAACCCATGACAGGAAGTAAGGGAACAACATAGACGTTTGGAAAATCTTAACCATTCTCTTAGAGCGGAGCTCGCTGAGGATGATGGCAATCCCTACTGATACAATCAAACCGATAAAGATAAAGCCGAGATTGTAGAGAACGGTATTACGAGTGATGATAAAGGCATCTTTTGAACTAAACAAGAATCTGAAATTATCTAACCCGACCCATTTACTATTCACAATACTATCTATGAAACCATTACTGGTCATATGGTAGTCTTTAAAGGCGACCACATTCCCAAATACTGGAATGTAAAAGAATAGAATCAACCAGAGTGCCCCTGGTAAAACCATCAAGAGAAAAATCCAGTTATCTCTCAAGGTCTTTGAAAACTTTTTCATAATTTCCTCCCTTTTTATTCCTAAAAACTGATTTCATCGAATTTTTAGGTTTGATAACGATTACATTATTAGTATACTCCTATTTGAAGGCTAGGTTAAACTACTAATTATAGAAAAAACTCCACAAATTATTTTTTGTGGAGAAGTTTTTTATAAGAAATAGGTTTCACGAGAAACACTCTGTTTCTAATTGTGAGAATCCATTTGAAATCACAACTACCCGTCTAACGGGTGATTTCCACCAGGGCTATAAGCCCAAAGTACCAAAAGCTAGAAAAAGCACTATTTTCTAGCTATCTAATCGTCTCATTGACTCAAAATGAATTTTATCTACTTGCTGAATGAATTTCATAATGAATTTTGAATTACTTAATATTTCGTCACTTTTAATTGGACGATGTGATAACACATTAATAAACGAAAGGAAACTACCCAGTTCTTGTTTTCGATTATTCCCCATGTGTTGCCCCGTCGCCTTTTCAAAAATATCTTCAATCTCTTTTTGATTTGTCTTTTGCGGGAGCAAATTAGGCTTCTTGAAATTTAGAAACTCTTCAAATACTCTTCTCATACTATTTGCAGCATGATAAATATCACAGTCATTTAAACTGTTCAAATCCTTCAATGAGAGTTCGTATAGTTCGATAAACAATTTTTTATAAGGTGATACATTTGTAGCACACTCTCGAACTGCACTTTGAAATTGTTGTGTAGGTTCCTTATAGATTTCAAAAAGCTTTGCATCTGTATTATTTTTAAAATGATATGACATCTGACAAAAATCATCCCAGGAATGTGTCAAGACAAAGATTTGGATTTTTTTCTCACTTAACAATTTCTTTATGATTTCTAAAACATAAAATTTATTGGCATCATCTAAACTAGAAATTGGGTCATCAACGACTATTAATTCAATTTCTTTTTTTAATTTAGTCTGTTTGTTGTCATTATACAGTTCAAAATAGAAATACAACAATGATAGTAAATTTTTCTCTCCCTCACTTATATCATCTACAGTTAACTTACATTCTTCTATTGTGTGTTGTAAGTAATAATTTTTATCCTCTAAAATTAACTTTATTTGAATTCCTAAATTCTTTAACACATAATTTAAAAATTTCATGAAATCTGTATACTTTGATTGTTTTTCTTTTAATTTATTAATTTCACTATCTATTTGTTCATTCCTTTTTTCAATTTCTAATAACTCTCTTTTCTCTCTGATTAATTCTATAAGTTTTAACATAAAGTTATTCTTAACTAAAGCCAAACAGATTTTTCCTTTTGCTAAGATCTCAATATTATTAATAGTGTCGTCAAGTTCTTTAATTTTATCTCTGTATCCCTTTCTAATTTTATCAACAACACTATCCACTTTTAATTCAAACTTTGAAATTGAATCTGTAAAACTATACGTTGTGCTCATATCTTGAATCTTCGACTCAATAGTCGATGCAAGTTCAGCTAATCTAGATACGTTGTCACTATTAATAATTTCTTCAATAATTCCAGATTCAATATTAATCAAATTTAACTGACTTTTCAGCTTATTTTCATCTTTAAGAAGAGACAAATTGTATTTAAGTACTCCTTTTATTTTTTCCAGTCGTTCAATATCTTTTTGTTTTTCATTTTCTTTATATTCTTTTACTCTTTGTTTTACATCATCAAGGGTGAAAGAATTCTGGCAAAATAAACAATAATGTTCTGCATCTTTATGGAGTTCTATACCTTGTTCTAACCAATGTAGCAATTCTAATGTGGGGATTTCCTTAATATCCTCATAGGATTTTTCTAGAACATCTTTCAAAAACTCTTTATCTTCGTTAGTAAATTTTGTAATTTTTAATTGTGGAAATAAGCTTGATAATATATTTTGTTTAATTTTCTCAAAACTTTCACTATCAGGTTCAAATGATGCTATAAACTCATCCGATGAGTTGATTTCACGTGCTCTTTTTAAATCTTCTATATAGAGATTAAAAACTTCTATAGGACCTAGTGTGGCTTTTCTTTTATTAATTTTAGCTTTTCCTTTGTTTGAATCATGTATAGTATCAATTTCAATCCTCAGATTATTTTTTTTATCACTAATGGAACTTTTTAAAGTTTTTACATCTACTTTTTGGGTTTCTAGCTCTTTTATCGTTTTAGCTATACTTGCGTCGTTCTTACTAAAAGTTACCCTAACACCTTTTATAATCGAAACAGTATCATTTAATAGTAATGTATCTTTTACATAATCTTTATTGAAGAGTCGATACGAAGTTTCACTTTTAACACTGGCTTTAAAAGTATCAATGATACCCAATGCCAAAGAACTCTTCCCTCTACCATTATATCCAAATAAAATATTCTTCTTCTTAAAAAAATTAGGGGGAGTAGTATAGTCTTTAAAAGATTTTCGCGATAAATTTGTAATTTGTTCAATCATATTAAAATACCATCTAAATAGTTTTGTATTAATTTTTTAATTTCTTTTCTATGTTCTTCCGTCAGTTCGTATTATCTCAATAAACTAACAATCTCCTCAAGGCCCATCATATTGTCCTTTTAGAATCTCAAAAGAAGTATTTAAGATTTCAGCTAATTTTTCTACTGTTTCATCTTTTGGATTCCTTCCTCCACTTTCTCACCTAGCATACTGGACTTTTGCTACACCTAACTTTTCAACAACTTCTAATTGAGTAATTCCTTCATCTAGTCGGACTTTTTTAAATTGTCTTTTAACATTTTAAAATTGTTTTCACTTTTTCATTGACTGATAACCGAAAAGGTTACTTTGTATTTATATAACCAAAATGGTAATACAAAATCCATAAAAAACGAAATATGGCTAAATTGAGGATATTATGAAATCTACACAATACGCAATAAAAGATAACAACACTCATTCTTTTTATTCACCTAGTTTAGAAGCATCTGTTCTAATAAATGATAATCTATTTAATTACATACGAGACGAATAAATTGATCTTCGAGCTCTTAATCTGCTGTCAAGTTCTCTAGACAAGCATTTTAGTTAGTTTATAAACTAAGTAGTAGGGTATTCTTGCCTTTAAGTCGTATAAATCGTCGATGCGGTCGCAATAGTGTGCCACTGGTTGGCTGTAGTTGCTGCGAAGTCCTTGTCTGCGTAGAAGTCAGTAAATGGTAGGATCTCGACTTCTAATTCTTCGATGCGGTCAATCTGCCCTGCCAGATAAGCCTCGATACGACTTTCTGCTCGTTTGAACCGTTGCAAGAGTCCGCCCATACGGATATCGACTGTATCTAAGCCAAAGACCTTGTTTTCTTTCAACCATTGGTGGCTAAAGAGAGCATGGAAGTTTTCAATCTCGCTTCTGAGTTTTGGTAATTCTTGTCTTGCGATTTCTCTCAGACTTTCTTTATCGTTTACTTGGTAGGCCTGACGAATGCGTCGTCCCACATCCACTTTACTGCTTAAAATCTGGTTCAACTGGGCCTGAGTTTCAAAGAGGTAAGAGTAGGCACCAGCTTTTTCTTTGATTTCAGCAAGCGTCTCAGCTGCCTGAGCGAAGTGCGGTTTGTCCTGTTCAGGTGTCATGTGTCTATCAAGAATAGGGCAAAGAACATCCTGATAAAAGACATAGCGATTAGGATTGATTCCACTGAGATTGTCCGGCAAGTCTGGCAAGAGGTTGGCTAGGTCAATCTGCATAAAGTCCTCAATTGATAAACCTGTATTGGTCTTGAAGTGAGCAGACAGACGGTCTAGGTCATTGCGGTAGCTGAGCTCTGCCCAGATTTGCAGACTTGGTAGAATAGAGAATTGGGCTGTTTCACCACCATTGTCTCCCCAACCCGTTACAATGACTTCTTTGATGTCGTTAGCACGACAGGCTTTGTTGGCTTCTACAGCAATGAGACGGCTGAAATGGTTGTTGGGTGTGAAACCAATCCACTTCCAAGCTCCACCTGCAAAGGCGATATCCTGGCTAATCTTGTGGTGATTGCGGAAATTGCGATTGTATTTTTCCTCGCTATCCTGATAATAATCCCAGTAAACCAAGGTTACACGGTCTTTGAGACGATCTAGGTAGACACGAGTTTCTTCTGGAATCTCCACGTCACGATCGTACTGGCCATCCGCTGACATGAGTTTAAAGAACATATCGCTCCACATCTGGCAGTGGAAACCATACTTGTCTGCAATATCCAGCACGCGCTCCAAGTGTTGGCACATGAGAAGACTACGGTCCACAACACCGTTCAAGATGAGGTAACGTCCCAAACCAACCAAGTGGGCTTCGTCCATCCCGATATTGACCTTGCGAGTCTGCAGTTTAGATAGAGTGGCAAACATGCCATCAATCAGGTCATACACCTTTTCTTCTCCGATGAGGAGAATATCCTCTACATCACGGAGTTCTTGCACTTCCTTGACACCCCATTTGACAAAGGCTGATAAGTGAGCCAAGGTCTGGATACAAGGCACAAAGGTCATATCAAACTGCTGGGCATAGGCTTCAATTTCCTGCAACTCTTCTGCTGAATAAGCCCCGCGGAAATAACCAAAGTAAGGTTGCCCCTCGATTTGATAAGTGTCTTCCATGTAGAGCTCAAAAGTTGAATAGCCCATGAGAGCTAAGACTTCAATCATCTGTTTGGCCGATGCCACATTAAGCACGGCATTTCGGGAACAGTCTGCCATGTAGGCTAAATCTTCATAAGCCGCCTGCTCTTCAATCGCTACTTTGTCACCTTCTACTAGAGCTGTTGCTAACAAGGACACGGCGCGGTAAAGTTGGTGAGGTTTGCGATAGGTTAGTTGATAGTGTCCACTTTCACCCTTGATAGAGATAGAGGATTGGTCAGACTGAGCGACTGCAACTTCCACATCCGGTAGGGAAATGTGACTTTTTAAAGCCTCAATAGCTTGCGCTTGTTTGGGACTAAGTCCTGTAAATCTTACCATTGGTTTTCCTCCTGTAGCCAGTTGACAAGGGCACCGTAGAGATTGGCATCTGCATGATAGGTGCAGGCTTGGATCACTGGTGCGACCGTGTATTCTTCGTAGGTTTCGACAAATTCATCGACAGCTTTTTTGACCCCTTGGATAAAGTCTGGGTTTTGACTGATGGAACCTCCCAGACTAATAACATCTGGATCGATCAGATACTGGATATTGAGCAAGCCTTGAGCCAGATTACGGTTCATGCGCTCAATGGCTTCTTGGCAAAGGGCATTGCCTGCTGTAGCTTCTTGGTAAATCTTGCGTCCGTCCCAGTCAGTCTGACCAGATTTTTCAATCACGTAGCGAACCATGTTCCCTGTAGATGCTAGTAGCGACCAGTTGTTGAGCTTTTCTGCTGGTGCAATGGTTGTCATGTAGCCAAATTCTCCACCCAAGCCGTGTCGACCTCGGTGAAGCTTGCCATTGATAATCATGGCACCGCCGATTCCTGTCCCAATCACGACACAGACTGCATTTTCAATCTCTGGATGAGCCAGCAGTTCACTCAGTCCAACACAGTTGGCATCATTTTCTAGATGGACAGGTAGCTTGTGATGAGCAAGGGCCTCATACCAAGAAAAGCCATGGATGTAAGGCACGGCACTGATTCCCTCAATCACACCTGTTTCTTGATTGACCGCGCCTGGAACACTCATAGCAATACCCTTATAATCTTGTTCTGCCAAGCGTTGGTCTAGCCAAGCTAGTAAATCCTCCAAACTTTCTGGCGTTGGAGTACTTGTCTTATCTAGTATTTTTCCATCGGAAGTTAGACTAGCAAATTTTATACCGGTCCCTCCGATATCAATGGTTGCAATAATCATTGTTCTTTACCGTAAAAAGGGGCGAATCAGCAGTTAGCCCTTACTTTTTCGCCCCTCCTTTCTATCTCATAGTATTAGTTATCAAACACTTTAAAACTGTTAGATTTCTTCTTTTTTAATCAATTCTGTACGAATTTCTTGTGGCGCTAATAGTCCTGAATGAACTGGATATGGTCGTTCAAGTAAGTCAAGAATGGTTTGTTGGTGTTCAGATATGCGCACATTTTCTTGACTCATATTGTAGTAACGAAGTACATATCCTTCTTCATTTTCAGCTACCTTAAAGGCTGTCGGACAGACTTGTGGTAAGCTGAGCGCCGCATGGCTCAAGAGGCTGCCAGTCGCTGCCACACTTCCTTCTTGTTTAGCAAGCTGAAGACTAGTGAATGGTGTTTGGAAGGCTTTGGCACGACGGAAGGCTGAGAAGCGTTCTTGGGCTTGGTGACACTCAAGTGTATACTCGACTTCAAACTCGCGCAAGCACTGAGCCTCTGGTGTTGGGAAGTAACCCCAGTCACCTAGCTCACCTGAGGCACGAAGAATGGTCACGGCAATGGTATCATCTCCAAGGATTTCATACTCGTGCAATCCTTTATTTGCCACTGTCACCCCTTTTTCATCATCATAAAGGCTGACAAAGGCTTGTTGGTGTTGTGGATTTTCAGGATTTTCCCAAGAAGCAGCTGGTCTGTTTGGTCGTGTCACCACCTCATAAATGCTTTCAGAGTCATTGCTTGGACGTGTGTTATGAGTCTTAACCAAGAGACGGATACGGTGATCCTTGGCTGTGTTAGTAAAGCGAGTCTTGAAGCGTATTTGTGGATTATCAACAAAGACGGTCATCTCTGTTTCCAGAGGAAGGGTTGTCAATTCTTCTGAGCGCCCAGCTTCACGCGTCATAAACTCGATGATGCCTCTTTGTTCTGCATCCAGTTTTTCGTCTGCACTTACTGGAATTGTCAATTCATGCTTGAGCAAGATCTTGGCAAAACGAGCTGTATTTTCCAAGACTTCACAGCCTTTGAGTTCTGCGTAGATAGGCTCTGTTCCTTTTGGTTGGAAATAGATGTACTCATTTCCAATGTCACCACGGTCTTCAAAGCGAATAACATCTTCATAAGCTTCATGAGTTGTCTTGTCGTAGACCGTGATGTTTTCATCCACACTGACCGTTACAAATGGCGTATCAATCACTCCATTTTGGTAAATACCGTCACGGTGTTCTTGTTCTCCTTCAAGCAATTGGATGGTTGTCCAAGAAAGTGGTGCTAGATGAACAGGGACTGTCACGCGCACTTGTCGAGCGATACGAGCCTGACGGAACTTGTCTTTTGGCAAATCATACTCAAAGTTAGCTCCCAGATCTTCGATTTTCGCTTCTACAACATGCCCTTCCAAGTCTTCGACACGGTAGCTTGGCAAGGTCAAGGCTGCCATCTTCTTATAGCCTTCTGTTGGGTGCAATTCTTTGAAATCACAAGTCGCTACATCAATCACGGTGCTGACTGTATCAACCTTGTCATGCAAGCCTGTGTTGATGACGGTAAAGAGATGGTCGCTTTGCGCTTCGTGGGTTGCGACTTTGCCCTTCCACTCGTTGAGAAGATTGGTCTTAACGAAGTTTCCGACTTGGTTGACCTTAGCAAAACGTATCTCCATCTCGCGGTGAACTTCGTCAACACTACAGCCACAGATACTATCATGGGGAGCATTTTGTAGAAGGACTTTCCAAGCATAGGTCAACTGGTCCTTGTGGTTGTGGCCGCCAGTGATGACAGTCAATGGCTCCACCACTTGTTCTAGGAGGTTGCTATTTTCTTGGAAGGCTTGTTTGAGGTAAATGCGTGATGAAGAAGTGTTGGCAAGTGTGTACCAGCCATCTGTTTCTTGACTGGTCAACTCACCTGTAACTGTTGATAACTGCTCTGGCAAAGCACTTTCTACTGCATGGACATAGTCATCAAAGGAACTATGAACAAAAGTCACATCTGGGAAGAGTTCATTTGCCACACGAATGGCTTCACTCAGATTGCGCTGTACAGGCTGGTGATCACATCCGTTCATCATCAACCATTGGTTTGTCGAAGCGTAGTCACGCACGTCTGACAATTTTTGTTTCCAGAAAGGTAGGGCCTCGTCCTTATCAACTGGGATTTCATTCCCGTTACTGTACCAGTTGGCAAAGAGGATACCGAGGACACGACTTCCATCCGCACCCTGCCAGTACATTTCTGAAAACTGGGATGTAAACTGCTCATCTTCGAGGACTTGGTTGTCAAATCCAATTGGCTTCACACCACGACCAAAGGCTGCCACGTGAATGCCTGATTTTTGAAGGATTTGAGGAGCTTGTCCCATATTTCCAAAGGTATCTGGGAAGTAACCAATCTGGGTTGATTTGCCCCATTTTGCACATTCTGCTTGACCAATCAAGGTATTACGGACGTTGGCTTCGCTGGAAATCAGGTAATCATCCTGCAAGATGTAAAAGGGACCAATTTTGAGTTTGCCTTCGTCGATGTAACGTTGAATTTTGTCGCGATTTTCAGGGCGAATTTCCAAGTAGTCATCAAGGACAATGGTTTGACCATCCAAGTGGAAGCTCTTGAACTCAGGGTCATTTTCAAAAAGGTCAAAAAGATTATCAAATAATTCCACCAACTGCATACGGTGGCTTTCAAAAGGCAAGTACCACTCACGGTCCCAGTGACTATGTGAGATAATATGTACAACAACATTTTCCATGAAGTAAAACCTCATTCTAACTTAAATTTTTTATTTCTATCTAACTAAAAAGTTGACTAGCGAATATCCAGGTAATCCAAGACTAACTCACAGAACATCATGTTTGCCCAGGAGAACCATTCACGAGAGTAGAGAGTTGGATCGTCCACGTGGAAGCTTTCATGCATGACACCTGTACCACCATCGCAGGCAACCAACTGATCGAGTAAGAATTTCTTCTCTGCCTTATCTCTTGTTGTCAAGCCTTGGATAGAAAGGGCAATGGGCCAGATATAGCGATAGAAGGTATGAGAACTTCCGAGACCGCTAGCGTATTCACCTTGGTAGAAATACGGATTTTCTGGGCTTAGAATGGTGCGACGAGTGGCTTGATAGACTTCGTCTTCAATGTCGCAATAACCCAGATAAGGCGCCGCCAGCAGACTTGGTACATTTGGGTCATCCATGATGCTAGCATTCCCTAAACCATCCACTTCAAAGGCGTAAATCTTTTCGCCCTTGCTGTTGGTTGTGTAGGCGTAATTTTCGATGCCTTCTTGGATTTCAGACTGGAGACGCTCAGCGTCAGCAATAATACTCTCGCCATCATCTAGTTCCAATGTAGCAAAGATTTCTTGCACATACCCCAAGACAACTACTGCAAACATATTGGACGGAATCAAGTAGCTATACTGGCAGCAGTCATCACTCGGTCGGAAGGCTGACCAGGTCATACCTGTCACTGCAAAGTCAGGTCCAAAGCCATCATTTACCAGAGTATCTTCCTTACGGTCCGTATCCCGAACAAAACGATAAGGTGAATTCTTGTGGTCTTGTTCTACCGTCCAGAGATGGAGAATTTCCTTGGTCGCTGCGACAAAAGTATCATCAAATTGACTGGTCTCGCCAGTCTCTTTCCAAAGGAGATAAGCCAGTTGCAAAGGATAGCAAAGCGAGTCCACCTCATACTTGCGTTCCCAAATCCAACCATTAAGGTCGGTATGGTCAGCCTCATGGTGGCCCTTCCAGTTCTCCTCAATGTTAAAGGAGTTAGCATAAGGATCCTTGAGCACCAAGGTCATCTGACGCTTGACCAAACCTGCAATGGTATGACGTAGGAGAGGATCTCTTTTAGCCACATGAAGGTAAGGTCTGAGTTGGGCTGTCGAATCCCGAAGCCACATGGCAGGAATATCCCCAGTCAAGACAAAAGTAGAGCCATCTTCTAAGATTTCAACCGTATTGTCCAAGGTGTCTGTATAGCAACGCTCAAAGACATCCACCCACTCGGGATGGTCCTTAGCCCGCTCTGCTACTTGGTCTAGCCATTCTCTAACAATTTCTTTCGAATAAATCATCGTGCAGTTTCCTCTTTCAAACAAGTTTCATGTTCAGTATAAAAAAAAACGCCTCCAAAAGATATACACAAACTAAAGGCGTTTTGAAACAAACTTATGAAAAAAAAGTTGGGGCTCTCCCCAACTTTTCTATTCACTTTTCTTTTCTTCGTAAACCTTATAACCTTCGGTAGCCAGTTCAGCTTTTAGACCTTCTAAATCTTTTGATCCCCAACTTGATACTTTAGAAGCAGCATCAAGATCAAGATTATTGTCCTTCAAAAGGTAAGCTTGATAACCATAGTATTTGTAACGAACTTCTTTTGAATTGCCACTTGACCAAGTTACTTTATAAACTGTTATCAACGAAACTTTCCCATTTGATTTTTTATTCTCTTCTGGGATGACTTTCAAATAACTGCCTTGTGACTCTAAAGTGTAGGTGCTAAAGGAACTATTTTGATTTTCAGACTTGCTGTAATCATCATTCTTTTTCAGAAGATCCGCAAAGTTCTTCACATCTTTTAAGTCTTTCAACCCTTCAACAGTCACCTCGACCTTATTGTTGTCAACAACTTTTCCTTTTGATTTTAACTCATTGATATAGGTCGCACTAACAGTAAGAGTAACTGTATCTCCGTTCTTCAAGTTTGTCGGACGTTTGTTATCTTCAAAGTTGAAATAGTCGTCTTTATTAGGATTTTCTGTAATAGACGCTATACCATACCCATTAAATCCAGTAAATGTCACAGGAGTTTCTTTGAGCAAATCAGCCGTTGATACCTTCTCATATTCTTTCAAGTTTTCAACTTTGAAAGTTTTCTTTTCAGCTTTAAATGGTGAGTTCTTTGAGCTTGTTGTTACGGTGAATGTAACTTCGTCCCCATTTTTGAGACCATTTGTTTTGTCAAATTCATAATGGACACTACTAATCATCGCTTCTGCTTGCATCAATTTAGACGCCAACTTGCCATCTCTTGACACTTCTGCGTAAATAATAGGGTCTTTTTTAGCCAAACCAGCTGCCTGATCCTTATTAAAGCCTACTTTTTGGTATGCTATTTCTGCTACTTTCTCAGCAATATCTTGACTATTATAAGTTACCGTTCCAGATTCTTCATAACCTGAAAACTCAACTTTGACGTCGCCAATTAAGCTTTTTGGTTGTGACTGGATAACATTGTATCCCACAAATGCCACAATAATAACGGCTACTGCCACAAGAGCTGCAATGATTTCTTTGCGTTTCGTTGCAAACAATCCTTTGGTTTTTTCAACGACTTGTTGAACTGAAGCCTCAGCTGAAGCTTTTGCATCTTCTTTCTGTTCTGGCTTAGAATCTTTCTCTTCCACCACTTCTTCAGATTGGTCATCTTTTGCTTGCTCAGAAGCAGTTTCTTCCACAGTTTCTGGTTCTTGAGTATCAACTGACTCCACGTCCTCTACAGGCGTGTTTTCAACCTTCTCTACAGATTCTTCGTTATTCACATTATTTACCGAATCACTCATAAAAAATCCCCTTTTCTTTTTTATTGTCTCCATTCTAACAAAAGAATGAATATTTGTAAATTATTAACCGAAATTTATAGGGGCATTTACTTTTTAAAATTCGGTTATTGGCAATTTCATGTTATACTAAACAAAAACCTCTACAGAAAGCTTTTTTATGAAACCACTACTTGAAACCATCGATACCCGCTTTGGAACTGCCAGCAAACATGCCTTTTCTCGGGGGAATACCCTGCCTTACACGGGCGTTCCTTTTGGGATGAATTATTTTGTTCCCCAGACTAGTGACCAGGAGGGAGCTTGGTTCTTTGATCCACATATGCCCATTTTTCAGGGGATTCGATTGACTCATCAACCAAGTCCTTGGATTGGCGACTATTCTTGGCTACTCCTAACACCTGTCACAGGCCAGCTTGTGGGAGACAGCCTATTCCATCGTCAGTCTTCCTATGATACGGACAAAGCCTCTTTCCAACCCCATTATCTGAAGATTTTCTCCCTGCGCTATCAAGTTGAAAGCCAGCTTACTCCGACTTGCTACGGTGCTTCTATTCGCCTAGAGCAAAAGCAAGGTAAAGCCCTCTCCCTCTATCTTCACGCAGCAGATGAACTGACAGTGGAGCAAGTAGATAAGCGAACTCTGGCCCTAAGACAAGAAGGTAAAACAGAGACCAACAAAAGTCCTCTGATACTGTTTACTGCCCTACAAATGAATACAGATATTCTTGCTGTCAGCCAAGAAGAGGGAGACTGGCGAATTGACTTAGCAGACAGTCATGCTGAGATCCAACTAGCGACTTCCTTTATCTCTCCATCTCAAGCTCTGCTTAATCTACCTCAAACGGACTTTGATAACTGCAAAGCAAATGCAAAAGCAGATTGGGAAGAACTCCTCCATCGTTTTGACGTTATCGAGACAGGAGAGGCTGACCGAACCTTCTTTGACCACTGCCTTTACAGACTCTTCCTCTTCCCTCAGACTTTTTATGAGGTTAATGAATCAGGACAAGCCATCCACATGGATCTGGCTACTGGTACTGTCAAGCCCGGTGTCCTCTTTAGCAACAATGGTTTCTGGGATACCTTCCGGACTACATTTCCCCTCTTTGCCCTTATCATACCAGAACACTACCACCGCTTTTTAGAAGGCTTCCTCAATAGCTACCGCAATACCGGATTTCTTCCAAAGTGGCTAGCTCCAGATGAACGTGGCATGATGCCTGGTACTCTGCTAGATGGCGTTATCGCAGATAGCGCCTGCAAGGACATGGCTCCCGATTTAGAGAAAGAACTCCTCCAGGCTATGCTTAAAACAGCCACTAAGTCCGACCCTCTGAGGATCAATGGTCGTCACGGACTAGCCCAATACCAAGAGCTGGGCTACCTCTCTACCGACCACCACGAAAGCGTCAGCCACACCCTAGACTATGCCTATAGCGACTTTTGTATCGCCAACTGTGCCGAAAAGCTTGGTCAGAATGACATCGCGGAAACTTATAGAACTTCGTCCCAAAATTACCACCATCTATTTGACACTGAAACGGGCTACATGCGAGCGCGAGACAATCAAGGAAACTTTCGCCCTGACTTCTCTCCTTATAGTTGGGGACGCGACTACGCCGAATGCTCAGCCATTCAAGCAACTTTAGGGGTCCTCCACGACATCCCAGGTTTGCGACAACTTATGGGCGGAAAAGAAGCCTTTAGCAACTATCTTTTGAAAGCCTGTCAGGATGCTCCCCTCTTTGAGACGACTGGTTATGGTTACGAGATTCATGAAATGAGCGAGATGGCAACAGCTCCCTTTGGACAACTCGCCATCTCTAACCAGCCTAGCTTCCACATTCCATATCTCTTTCGCTACAGCGACTACCCTGACTACACTGCTATACTCATCAAAACCTTGCGTCAGAAAGCCTTTCACCCAAGCTGGCAAGCCTATCCTGGCGATGAAGACAATGGCAGTCTCTCAGCCTGGTACATCTGGTCAGCTCTTGGATTCTACCCGATCTGTCCGGGCAAACCCAGCTATGATCTCGGAATCCCTCTCTTTGACCACCTCCGTATCTACCTGGCTAAGGAAAATAAATGGTTGGATATTCATACTGAGCAAAACCACAGCCATTTCAACTTTGTCAAAGAATGCCGACTGGACAAGACCCCAGTATCTAGCATCCAACACCAAGACCTCTTGAAAGCTGAGCAACTGACCTTCACCCTCAGCTGGTTGCCAAGTCACTCATAACCAAAAGAACCTTTGCATCATGCAAAGGTTCTTCTTTTATGAAACTTGGACCTGAAGCTGGTCAACCAGCTGCCCATCTACCATCAAATTCAGATAAAAGTCCAAGGTTTTATCTCCTGCAAAATACAAGGTTGGTAGCGTCAGCCTTTTTTCAGTCTCGCCAACTTGAAACGCAAGGACTTGAATCTCGTCCCGATAAGCGACACCATGCACACCTGTCCCTGGTTGAATCGAAATCTTAGCTTCCAAAGGACTGCTAGATTTTCTTCGCTTCACTGTAAAGTGGACATTTTCTCCCTTGGTCACAGCCAGACTTTTTTCTGAGAACTCTAGTTGCTGAACAGCTTCTTTTTTCGACAAGGTAGGTGTTTTATAGAGCGAAATCTTGGTCAACAAAGGCAAAGTCTGCGCCTCTGTAATGGTCACACGTATCTTCTGCGCCTCAACGACTGATCCTCGTAAGAGACGTTTGTAGCCAACAGTATAGCCAGAACCAAACTCCTGCCAGACACCATCCAACTCTACCTGAACATGGAAAGCAGCGATGCGTTGCCCCAGCTTCAAATTTTCTCTCAGCTCGATCACATCAAAAGTTTTAGGTGCCCCTAAATCGAGCTCTAATTGGATTGGCAACTCTGCATCACTTGCCCAAGAACTGGTCTTCCGTCCATCTGTCAGATGAGAACAGGCAAAGTCTGGTGATAGAGCAGGGCCAGATACCGTGGCTCCCAAAGCCAAATCTTCTTTATATAGCTCGTCACGGTAGGCAGCAAATTCATAGAGACGCTGGATATCCTTTTCATCAAAGAGGCCATCTTGGTTCGGTGGGATATTAAGCAAGAGTGGAGTTCCCCGCCCTACCGAGTGAAAGTAGATTTCGACCAACTCCTCCAGAGACTTAGGATCCTGATCCTCATGGTAAAACCAGCCCGGCCGAAGAGAAACATCTGCCTCACCGATTGAAAACAGCGTTCCCGAGGGGTCACCGTGCTGTAGATAATCTAATTCCGCCTCTGTCCCCAACTGGTCTGGCTTGACTTTTTGCCACAAGGGATCCCCTGCATAGCCTCGTTCATTTCCAATCCAGCGGATACTGGTCCCTTCAGTTGAGAAAATCAAACAATCGCCCTGCAAGTCACGAATGGTTTCAAACCAAGTCTCAAACTCATAGTTGACCTTCTGGGCCCCTTCGCCTCGAGCACCATCCATCCACACCTCAGTGAACTTACCGGCATTCCCATAGGCAGGATTTGACAAGATTTCCTTCAATTGAGCCAGATAGTAGGCATTGTAATCCGCTTCTCGGTCCACGTGATAGAGGGGACTGTGGGCATCCCAAGGAGACAAATACACTCCCAAATCCATGTCAAACTCTGTTGCAGCTTGAGAAACCTCGAGAAGCAAGTCCCCCTTTCCATCCCTCCAAGGACTGGCCTTAACCGAATAATCTGTATGGGCTGTCGGGTAGAGCACAAAACCATCGTGGTGTTTCACCACCAAAATCAGCTTTTTAAAACCTGTTTCTTTTAGTACTCGAACCCATTCACGCGCATCCAACTTGGTTGGATTAAAGCGCTTGGGATCCTCTTGCCCACTTCCCCATTCTTGGTCATAAAAGGTATTGGGACCAAAATGGATAAAGGCAGCTAGTTCATCCTCTAAATAAGCTAGCTGGGCCTGACTTGGTAATGGTCCATGTGGTTTTATTTTCGTCATCATCTCGTATCTCTTTCTCTTGTTCACAAAGTTATCCACAACTTGTGGATAAGAAAGCATACCTAAAAACCAGCTTCTCCAGAAGCCAGCTCTTAGACTTTGGACCTGTCACCCTAAACAGACCTTTATCAAATAGCTCTGTACTAGGGTTTCTACTAGCTTTCCAGAAAGTCACTAATATACAGAACTATCATCAGTATACTTCAACACCCCGAGTTATATGTCATTTCCCCCTAGACTTATCCACAGACTGTGAATAAACTATTGTTCCAGACTGTTCTCTCCTTGACTATAACAAAAAGCGATAGCAGCGTCAATATGACTAAGATGACTTCCTAAATCCCCTGAAAAGATTCTATAGTTTGTACAATCGTAGCTTTTGTATTCGCCAGCTAGTGAGAATCAGCAAGTAGAAAATGACTGCTTTATCACATCGTGAACAGCACAACTGTGGTACTATAACACCCACAGCCTACTCAGATAATCGTTTCTAGCAAAAAATCCCGCAGATTTGCGGGATTCTCTCTTGCATCAATGCGCCAACATTTCTTGGGCGATTTCTTGTCCAGATAGGTTATCTGGGTAGTAGGTTGGCCAGTTATCCATCTCTTCAAAGAGGGCTTCTTGGCTAGTACCTCCAAAGAAGATATGGAAATGTTCTGCTTTAACTGGGGCGATATTGTGGTCACTAAACTGAACATACTTGAACTGTCCAGCATCCGCATCTGTCGCTTCAAAGAGGAAGCGCACCCCACGATTGCCTTTCTTATAAGTCAAGATTTTCTTGCCGACATACTTGTAGGTGAATTTCTTACTTTGGCCACCTTGAACAAATTCCATAGTGTTATCCGTGATGTTAATCTTGGTCACATCTGTCTGGTAGCCTTTTCTATAGTAGGCCTTGTACTCATCCTTGGTCATCTTGCCAGTCAACTTAGCCTTGTAGTCAAAGACTTGATCGAAAGTACCATCTTCAAGGAAAGGATAGACAGATTGCCAGTTTCCAGCATAGTCACTCAAGGTACGGTCTTTGACATCTGCATCCTCAAAGTAACCATTGTGAACTGTCTTCGTATCCTCTGCTTTTTCAGGCTCGATTTCTGGTCCTTCTTGGTCTGTTGTCTGCTTCAAAGCCTTGAGGTTTTTCTCCATGACGGAGATATAGTCCTCACCGGCCTTGGTTGCTTCTTCTGTCAGACTTTCTAGCGGATTAAGCACATCTAGTTTGACGCCCGTTTCTTTTGAGAGGGTATTGGCGAGGGTTTGTGAGGCATTTTCTTCAAAGTAGATATAAGAAATCTTGTTTTTCTTGATATACTCGGTCAATTCTGCCAAACGTGCTGCTGATGGTTCTGCATCTGGTGAGAGACCTGAGATGGATACTTGCTTGAGACCGTAGTCCAAGGCAAGGTAGTTAAAGGCGGCGTGCTGGGTCACAAAGCTCTTTTGTTTAGCTTGAGACAAACCATCTGTGTAGGCCTTATCCAAGGCTTGCAATTTTTCAATATAGGCAGCAGCATTCTTCTCAAAAGTCTCTTTTTTATCAGGATAGTCTGCTGACAAACTGTCACGGATATGCTCTACCAGTTTGATGGCGCGTGCTGGAGAAAGCCAAACGTGGGGATCGTAGTCGTGATGGTGACCCTCACCACCATGATCATGCCCTTCCTCTTCTTCCTCACCACCTGGCAAGAGCAGCATATCACCTGTCGCCTTGATGGTTTTCACTTTTTTCTTATCCAAGGATTCTAGCAATTTTGGAACCCAAGTTTCCATATTTTCATTTTCATAGACAAAGGTATCCGCGTCTTGGATTTTGGCAACTGCCTTGGCAGACGGTTCGTATTCGTGAGGTTCTGTACCAGCACCGATTAGAAGTTCTACATTAGCAGTATCTCCTGCGACTTGCTTGGTAAATTCGTAGACAGGGTAAAAGGTTGTTACGATATTTAGCTTCCCATCTGCCTGTTTTTGATTGGAACAAGCCACTAAAAACAAGGCACATAGACTAGCTAGTAGTAAGCTAATTTTTTTCATTTCATTCTCCTATTTGATAAAACGTTTCAGTAGGCTGACTAACAAAAAGACAGCTACAAAGATAATGGTGATACTAGCGCTGGCAGGGGTTTCTGCATAGTAGGAAATGTAAAGTCCTGCTACCATTCCCAAAAATCCAATAGCACTGGCTAGCAACATAACGGATTTGAAGTTTTTCCCCAGACGAAGGGCAATACTAGCTGGCAAGACCATAATGGTCGATACCAAAAGGGCTCCTGCTGCTGGAATCATAAGGGCAATGGCCACCCCTGTCACCATGTTAAAGAGGATGGACATAGTACGAACGGGCAAGCCATCCACAAAGGCCGTGTCCTCATCAAAGGTCAGGATATACATTGGTCGCAAGAATAAGAAAGTCAAGAGTAAAACGACCGCAGCAATGGCAAAGAGGAAAATCACCTGCTCCTGGCTAATGGTCACAATAGACCCAAAGAGATATTGGTCCAAACTCATGGAGCTCGAACTTTTACCCTTACTCATCACGATAAGAGACACTGCAAGCCCTGTAGACATGAGGATGGCTGTCCCGATTTCCATAAAGTTCTTATAGACTGTACGGAGATACTCCAGAAAGACCGCAGCAATCAAGACGATAGCAATGGTTGAAATAGTTGGAGAAATTCCCAAAACCAGACCAAAGGCAACCCCTGACAAGGAAACGTGACTGAGAGTATCACTCATGAGACTCTGACGACGTAAGATAAGGAAGGTCCCAAGAACCGGAGAAAAGAGACTCATGGCAATGACCGCCAAGAAGGCACGCTGCATGAAGTCATAAGATAACAAACTAAGCATGGTCCACCTCCTGGTCGCTTTCGTGAACGTTGAAACAACGCCATGGCGAATCTTGGTTACGAACCAGATGGATATTGCGATCCGCATAGTCCTTGACCTCCTCAGGGTCATGGGTAATCATCAAAACAGCCTTGCCATGATGGTGGGCACTATGGTGCATGAGTTCGTAAAATTCATTTTTGCTTCCAGCATCCATCCCTGTCGTCGGCTCATCCAAGACAAAGATATCTGGGTCAGAAGCAAACATCCGGGCAATCACTGCTCGTTGCTTTTGCCCTCCCGAAAGGGAACCAATTCGTTTGTCACGGTGTTCCCACATACCAACTGAATCTAGACTAGCCTTGATATGCTCCTCATCATGGGCATTCAAGCGACGGAACCAGCCCTTTCGCGGATAGCGACCCGACTTGACAAATTCATAAACTGTACTTGGAAAGCCAGCATTAAAACTAGCTATCTGCTGGGGAAGATAAGCTATTCTAAGCTTTTTCCCATGAGTATTTGTCTTTGAGATGGTTACCTTGCCAAGCCTCGGCTGCAAAATGCCTAGACTCGCCTTGATAAGCGTCGTCTTGGCAGCTCCATTTTCACCAGTCAGGGTGACAAACTCCCCACTATCAACACTGTAGTTGATGTGCTCGAGGACAGGCTCTTTGTCATAATAGAAAGACAAGTCCTCTACTGTAATATACCGCATTATTTGATTTCTCCTACTAAAGCAGTTAAAAACCGCTGGATGACTTCTTGTTCATTTGGAGTAAACTGATTCGCTACTTGTTCATAGGCTGAGAGCGTGTGTTCATGATGATGGTGGTGTTCTGCCGCTACTGGTCGAGCTAGCTCTGTCAGTTTGTAAAAGATCACACGCGCATCCTTGGGATCTCTGGATGTCTCTAACATTCCTTCTTTGACCAAAGACTTGATAGCCTTGGTTACTGCCGCCTGACTGACATTGAGGCGACGGGCCAACTCCGAGTTGGTTAAGGATTCTTCTGACAAGAGCATGAGGATGTGTTCCTGAGTATTGGTCAAGGCTACATCACTGGTGCAATGCCCAATCAGAATTTCATGCTGGTTCTCAGATCTCAAGATCACCTCGTTTAAAAAGTTATCGATTTCCTGTGCAAGCTGTCTCATGTGTTACTCCTTCCCAAGCTATCTTTTCGTAAAAAACATAGATAGCCACCGATTCTTTACTGGTTAATTATATCATAAACCAAAAAAGAGTCAAGGGAAAAAGGCGTAAAAGCGTTTCCCTAGACTCTTCTAGATGTAAAATTTAACCTATTTTTGCTTTGGTTTTCGGCTCGATAAGATACCTGCCAAACCAGCTACCATTCCCATCAAGAGCAAGAAGATGGATTGTTCACTTCCTGTATTTGGGAGGGCTTTTTCTGAAACAACTGCCTTCTTGCTAAATTGACCTGCCACCTCATAAGTCAATGGCACATTTGTAGTCGCATCGTTAGCAACTGCATTCGTTTGAGGCGTTTCTACTGGCAGACTAAAGGTTTTAGAATCCACAGAAATCGTCCGTGAGTTCGGATTGATCTTTTCATACTGGGTCAAATCAGCAGTTTTTAAATATTCTTCAAAGGCTGCATCCATAGAAGGACCTTCTTCACGCGCGCCACCTAACATCGTGTAGCCATCACCACCCGCAGCTAGAAAATCATTGGTTGCAAGATAGTAGGTTTTTGCGAGGTCTAGGAGATCATAACGACCAGTCGTGCGGTTTTTGATCTGGATGGCCAAGACACGTTTACCTGATGGTAGGTTGGTATCATAGTAAACCTTCACACCTGAAACTTGCAAGAAACCACCACTTGGCTCTAACAATGGTTGTCCGTTCTCATCCAAGACCTTCTTGCCATCCTTATCGACCTGCAAGATAGATCCGAGTGATTTTTCAAACATATCCAATACTTGTTGCCCCGTCACTTGGATTTGTGAGATGGTATTTCCAAATGGAAGAACGGCAATGACATTTCCTTTAGTGATCGGTTTGCCTTTTGCGATGGTTTCACGCAAGCCACCACCATTTGTCACAGCGATGTCAGTCGGATGGCTAAATCCTGTCTGACCATACTGATAGAGGGAGTCTGCTACGACGTTTCCGAGGTTGGTTTCA
This sequence comes from Streptococcus oralis, assembly GCF_016127915.1. Taxonomy (NCBI): domain Bacteria; kingdom Bacillati; phylum Bacillota; class Bacilli; order Lactobacillales; family Streptococcaceae; genus Streptococcus; species Streptococcus oralis. The sequence continues at coordinate 1,173,096 of NZ_CP066059.1, read as the reverse complement.
CGAACCCGAACATTTTCACGATCTCCGTTGAGTTCTACAGGGCTGTTTGAAACGACTTCAACAGCATTTTCAGCATCGTATTTTTGTTTAATGTCTTTGACTAGTTTTTCAACTGTTGGATTAGCTGGTAATTTTTTAGCATCAGCAGCCGGAATCTGAGTTGGATTGCCCAAAAGCTGACGTGATTTGTAGGTGATTTTTCCTACATTATGAAGGTAGCTTCCTGTCTGGTTATAGGTAACATTGTCTCCATAAGTCGTTGATTCTACTGTATGAGAGTGACCATCGATTACTGTTACGCGTTTCCCTTTCAAACGAGGATTTTTAGACAAGGCTTCTGCCAAAGTTGAACCACGCCATTCGACTGGGGTTGTGGTATCCACACCCAAGTGAGCCAGCACAACATAGTGTTTGTAGTCCTTACCTTCTGCACGAGCCTTGGCTTGAACTTCTTCGATGACCTTATTGACTTCAGAGATTGGATCTGTAAAAGTTACCCCCTTGACATTTTTAGGGTGAGTTTTGGTAGCTGTTTCAGGTGTTGTCACGCCGATTACAACAAACTCATCACCTTCCACAGTCTTATCTTTATCAACGATTGTAGAAGCTTCAAAGAGACGAGCACCATTGACGTAGGTATTTGAACTAAGTAATGGGAATTTCAAGATTTCCTTGTATTTCTTAGCTTCGTCTAAACCAAAGTCAAACTCATGATTTCCTACTGCCATGGCATCATACTGCATCTTATTAAGAATTTCAGCGCGTGCTTCACCCTTTGTAGAGTTGGAAATCGGTAAACCTTGGAAGGCGTCTCCCGCATCTACGACGAGAGTCGTTTGATTTGATTTCGCGCGTTCCTGCTCAATGACAGTCGCTAACTTAGCATCACCAATTACTCCCTTTTCCTCTACAATACGACCATGGACATCATTGGTGTGTAAGATAACGGTGTCCTTTTCTTCGCTTTTAGGAGATTCAGCAGGAGCTGTCGGAGTTTCTGCAGGTGCAACCGCTTCTGAAGTTGCTGAAGTTTCCGGTACCGCAGGGCTCTCAACAGGAGCTGGAGTCGCCGACGTAGCAGGAGTCGCTACAACAGCTGAACTTTCTGCAGGAGTTGTTGCTTCTTCAGCATAGACTTGTCCAGCTAAGAAGGCTGGAGCTAACAGGGCTGTCGACAAGACAGGTAACAAAGAACGTTTGTTCATTTTAAAATCCCTTTCTTTTCTTTTTCTCTTTTATATTATACGCTATTTCTAAAAATTTTGAAACTTTTGACCTATTTGCATCTTAAATATTCGCCATTTAAACAAAAAAGCTTGGGTTCAAATCCCAAACTTTTAACTTATTTTATTGGAAATCTTTGATGTTCCCATCATAGGTCGCCCAGTCCTTACTGAAGAAGCGGTCATTCATTTTATAGTCTGGAGCTGGGGTCGGATCCGTTAAGAAGGGATTGACAACCTTATCAAAAGCTAGCCAACCCAACCAACCAATGTGAATCGTATCCTTGACAAAGTAGGGATCTCCACCTTTTTTAGAAAAGTCAGCAATGTTGGTGAAACCTTGACTTTCTAACTGGTAACGAATTTTTTCAACAGCATGTTGGTACATTTCCTCGCTGAGCCCTGTATGGGTCATCCATTTTTTATTGACAGGCTGGATCACAAAAAGGACATTGACCTTTGATTTGGCAAATTGATTGAGAACCAACTGCAAATCATTGTATTCAGACGACTTGAGGAAATTGTAATTTTTTTGATAGCCCTTATACTTCTCGAGGTAGTCTTTCACCTGAGTCTTATAAAATTGATTTTCAATTCCCATATCGTTATTATTGGTATTGGCTTCTGCATCCTTTCGAGCAATTTTTTCTAACTCTTCATAAGAAAATTGATCCGGAAGATCTTTTAAATAGTTCTCCACATGTTCCTTGTACTTGAGTTTTCCTCGAATGGAAAATTGCCCAAATAGCGAAGCCTGACGCTCATTAAAACGCGCAAATGCCTTGATAATAGCATGGTCGACCTCTGATAATTCCTCACCCTTTGACAGCTTCTCAACGATACCCTTCATAGAGACTCCTGGATTTTGCTTTAAGAGACGTTTAGCCGCATGTTTGGCTGCAATATCTCCCGATTGATTTTCTAGAAAGGCTGTCAACTGATCGTTGTTAAAGTAGTTTTGGAAGAAGGCTGGCTCATAGTCCTCCTCTGTAAACCACTGAGGCGAAATGACAAATACTGCCTGTTTTTCCTCGATTTCTGGTAAGATTTGCTGCATGCCAAAATACTGATTGAGAGAAGCTGCTCCTGCTTGCCCCAAAAAGTAAGGACGGTAGGGACGGCTATACTTCTCCGCCAAGACCGCTGGGTGCATGCTATCAAAACGAATCCACTCACTTGAGCCAAAAAAAGGAATAAAGCGCATATTGGGTTCCGTAAAGGCTCTCACTTTTTGGCTTCTCTCTTTAAAGCTCTCCGAACTAATCGCTGCTGCAGAATATTTTTCTTCAGTCAAATTATGACTTGGATTGTTCGGATAGAAAAAGATTAGTAAGAAGACAAGAAAACTAGCAAGAAGCAGAGGCCCGAAAATCAGCCACAAGCGTTTAAGCATTCTTCAACTCCGTAATACCTGCTACGATTTTATTAGCCGTATTCCAGTCATCACGACCGAACTCCGTCACTGGAACACGAATGTCAAAACGGTTTTCAATCTCAACAATCAATTCAACCGTTCCCATGCTATCCAAGACACCAGCATCAAAAAGATCTTCATCCATCATGTCAGAAACATCTTCCATAAACAACTCATCAATAATTTCGATAACTTCTGATTTGATATCCATTTTTCATATCCTTTTATTTTTTAAACCATAAATCATTCAAAAATCCAGAAAAGATTAAGAATGAAACCATCACGACATGGAAGGTGACAACCATGCCAAGCAACTGAATCCAGCGATTCTCAGGTAAGGAACCCTTTCCAGCTTTTTTCCGTTCTTTATTGAGCGCTTTTTTCTTACGAACCCAAGCGTCATTGATGACCAGCCCAATCCCATGAAAAAGTCCATAGGCGATATAGTACCAGGTCATACCATGCCAAAATCCCATAATCAGCATATTGAGAATATAGGCTACACTTGAGGTCACATTGCGATTTTTAAAGACCTTCTTTCTGGTCAACACCATGACCATCCGCATAAAGACAAAGTCACGGAACCAGAAAGACAGACTCATGTGCCAGCGATTCCAAAACTCTTTTAAATCCCTTGACAAAAAGGGCTTGTTAAAGTTGATAGGACTATGAATACCCATCAAGTTTGAAATAGCTAAGGCAAACATAGAGTAGCCCGCAAAGTCAAAGAAGAGCTCCAGACCAAAGGTGTACATGACCGCTAAAGCGTAGAGGTTAAAGAAACCACCTGTCTGCAAGGCCAAATTTTTCAACGGAGGCAATAATGTCTCTCCTAAAATGTGAGCCAAGATAAACTTGTAGAGGAAGCCCAGCATGATATATTTGACAGCCTCTTCTAGCATGTCCATCAACTCATCCCGTTCAGGAATGGTCTCGTAATTTTCATTGAAGCGTTTAAAACGATCAATGGGACCACTTGAGAAAGTCGGCATAAAGAGAAGAAAACGTAAGAATTGCCAGATCGTTAAATCCTTGATGACACCGTCTCTCAACTCAACGATAACCCCAACTGCACGAAAGGTTAAGTAAGAAATCCCTAAAAAGCCAAACAAAGATTGAGGTCCATGAATAGCAGGAGATACTTTCACAAAGACGATTGGCAATAGAGATAAAAAGCTAACTAGGTAAAATATCCATTTACTATCCCGCTTTTTCCTGTACCTTTTGTAGAAAAATACAAGCAACACTTGCCAGATAACATAAAGGATAAGAGCGCTTATTTGATTCGTCTTTCCACCGACCAACATGGTGACGATAAAGAAGAGACTAACGAGCACCTCGTACAAGGCAAAACGTTTCTTGAAAAAGAGACCGATGAAGATAGGTAAAGTCGCAACAATTACGTATAAAAAGTACTGAAGGCCACCATAAGGTTCCAAATGAGGAAACTGTTTGAAAAATTCCATCATCGGCTGTTTACCTCATTGATCAAGCCTTTGATGTCAATCTTACCATTAGGAGTCAGCGGTAGGCTGTTCCGATAAAGGAATTTCGATGGCATCATATAAGACATCATGATATCTGCCAAGTCTTCCTTGATAGCCTTGGTAATATCGATATCACGCTCAAACTGCTCGCGAACGCCGTCCTTTAGGATGACATAGGCCAGTAGATTTTGCACCTTGTGATCCTTGTTATAACGTGGGACCGCAACAGCAGACTCGATAAAGCGAGACTTGTTGAGGTTTTGAGAGACATCTTCAAGCTCAATGCGATAACCATTAAACTTAATCTGGAAATCCATGCGTCCACCATAGAGAAGCAAACCTTCATCCGTCATGGTTCCTACATCTCCTGTATGGTAGGCCGGAAGACCTTCGAACTCAAAGAAAGCTTCTGCCGTTTTTTCAGGATTATTCATATAGCCTTTTGAAACAGCTGGCCCAGAAACGATGATTTCTCCCTGTTCACCATTTGGAACTTTCTTACCTTCCTCATCAATGATAAAGGTTGGAGAATCCGCCTTGGTATAGCCGATTGGTAGGCGTTTGAGAGTCGCCAACATCTCGTCTGTTACAGCAACTGCTGACAAAGCTACTGTCGCTTCTGTTGGACCGTAGGCATTGATAATACGAGCATTTGGGAATCGCTCACGTAGTTTTTGAGCTGTTTTAACCGTCAATTCTTCTCCATCAAAGTAGAAATGCGTGATTCCTGGCATTTTCTCACTGTTAAAGTCTTCTGACAACATGGCCATATCTGCAAAGGACGGTGTTGAGGTCCAGATAGCAATCGGCAGTGAAAAGATGGTCGCAAAGAGTTTTTTGAAGTCCTGAGTAATGGCTGAAGGAAGAGCGAAAAGCGTGCCACCCAGTGCCAAGGTTGGCGCCCAGTACATGACAGATAGGTCAAAAGAATAAGGGGGCTGAGCCAGCATTTGTGGACGACTTGGCGTCGCAAATTCCTTATCTGTAATCATCCAGTTGGTAAAGCTGAGGAGATTATCATGGGAAATCTGCACTCCCTTAGGCTTACCAGTCGTACCAGAAGTAAAGATGATGTAGTAGTTGTCATCCCCCTTGACTGGATGGGTCATCTCGTAGCTGGAAGCTTGAGCAAAAGCTTCATGGACTTGCTCTAAATTCAGCATCGGTGTGCTAGTTTGCTCTAATGGAAAATCTGAGATGGCAATAATCAAGCTTGGCTCTGCAACTTCTACGATAGCAGAAACTCGTTCCAAGGCCGAATGGCTGTCAATTGGAATGTAGGCATGACCTGACTTAGTCAGCGCTACAAAGGCAGCCAACATCTCATATTCCTGACCACCAAAAACGACGACTGGAGATTTCTCAGGCAAGCCTAGTTGGTCGATAGCTGCAGCCAAACTATCCGAATCAGCCTTCAAATCACCATAAGTATGCTCTTGCCCCAAAACATTGTAAACTGGATAACTGGCTTGTGTCTGAGCAAAGTGCTCAATCGTTTCAATCATATCAACTATGGATTTATTTGACACAATAGGTTTTCTCCTTTGAGTTAAAATTCGTTATAGATAAAGCCACCTTGCCCCTGTCCAAGGTAACTAAAAAAATAAAGCAAACCAAGCAAAATAACGAAATACAGAAATGTTTGAGCACAAAAAATATAAAATGTTCTCTTTTTTTTCATATTCGACTTCTTTTTTGTAAATTTTCAGAAAAGCTATGCAAATCAGCAATTACTATCTTATCTTCCTAACATTTTACCACTTTATCAACCTTTTTTCAACTGTTTACCATAACTTAAAAAATGGTTTTAGCTTATTTTAAGATAAGTTAAAATATTAATGTTTGACATCAATAAAAATTCCCATTACTATAAATCCCCTATACTAGTTATCACAAATTAAACAGTTTAAAAATTAACAGCAAACACACGGCTCCCCCTTTGAGCTTTTTTATGCTAAAATAGTAGCTATGGATAAAATTATTAAAACTATATCAGAAAGCGGAGCCTTTCGTGCTTTTGTCCTTGATAGCACGGAAACCGTCCGCACTGCTCAAGAAAAACATCAAACTCAAGCCAGTTCAACCGTCGCACTTGGTCGCACCCTTATCGCTAGCCAGATTCTCGCAGCCAATGAAAAAGGAAATACCAAGATTACTGTAAAAGTTCTTGGAACGAGCTCTCTCGGTGCCATCATCACAGTTGCAGATACCAAGGGCAACGTCAAAGGCTACGTTCAAAATCCTGGTGTTGACATCAAAAAGACTGCAACGGGTGAAGTCCTAGTCGGACCTTTTGTCGGCAATGGCCAATTTCTCGTTATCACAGACTATGGTACTGGAAATCCCTACAACTCCATGACTCCCCTCATCTCTGGGGAAATCGGTGAAGACTTGGCCTATTACCTGACAGAAAGCCAACAAACCCCTTCAGCAGTCGGCCTCAATGTCCTTTTGGATAAAGACGACAAGGTCAAGGTTGCAGGCGGCTTCCTTCTCCAAGTATTGCCAGGAGCCAAGGAAGAGGAGATTGCTCGCTTTGAGAAACGCATCCAAGAAATGCCAGCCATCTCAACTCTTCTGGAAAGCGATGACCATATCGAAGCCCTTCTCAAGGCCATCTATGGTGACGAATCCTACAAACATCTTTCTGAAGAAGAAATTCGTTTCCAATGTGACTGCAGCAAAGACCGTTTTATGAACGCTCTTGCCAGCCTTCCAAGCTCAGACCTTGAAGAAATGAAAGAGGAAGACCACGGGGCAGAAATCACTTGTCAATTCTGCCAAACGACTTACAACTTTGATGAAAACGATCTGGAGGAACTCATTCGTGACAAATCTTAATACACCTTTTATGATTGGCAATGTTGAGATTCCCAATCGTACCGTTTTAGCACCCATGGCTGGTGTCACCAACTCAGCCTTTCGTACCATCGCAAAAGAGCTCGGGGCTGGACTCGTTGTAATGGAAATGGTCTCTGACAAGGGAATCCAATACAACAACGAAAAAACTCTGCATATGCTTCATATCGATGAAGGTGAAAACCCAGTCTCTATCCAACTTTTTGGTAGCGATGAAGACAGCCTCGCACGCGCAGCAGAATTCATCCAAGAAAATACTAAGACCGATATCGTCGATATCAACATGGGCTGCCCAGTTAACAAAATCGTGAAGAATGAAGCTGGCGCTATGTGGCTCAAGGACCCAGACAAGATCTACTCTATTATCAATAAGGTCCAATCTGTCCTTGATATCCCCCTCACTGTCAAAATGCGTACAGGCTGGTCTGATCCATCCCTAGCTGTGGAGAATGCCCTAGCTGCTGAGGCTGCAGGTGTCTCTGCTCTCGCTATGCATGGCCGTACCCGCGAACAAATGTACACAGGTCATGCAGACCTCGAGACCCTACACAAGGTTGCTCAAGCTTTGACCAAGATTCCATTTATCGCAAATGGTGATATCCGTACGGTACAAGAAGCTAAACAGCGTATCGAAGAAGTCGGGGCTGACGCTGTCATGATTGGTCGCGCAGCCATGGGGAACCCCTATCTCTTCAACCAGATCAACCACTACTTTGAAACAGGAGAAATTCTCCCTGACTTGACATTTGAAGACAAGATGAAAATCGCCTACGAGCACTTGAAACGCTTGATTACCCTCAAAGGAGAAAACGTAGCTGTTCGTGAATTCCGCGGCCTCGCTCCGCACTATCTCCGAGGAACATCAGGCGCTGCCAAACTTCGTGGAGCCATTTCACAAGCTAACACCCTAGCAGAGATTGAAGCCCTCTTGCAATTAGACAAAGCATAATACACAAAAAAACCGTAACTCGCGTGAGTTTACGGTTTTTTAGCTCCTAGGAAAACCTAGATACTATTATTGAATCAAGGCAACGCTTGAAACTTTACCATCCGCACCTGTTGTAATTTGGATGATTTTTCCGCCACCGATTTTGGCATTATACTTGCCATCATCAAGAGTGTAAGAGTAGCCTCTGATAAAATAGTTTTCTTTCTTTCCATCTGCAGTTTCTACTGTAAATTGGCCCCCTGATGAAACTGTAATAGTTTCGCCATTCGCTCCCTTCCAGTTGCCTGCTGCTGCTGAGAAATCACCATCGACCATGGTTAAAACACCCTTATAGCGTTTGTTGTGTTCAGCTTGCTTGTCTTGAAGTTGGCGGTCAGTTGTTGGATCATAGCCTGACTGGTTAGACTGGGCTTGAGAGCCTTGCTGAGTTGATGGAGCCTGAGAAGGGGCTTGTTGACTAGGAGCTGCTTGTTCTTGTCTTGATTCAGGTGCTGGTTTCGCTTGTGACTGATCTGGCGTTGTAGAAGACTGACCAGAAGATGCCTGAGCCTTTTCTGATGAAGCTGAGCTTGAAGATTTTTGAGTCTTGCTTTCTTTGCTAGAAGAAGCTGCTTTAGAACTTGATGATTGACTTGTTTTTGCAGAGCTGCTGCTTTGAGTGGTTTCGTTTTTATTTCCACAAGCTCCCAGTAGCAAGGTAGAAGCCAATACAGTCGCTGCCATCAATTTGATATAGGTTTTCTTTTTCATTTTTCTACTCCTTTGTAACATTTTTGAAATGATAAGAAATCTTTTTGTAATATAATTGTAACATTAAGCCTTGAATCTGTCAACTATTTAGAGAAACTATTTTAAAAAATTTCTCTCTACTATCTTTATTCGTAATCGAAACGAAAAAATAGAAAATTTTTTAGATTAGAGTCCTATTTTTTGCATCACTATTGAGTAATCCTAAGAAAGATAGCCATTCATAAAAAATGATGATAAATAAAAAGGTCGGGAAAAGTTCCCGGCCTCGTTTTTTATTTCAATCGATAGGTTTTTCTTGGTTTCTTTTTGGGTACTCGTTTGAGTCCGACTTCTTCTACATATTCTCCGTATTTTACGAGAAAGTTATTGCTGACAATTGGGCGACCAGGGTTGATGAGATTGACCAGTTCAGTCCCCTCGTAGACAGTGAACTCCTCCTCCAGCAGATAAAGGAAGGTCGGATTCCAGTCGAGACGGCCTTGGATTCGTTTGATGGATTCTTGGATAATGGCATAATGGTCAAAGGCGAAGGCTTGCTCGTCCAGCTCACCCCCCTCTAGGAAGCATTTGCCCGTCTGAAAGTCGACATCTACGAAAACGACATCCTTGGCATCGTCTCCAGCCTGAACGAGGTCTAATGCACGACTAGGTAGGTACACTAAGTGGGCAATGGTCACTGTCCAGCCCCGTGGATCACGCTCGGGAGTCGATACGGTCATTAATTGCTCGATTTTCTCCAAAGGTAGATCGAGATTGACTTCTTCTCTCACCTCGCGCTGACAGGCATGTGCAGCATCTTCTCCCTTGTCCATAAAGCCTCCAACTAAGGCTAAACAGTTCTGATAAGGGTGGGCCTTGCGGCGAATTAATAAGAGCTTGATCTTTCCTTCAACAAAGCAGTAGGCTACCATATCCACTGTCACACTTGGTTTTTCGTATTGAGGGAGTTCCTGCTTGTAGTACCAGTCTAAAAACTCCTCCTGACTGGCATGGATTTCATAATATTCTTTTTCCGTCATCCCGGCTGGAATTATCGTATCTGCCATCTTATGCCTCCTTTCGAACTGCCTTAGTCCATTGGTACCAACCCACTAGACTGTTCAGTGTGTAAACCCAGTACATCCCTTGGATGTGGATATTTTCACCCCACCAGAGGTAGATACTAAAGAGATTGGTTGCAATCCAGAAAATCCATTGCTCGCGGTAAAGACGTGTCATCAAGAGCTGACCAACACCATTGGTCGCATCGGTTACACTGTCACGGAAAGGTCGAGCACTATTGATACTTTGATAAGCCAAGCCCATACCAATCCAGATAATGGCAGTCAAGGCCAAGTACTTGAGCCAGTCAAGAACAGATAATTTCTTAGCTTCAAAGTGGGATTCTTCTGGTTTTCCTTGGTCATTGATACGATTGGACAACCAAGCATAGAGACCAATCGGCTGCATGACAAAAAAGTAAACAGTCGTCAAAACTTCTCCATAAAAAGTCGCATTCATGGCCAAGATCAAATAGATAGCAGAGTTAATGGCCCCAAAGAGATAATTGCTTGCACGACCTTCCGCTACCAAGATAACACAGACAATCCCAGTCCAAGATGCAAACAAGCTCAGCCAGTCATGGCTTTCTGTATTTTGCGTGAACTCTAAGAGCAAGGGAACACTTGACAGGGCGATGAGATACAACCACTGGAAAAGGCTCCGGCCGACAAAGAGATCTTTCCAGAGCAAGCGCATGATTCCTGCAAAACCAATTTTGCGAGCTTCGGCATGGACATTTTTAAAGTTTTCGATAAATTGTGTGATTTTTTTAGTTACTGTTTTCATAATTTTCTCCTAATCTGCTTGGTAAATGGCATCGATAGCCACTTTTGCTGCTTCATAATTGCCTAGATAATCCTCTGCTAGATAAACTAAAGGAATAGTCGTTAAGTATCGCTCCCTCATCTGATCCAGATGCTGGGAAAAACTGTAGCGAATGTGGTCTTCTGCCATGGTCATATCTCTAAATCCGTCATTGACATAGGAGCCAACAGGCTGCACAAAGAGAATCAAATCCCATTTTTCCTTGGCTAAGATCGAAACAAAGAGATTGTCAAAGGTTTCTCCTGATAAGTCCCCTTGGTCCTCAGTCTCCATATAATAGTCATAGTAACCCTTGGTTACCAAGGAGTTGGTATCGGCAATCACTAGACCTCGATTGGCATTGCTATCGATTAGCTTGGAGGTCTGGTCATACTGCCCTAAAAGGAGATAATAGTAATCTTTTGGAGTCAATTCATCGTCGCGGACATTGTTTTTGATCTGGTACTCACGCGCGTATTCCAGACTAACGGGTGCATCGTAATACCTTGCCAAATCCTTGGCCAGAGTGGTCTTCCCATTGCTAGCACTTCCCATAATCAAGACTTTCTTGGTAAACTGACGACGGAAGGGTTGTGCGATGTATTTCCAATATTTGCTTGGATTTTCTCTAATCATAGTCGCTGAGATACCAAACTTTCTTTCTTGCAAGACGGTGCAAAATCCACGTTTAGCTAGTTCTTGCTGGTATTCTTCTTCTCCTACAAAGAAAGTCAGTTCTTGCTGGTTTTCATCATAGGAAATCTCCGCTAACATCTGGTCCAACCACTCCTGCCAGCCCATAGGGTAACGGGGAAGGTTGGTCTCATCCAGCTTGCAGACAGAGGTCAATTCGTCATCACGAAAAGCCTCTCTGATATAGCGAAATCGTTTTTGCAGACTTAAACCTACCTGCTCCCCTCTGTCTCCCTCATAGCCTGACACGACTACCCAGACCTGGTCACACTGACGCTTTGCTCGCTGGATCAGATCGATATGCCCCTGATGGAGAGGGGCAAAGGTCCCAAACACCACTGCTGTTTTCTTTTTCATAAACGTTTTACCTTTTTATACTTTTTGATATTTTTATTTTTTATTTTTTATGTTTTTATTATATACTATATTTTTGTTTTGTCAATAGTTTTTTATCATTTTTTATAAAAAAGTAGCAAAAAAGAACCAGGATTACTCCTGACTCTCCATTTTTAAGCAATATCAAATTTTAACTGACCTGCTTTGACACCAATCTTGAGGGTCTTGCCTGCTACCAGTTCTCCCTTAAGGAGGAGTTCTGCCAACTTGTCTTCCACTTCTGTTTGCAGTGTTCTGCGAAGTGGGCGAGCTCCCATTTCTGGATCATATCCTTGGCTTGCTAGTAACTTCAACGCTGAAGCTTGCAGTTTCAAGTCGATGCCCTTCTCTGCCAGGCTAGCAATCAATGGTTTAACCATAATCTTGATAATTTCTTGCATGTGTTTGCTATCTAAGCTGTGGAAGACCACCTTTTCATCAATACGGTTGATAAACTCTGGTCGATAAGTTTTTTTCAACTCTTCAAAGATTCGTTTTTCCATATTTTTCTGGTCAAAACGAATGTCTTTAGCACCAAAGCCAACAGTCTTGTCATCACGAAGGGCTGTCGCACCAAGGTTTGACGTCATGATGATAATGGTATTTGAAAAGTCAACCTTGCGTCCCTTGCTATCTGTCAAGACACCGTCGTCCAAGACTTGCAAGAGGACATTAAAGATGTCTGGGTGGGCCTTCTCTACCTCGTCAAAGAGGAGTACAGAGTATGGTTTGTTGCGAACTTTCTCGGTCAACTCCCCACCTTCCTCGTAGCCCACATAGCCAGGAGGTGCTCCATTGAGACGGCTAGCTGCGAATTTCTCCATATACTCACTCATATCAAAGCGGATAAGGGCTGATTCGTCATCAAAGAGGACTTCTGCCAGAGCCTTTGCCAATTCGGTCTTACCGACTCCTGTCGGCCCTAGGAACATAAAGGAACCAATCGGACGCTTGTGACTACGAATTCCTGACTGGTTGCGGCGAATGGCACGGCTAATGCTTGAAACAGCTTGATCTTGGCCAATGACACGTTTGTGCAGTTCCGCTTCCAAATTAAGGTATTTCTTGGCATCCGTTTGCGTCAGTTTTTGGACTGGGATACCTGACAAGCGACTCAAGGTAGTCAAAATTTCAGATTCTGTTACCAAGTCTTTATAGACAGGGACTTCCTGCTCCTTTGCGATTAGCTGGGCAGCTTGTTTCCACTTGCCATCCATCAGGGCCTTGTCAGCTGGAGTCAAGTCGGATTCGTCTGCTTTCACATGCTTGGATTTGTTTTGCACTGTTGCTGCCGCTTCATCCAAGAGGTCGATAGCAGAGTCTGGCAAGTGACGACTAGTTAAGTAACGATGCGCCATCTTAACAGCTGTTTCAACAGCTTCATCTGTGATTTGCACACGGTGATGTTTCTCATAGGTAGCCTTCAAACCTTGCAAAATGGTTATACTATCTGCCATACTAGGCTCTTCAATCGTCACTTTGGCAAACCGACGAGAAAGGGCAGCATCTTTTTCGATGTGTTTTTGGTATTCTTCCTGAGTGGTTGCACCAACCGTTCTCAAAGTTCCACGAGCCAAGGCTGGTTTCAAGATATTAGCTGCATCCAGAGTCGAGTCAATACCGCTACCAGAACCCATGATGGTGTGGAGTTCATCGATAAAGAGGATTACTTTGCCATCTTCCTCGATATCCTTGATGATATTGTTCATACGCTCTTCAAAATCTCCACGGAAACGTGTCCCCGCAACAACATTCATCAAATCAAGCTCCAAAACGCGCATCTTTGCCATTTCCGCAGGTACATCCCCACTAGCAATACGCTGAGCAAGACCAAGTGCCAGAGCTGTTTTCCCGACACCCGCATCTCCAACCAAGACCGGATTGTTCTTGGTCTTCCGACTCAAAATCTGAATCATACGTGAGATTTCCTTGTCTCGACCTATAACTGGCTCTAACTTGCCAGAACGCGCTTGCTCCGTTAGGTCATGCGTGTAGTCCTCTAGACCACCACTTTGAGCTTGAGGCATGCCCATCATATTGGCCATAGAATTTTGCTTATCAGTTACTGTGCGATGACGTTGACGCAAAGCCTTGAGATCTTCTCTTGTCCATCCTGCACGCTCTTCTAGATTACGACGAAGAGCAGCAATTCTGACCTGATCTTTCTGGTCTTCATAAGAAAAGCCTGCTCTCTCCAAGATGCGAGTTGCCAAGGCATTGCCGTCATGCAAGATCGCATAGAGGACATGTTCTGTCCCTAGCACCTTTGCGTGGACCACTGAGGCTACATACTCTGCTTCTGCAAAGAGAACTTCTAAACGATGGGAAAAGGGCAATTCCGTAAAAGTTTCGTCTTGGCTATAATCCGTTTCAGTCAGTTCCAACGCAACCTCTTCTAAACGATCCATTTCATAAGGATAATCATTTAGAGTTGCACCTGCCACACTGTAACTGTGATTGGACATGGCAATCAATAAATGCCAAGACTCTAGGTAACGGGCTCCAAAATGGCTCGCAACCATGTAGGCACTCTCGATACATTCATTCAATGCTTTTGAATAGTTCATCTTACTTCTCTTTTCTATCTACCTCTTGTAATAGCTGTCGGAGCATATTGGCACGGACAACTGAGGATTCTTCTCCTAGGACACGATCCGTTGCTACTGAAGTCAGCAAGGTCATTTCCTGCTTGGTCATCAAGTCCTGCTCCACCAAAAGCTGGAGAATATCCTCATAGATCTCCTGACTAACTCGCTCACCAATCGAGTAAAGCAAATCGCGGAGCATCTCATGATGACTGGAAAACTCAATACGCCCTATGCGAATGTAGCCTCCACCACCTCGTTTACTCTCAACTAAGTAACCTCTACTTTCCGTAAAGCGTGTCTTGATGACATAGTTGATCTGACTCGGTACAACCTGGAAGGTATCTGCCAACTGGCTCCGCTGCAATTCCACGATACCAGATTGGTCTAAAATCGCCTTGATATAGGCTTCGATATGATCTGATGTATTTTTTAATCTCATAGTAAATCAAACTCCTTCTTTGAACCTTGACTATCTTTGACTATTATACCGAAATTTTTGATTTTTTTAAAGGAAAAGGGAACGAGTTGCGAAGATTATTATAAACTATCCAAAACAAAAAGATGGAACCGTAAAACAGTCGCCATCTTTTTTAGTTATTCAAAGTTGAGATTAGTCAACTTTTTTAGCACGGTATACAAGTCCTGCCAAAGCTGCAAGAACTAGACCAAGAATAGTAGAGAATACTGTAAAGTCTGATCCACCAGTATTTGGCAAATCTCCCTTAGGCTGTTCACCCTTAGGATCTTCCTTAGGACCTTCCTTAGGTTCTTCTTTTTTCGGTTCAGTATACGTGTTAGTGATTGTTGGGTTGTTGCCTGTAACTGTTGTTACAAGTTGGCCTGCACCATTATCTGTCACTTTTACTGTCACTTCGTAAGAATTTTCATCATATTTGATATTCTTATCGTCACCTTTTACTTCAGTAATAGTGTAAGTGTGCTCACCTGCTGCTGCGTACTTAATTGCTTTGAAAGTAACAGTACCGTCTGCAGCGTTTGTAGCTGTTTCGATTACTTCGTTACCTTCTTTAAGTTCAAACTTAAACTGACCTTCTGCAAGTTCTTTATCTTTCAAGATTTTCTTAGCTGTGAAGATTACTTGTGTTGAAGATGCAACATAAGTGTTGGTGAAGGTTGGGTTGTTGTCAGTTACAGTCGCAACAAGTTGACCTTGACCATTATCTGTAACTTTTACTGTTACATTGTGAGTAGATTTATCGTAAGTCACACCTGCTTCGTTACCTGCTTTTTCAGAGATAGTGTAAGTGTGCTCACCAGCTTCTTTGTACTCGATACCTGCGAAAGTAACTGTACCGTCTACAGCGTTTGTAGCTGTTCCGATTACTTTGTCACCTTCTTTAAGTTCAAACTCATATTTACCAGCTTCTAGAGCTTTACCATTCAAGACTTTAGTAGCTGTGATAGTAGCTGTTGTTGTAGCTGCTTTATATGTGTTGGTGAAGGTTGGGTTGTTGTTAGTTGCAGTTGCAACAAGTTTGCCTGCACCGTTGTCAACAACTTCAACTGTCACTTCGTGTTTAGTAGTGTCGTATGTCACACCTGCTTCGCTACCTGCTTTTTCTGAGATAGTGTAAGTGTGGCTACCTGCTTCGTTGTACTCAATTTCTTTGAAAGTAACAGTTCCGTCTGCAGCGTTTGTAGCTGTGTCAACGACTGTGTCACCTTCTTTAAGTTCAAACTCATATTTACCAGCTTCAAGGGCTTTACCATTCAAGACTTTAGTAGCCTTAATAGTTTCACTTGTTTTAGCTGCTTTATAAGTGTTGGTGAAGGTTGGGTTGTTGCCTGTAACAGCTGCCTCAAGTTGACCTTGACCGTTATCTGTAACGTTTACTGTCACTTCATGTGTAGCAGTGTCGTATGTCACACCTGCTTCGCTACCTGCTTTTTCTGAGATAGTGTAAGTGTGGTCGCCTGCTTCATTGTACTCAATTTCTTTGAAAGTCACAGTACCGTCGGCAGCGTTTTTAGCTGTCGCAACGACTTTGTCACCTTCTTTAAGTTCGAACTCATACTTGTCAGCTTCAAGTTTTTTACCATCCAAGACTTTAGTAGCTGTAATCGTTGTACTTGTTTTAGCTGCTTTATATGTGTTGGTGAAGGTTGGGTTGTTACCTGTAACAGTTGCAACAAGTTGGCCTTGACCATTATCTGTAACTGCTACCTTAACTTCGTGTTTAGCAGTGTCGTATGTCACACCTGCTTCGCTACCTGCTTTTTCTGAGATAGTGTAAGTGTGGTCGCCTGCTTCATTGTACTCAATTTCTTTGAAAGTCACAGTACCGTCGGCAGCGTTTTTAGCTGTTGCAACGACTTTGTCACCTTCTTTAAGTTCGAATTCGTATTTGTCAGCTTCAAGCTCTTTACCATTCAAGACTTTAGTAGCTGTGATGGTAGCTTTTGCTGGTTTAGCTTTATAAACGTTCGTGAAAGTAAGGTTGTCTGCACCTGTTGCAGTTGCAACAAGTTGACCTTGGCCGTTATCTTTAACGACTACTGTTACTTCATAAGCATTTGGATCGTATTCAACTCCGGCTACATCACCTGCTTTTTCAGTGATAGTGAATGTACGAGTTTCTTCTTTTGTGAACGTAAGTTCTGGGAATTGAATCTTACCGTTTGCATCGTTTGAAACAGTGTGGAGAACTGTTCCGTTTTCTTTCAACTCAAATTCAAATTGGCCAGCCTCAAGAGCTTTACCGTTCAAGACTTTCTTAGCTTCAAGTTGAAGTTTTGCTTCTTTAGCAGCGTATGAGTTTGTAAATTCTTTCTTAGAATCTTTATATTTAACGCTTGCAATCTTTTGACCATACACGTTTGCTACAGTAACTTCTGCTTCAAGCACTGAATCATCGTATGTATAGCCAGGTTTGTTGTCATTTACTTCTTTAATTTGGTATTTGAATGTACCTTCATTTGAGAATTTAACTGTTGGGAATTTAATATTTCCTTCAGCATCGTTTTTAGCTTCGGTTACAGAACCATCTGGAGCAATCAATTGGAAAGTAAATGCATCTGCCTCAAGAGTTTTTCCTTCAAGTTTTTTCTTAACTTGGAATTCAACCTCATCAGACTTCGCACCTGAACCGATACCTTCTGTAGTTGTCAAAGGAGCAAATCCATGAACATCAAATGTTTCTTGATCGGTTGTCGCTTTAACATCGTTAAATGCTTTTTTAGTTGCATTGTCAACTGGAGCAGTTAGA
The DNA here is from genome assembly GCF_016127915.1 of Streptococcus oralis. Classification (NCBI taxonomy): domain Bacteria; kingdom Bacillati; phylum Bacillota; class Bacilli; order Lactobacillales; family Streptococcaceae; genus Streptococcus; species Streptococcus oralis. The sequence continues at coordinate 1,155,686 of NZ_CP066059.1, read as the reverse complement.
CGAGTTTTATATAGGATATAGAGACCTTGTCCGTCCATTGTACCATCACCGTTTGGAGTGATTGTAAAGTGATTTCCATCAACAACGTTGATATGGGCAGCTTCTAGTTTTGGACGAGCTTCAGCTTTGTTCCACTCAGTAAAGTAGTAACCAGTAATTTCACTCGCAAGAACTTGTCCTTCTGGAATAGTATCTTCGAGTTTAACCCCTGTGTAAGATTTTGCATAGCGGTTAACACGGATACGCCAGTTTACATAGTTAGGATCGTCTGAGTCTTGAACTCCCCATTTAGTAAATCCAGTTGGGTCATCATCTGGGACGATACGAGTCAAAGTGTAAACTTGGTCACCTGGGATATTAATTTGATAAGGAGTGTTTAGTTTAACACTATCTGCCCAAACGACTGTAAACAGGGCAGTAATCTCCTTATTCTCTGACAAATTAGCAAAGTAAGCAGCATTTGTCACTTTGACAGTAGCTGTGTTATCTGCTCTACTAGTTGTCAATTCAGCAATAGTTGTTTGCCCATCTGGTGCTTTCAATTCCGTAGTAGAATCTTTTTCAATTTTAAATTCGTTTGGAACATGATACACCATGTAATCCCCATCTTTGAGGGTTACTTCGTTGGGGAAACTATAAGTTGGTTGAAGATAGAATTTACCTTCCCCGTACTTAGCGCCATCAACAAGTTTGTTATTGTTGATTTTTGAAACAGTTTTCATTGTGTAACTGCTTGCTGGCAGTTCCTCCGCTTGAACAACAGTGCTAACTTTGAGTGCAGGTAGAAAAACTGACACTACTAGCAGCAAGGCCATCAAGCCATGAAAGAGTTTGCTAGTTCTCTTGTTCACCACATTATCCTCCTTATTGTCTATAATGATTCAATTATATTATACAGTTCCATTACAAAATGTCAACTAAAATTTATTTATTTTTATATTAACTTACCATTTCTTTAAATATTAAGCCTAATCATGCATGTTCATCAGCTTTGAAACAAAAAATACAAGCAAGGATTTCGCTTGTATTTAACATATACTAATTTCTTAAAAGGCTACGTATTTAATCCCAATTCTGCTAATATTTGTCGTTTGTAGGCAATCTTTTGGACTTCTTTGTCTTCGTCTTCAGACCAATCTAGTTTAATTTCTGAAACAATCTGCCCGGGGCGGTTTTTCAAGATATAGATGCGGTCACTGAGATTGAGGGCCTCTTCAATACTATGCGTGATGATCAAGGTCGTCAGCTGTAGCTGTTTGTGAATCTCAAGGTACCAAGCGTGGAGTTCCATCTTGGTCATCTCATCCAAAGCGCTAAAGGCCTCATCCAAGAGAAAGAGCTTGTGCCCGAAAAGGTAGGTGCGGAGTAAAGCTACACGCTGACGCATCCCACCACTGAGTTCATGAGGATACTTATCCCGTACAGCTGTCAGCTGGAAGGTCGCAAGGATGTCATCCGCTCGGGCAATGGCTTCTGCTTTATTCACCTTTTGAATCAAGAGGGGCAGGATGATATTGCCAAGGACTGTCTTATGCTCCAAGAGGAGATCCTTTTGCAACATATAACTCACGCTCCCCTTGGGATTCTCCTCTCCATCAAGGACAATTCTTCCCGACTGGACTTCTAAAATTCCTGCAATCAGGTTAAAGAGGGTAGTCTTGCCTACACCACTGGGACCTAGGATAGAGACTACTTCACCTGAAGTCACCTGCAGGTTAATGTCCTCTAAAATCTTCTCCTCACCATAGGCATAGCTTACATGTTCTAGTTTAATCTCTGTCATTATTTCACAAATTCATTGGTGAAGCCTTTGTCTGTCAAGTCTTCTTTAAGGATGCCATTTTCTTTATCCCATTTGTAGAAGGCATTCCAACGGTCTGCGTCAAATTGTCCCCATTTTTCCTTGTCGCTTGCGTATTCTTTTGACAAGTATTTTTGAGATTCAATGACAAAGTCACGTTTTTCCTTGAGTTCAGGGGCATTCTTGATGAGGATATCTGCAGCTTCTTCTGGGTGTTCCATAGCATATTGGTAGCCTTTTTTGATAGCTTGGATGACTTTACGGGCTTCTTCTTTATTGTCTTTCAAATAGTCATTATTTGCGATGATAACTGGTGAGTAGTAGTCAAACTCCTTGACATAGTCTTTCAAATACATGAAGTTAGCGTCTACGCCTTGAGATTTAGCAAGGATTCCATCCCAACCGTAGTAAATCCAAGCAGTGTCAAAAACTCCATTGGCAATCGGTGTGATTGAGTTTGAATCGTTGTTTGGTACTTTTTCGACCTTCTCAAAGTCTCCGCCTTGTGATTCTACCAAGGTTTTCAACATAGCAAGTTCAGTTGGATCATTCCAAGTTCCGTATTTCTTACCAACCAAGTCCTTTGGACTAGCTACATTGTCAGATTTACGAGAGATGATTCCTGATGTATTGTGTTCTACAATAGCTGCAACGGCAGTGATTCCTGCGCCTTTTTCCAATTTCTTAGCCATGTAGTCTTGGAAATACACTGCAAATGGTGCCTTTCCGTTGATAACCAAGTCAGAAGAACTTTCTTCTGGTGGCAATTTCAAGTCAACATCCACTCCAGCTTCTTTGAAATAACCTTTTTCCTTAGCAACATAAAGCCCTGTGTGGTTAGTATTTGGCGTCCAGTCTAGGATAAAGTCAATCTTCTTGACTTCTGCTTCTTTGTTGTCCTTAGAAGCAGTTCCTTGGCCACAAGCCACCAGCACGACAGCCACAAAAGCTGTTACAAGCGTTAAAAACACTTTCCATGTTTTCTTCATTTTATTTCCTCTTTTCTTTTTTGAAACATTCTTATTCTATGAACGTTTCCATTTAATCACATGTTTTTCGCTGATATCGACCAGCTTCATACCCAAAAGGCTGATAATCGACACCAGAATAATAATGGCAAACATGGTATCATACTGAAACAGTTTTTTAGACTGAATCATATAAACACCTAGTCCTTCAAAACCTCCCAACCACTCAGATACCACTGTTGTGATAAAGGCGTAGGAGACACTGACCCTCAGACCTGCATAAAAGTAAGGCAGGCTGACCGGGATTTTAAAATGCCACAGGATTTGCCAAGGATTGGCTCGCATCAGACTAAACAAGGTCAGCATATCCTTGTCACAATGCCTAAAACCATCCAAAATGCTGACGATGATAGGGAAGGTTGTCGTCAGGATAATCAAGACAATCTTGGGCAAAATCCCATATCCTAGCCACAAGACTAGGATAGGAGCTATAGCAATAGTCGGAATGGTCTGGACAACCACCATCATAGGGTAGATCAAATCATTGAGCCAAGTCAGACTGTCCATAAGCACCGCCATGAGACAGGCAATCAAGACTCCCAAGACTAGACCTAGTAAAGCCACTCTCAAGGTCGCCCAGCTATGGTGCCAGAGAAATTCTCTGTCACGAGCAAAGGCCTGGAGAATTTCAAAAGGAGTTGGTAGGATAAACTTGGGTAAAAGTTTGAATATTCCTGCTAACTGCCAGATTGACAAGACTCCTAGAAAACCCAATAGACTAATGTGTCGTCTCAGTATACTTTTCAAGTTTCTCATCAATGCTCAAAATCTCTCCTACATTTATTTTGACATTGGCAAAGACATTATCTGCTTCCTGCCCTGCCACTTCTAGCGCTTCTTTGAGAATGCGCATAAGTTCATCCAACTCCCCTTCCAAGACCGTTTCAAAGGGTGTCACCACCATGGTCACGGACTGAGCTTGCAGATAAGCAATCACCTGATCGATAATAGCGACTCGGTTAACCCCCTGCGATAGGGGCAAGACTTGCAAGGCAATGCTTGCTTTCATAAAAACCTCCTTTTCTCAGGTTTCCTTTTGATAAAAAGAAAACCCCTTCCATATATGGAAAAGGTCAGAATTCGGCTAAGTATCGTTCCCTACGCTGGCATTACCCAGATCAGGTGCGGTCGAAGTTTAACACTTCCTCTCAGACTGTACACAGACTCCCATATATTATATGGACATATGATAGCGCAAAACAAGTAAGATGTCAAGGAAACTGCTTACAGAAAATCTTGAAAAAGAGTTTGAAGATAAATGCTTCAAACTCTATCATAGCTTTCTTATTTAGCCTCGTACCAGGTTGCTCCTTCATTCTCATCTGCGATAAGGGGAACACTGAGCTGGATAGCTTCTTCCATGGTTTGTTTCACTAGATCTTTAACGGCTGCTAGTTCCGATTTCGGAACCTCAAGGACGATTTCATCGTGCACTTGCAACAGCATCTTGGTCTGATAACCACCTTCAACTAGAGCCTTGTCTAGCTGGATCATAGCAATCTTAAGGATATCTGCTGCCGAACCCTGAATAGGAGAGTTGATGGCCGTCCGCTCTGCAAAACCACGAATGTTGAAGTTGCGCGAATTAATATCTGGCAACTCACGACGACGTTTGAAGAGAGTCTCTACATAACCCTTATCACGCGCCTCACGTACCACTTCATCCATGTAGTTTTTGATCCCTGGGAAGCGTTCAAAGTAGGTATCAATGTAAGCCTTAGCCTCTTTACGGCTGATGCCCAGATTATTCGATAAACCAAAATCTGAAATTCCGTAGACCACTCCAAAGTTGACAGCCTTGGCATTGCGACGGTCGTTTGGAGTTACATCCTCAGGGCGTTCAATTCCAAAGACCCGCATGGCTGTCGAGGTATGGATGTCTGCTCCCTCTTGGAAGGCCTTAATCAAGTGCTCATCCTTAGAAATATGAGCCAAAACGCGCAACTCAATCTGCGAATAATCCGAGCTAAGAAGAACACTATCCTCCCATTCAGGTACAAAGGCCTTACGAATGAGACGGCCTTGTTCCAAACGAACAGGGATATTTTGCAAGTTTGGATCTACACTAGACAGACGTCCGGTCTGAGTCAAATCCTGCACGTAGCGCGTGTGGATCTTGCCATCATCCAAAATCCAGTCCTGCAAACCAATCACATAGGTAGATTGAATCTTAGCAATCTGACGGTAGTCTAGAATTTTTTTAACAATCGGAGCAATAGGAGCTAGTCGCTCTAGCACATCCACGGCTGTCGAGTAACCTGTTTTGGTTTTCTTAGTGTATTCTAGAGGAAGACCCAGTTTTTCAAAGAGAAGCACGCCCAACTGCTTAGGGGAGTTGATATTAAACTCCTCACCAGCTAGCTCATAAATCTCTTGAGTGAGTTGCTCAATGACGACCTCATTTTCAGCCTGCATCTCAAGTAGGGTTTCTTTTTTGACCTTGATCCCAGCAATTTCCATCTTAGCAAGGACAAAAGCCAGAGGTTGCTCCATGTCATAGAGAAGGTCTAATTGTCCATGTTCACTGAGTTTTTCAAGTAAAACAGGCTCAGTCTCAACCAATACAGCAACCTTGCGAGCCAAGTGCTCCAAGAATTTCTCTCTCTCAGGGATAGCTTTCTTGACACCCTTACCGTAGAAAGTCTCATCATCGACCAAGTAAGTCTGGCCATAGAGATTCGCAATGGTTGAGATTTCATTGTTCTCGACTGTTGAGAGTAAGTATTTTGCCAAGCGACTGTCAAAAGCAGGTGCCTGGAGGTTCAAACCCAAGCGATTTAAAAGAACCTTCGCTTTCTTAAAGTCATACACTTTCAGAGGTGTTTTTTCTAAAAATTCCTTGAAAATCGGCTCCTGCAAGAGCTCAAGTTTATCTGTGGCGTAAAGTTTATCCCCACAGGACCAGGCAAAACCAACCAAATCATCTGTATGGTAATTTTCACCAAAGAGTTCAAAGTGGAAGATAGAGTCGTCACTCAACATATCTTGACTGACTTGGTCAACGATGGCGAAATCCAAGCTTTCAGGCGCATCCGTCGATGACACATTTAAAGCTTGTTTAAGCTGTTTGAAGCCCATCTCATCGTAGAATTTCCCGAGATTTTCCACATCTGGGCCGTTATAGACCAAATTATCAAGGCCAATCTCAATCGGTGCATTTGTCTCAATAGTCGCCAAGGTTTTAGACAAAAAGGCTTGTTCCTTGTCATTGATGAGATTTTCCTTCATCTTAGAAGCCTTCATCCTGTCGATATTTTCATAAATACCCTCTAGCGAACCGTGTTCTAGCAAGAGTTTGATACCCGTCTTTTCACCAATCTTAGTGACGCCAGGGATATTATCAGACTTATCTCCCATAAGAGCCTTAAGATCGATAAACTGAGCCGGTGTGAGGCCCATTTTTTCCATGAGATAGTCTGGTGTAAAGGCCTCAAACTCAGCCACACCTTTCTTGGAAATCTCGACCACCGTATGCTCATCCGTCAACTGGATCAAGTCCTTGTCTCCGCTAACGATTGTTACATCAAAAGATTCATTTTCAGCCAAGCGACCAAGAGTTCCGATGATATCATCCGCTTCATACTGGGCCAACTCATAATGGCGAATCCCAAGATGGTCTAACAACTCACGAATGAAGGGAAATTGCTCACGAAACTCATCTGGAGTTTTAGCACGGCCACCCTTGTAGTCTGCATACATCTCTGTTCGAAAAGTCGTCTTACCAGCATCAAAGGCTACCAAAACATGACTGGGGTCAACCCGCTCTAAGACATGATTCAACATGAGTTGAAAGCCATAGATTGCATTGGTATGAAGGCCATTAGCATTTTTAAAACGATCCAACTGCTGATAGAGCGCAAAAAAAGCTCGAAAAGCAACAGAAGATCCATCAATTAATAATAATTTTTTCTTGTCCATACACCCATTATAAAGGAAAGCAAGGAAAAATACCATCGGAAAGAGCTGAAAAACGTGGACTTGTCCCTATTTCACCATAAAAAAGAAAAGGACTATTCAAATCCTTTTCTTTTATTGATTTCATGCGATTTATTTGTTTAATTTTCTCTTTGCAAATGGTAGCAAACCAAGAAGGAGACCAACAAATCCTAGCGATGCGATTGCTGAAGCATCTTGGCTTCCTGTATTTGGAAGGAGTTGCTCATCCGTTGCTGCAGGCGCTTTGTAGGTACGATCTTGTTCTGTTCCAAGAGTAGGGTTTGTAGCCAAAGGAGCTACACTGCCAGTGTATTCTGGAACTTCATTTACTGCAGGTTCAATCTTTTCAGCATAGGCTGGAATATTGGCCACTGCTGGGGCACCACTTTCTGCATAAACTGGAACATTTGCTAGGGCTGGGGCACCACTTTCTCCATAAGGAAGAGCATTGTTTACTATTGGTGTACCGCTTTCTCCGTAAGCTGGAACATTCACTACGGCTGGGGCGCCACTTTCTGCATAAGGCAGAGTATTGTTTACTATTGGTGTACCGCTTTCTCCGTAAGCTGGAACATTCGCTACGGATGGAGCTCCGCTTTCGCCATAAGCTGGAATATTAGCCACCGTCGGAGTACCACTTTCGCCATAAGCTGGGACATTCGCTACGGATGGAGCACCACTTTCTGCATAGACTGGGAGTTCATTTACAGCAGCTTCTACCGCATTTGCACCTTTGTTGTATTCTGGCAACTCTGCAGTTGCAGCTTCTACTGCGTTCACCCCACCTTTAAAGTCTTCAATTTCAAGAACAGCCGACATGACACTACTTAGAGACTTAATAGCATTCTCATAGTCTACTAAAGCTTGTTGCAAGTCTTTGACTTGACTATTCTTGTCACCAGAAACTTGTAAACTTGATAATTGCGCTTTAATCTTAGCAACTTGCTCTTCTAATTTACTTAGCTCAAGTTTTTTCGCATTACTATTTTCTTCCGCCGCTTCCTTGTCAGCTGCAGTGAGTTTAGCTTGATCTTGACTTGAGAAATCTTCTTGGCTCTTCGCTTCGGCTGGTGTCACCTGGTCACTGTCTTCTGCCAAGAAATCATCTAACAAGTCGGACGCTTCAATATCTCCATCTTCGATAGCTTTCAAGATAGCATCCTTGCCAATCACTTCTTTAGCTGCCTTAATCGCCGCTTCCTTATCAGTGATAGTGGCATCTTTGTTGATGTCATCGATGGTTGATTTTTCAATTTTTTCTAGGGTAGCGATTAAATCTGAGCGAACTTTTGCTGCTTCTTCCGCCGCTTCCTTGTCCGCTGCAGTTAGCTTGGCTTGGTCTTGGCTTGAGAAATCTTCTTGGCTCATCGCTTCGGCCGGTGTTACTTGTTCACTGTCTTCTGCCAAGAAATCTGCCAACAAGTCGGACGCTTCAATATCTCCATCTTCAATGGCTTTCAAGATAGCATCCTTACCAATCACTTCTTTAGCTGCCTTAATAGCTGCTTCCTTATCAGTGATAGTAGCAACTTTGTTGATGTCGTCAATGGTTGATTTTTCAATTTTTTCTAAGGTAGCGATTAAATCTGAGCGAACTTTTGCTGCTTCTTCCGCTGCTTCCTTGTCAGCTGTAGCGAGTTTTGCTTGGTCTTGGCTTGAAAGTTGAGATTGGCTCTTCGCTTCGGCCGGTATTACTTGTTCACTGTCTTCTGCCAAGAAATCATCTAACAAGTCAGATGCTTCAATATCTCCATCTTCGATAGCTTTCAAGATGCCGTCCTTGCCAATCACTTCTTTAGCCGCCTTAATCGCTGCTTCCTTATCAGTGATAGTGGCATCCTTGGTGATGTCGTCGATGGTTGATTTTTCGATACCTTCAAGAGTTGTCAACAATTCGCTGTGAGCTTTTTCTTCCGCAGCTTGCTTAGCTTCTTCCTCTTTCTTGGCTTCCTCAGCTGCTTCCTTGTCCGCTGCAGCCAGTTTAGCTTGGTCTTGACTTGAGAAATCTTCTTGGCGCGTCGCTTCGGCTGGTGTCACCTGGTCACTGTCTTCTGCTAAGAAATCATCTAACAAGTCGGACGCTTCGATATCGCCTTCCTCGATAGCTTTCAAGATGCCGTCCTTGCCAATCACTTCTTTAGCTGCCTTAATCGCCGCTTCCTTATCAGTGATAGTGGCATCTTTGTTGATGTCGTCGATGGTTGATTTTTCAATTTTCTCTAGGGTAGCGATTAAATCTGAGCGAACTTTAGCAGCCTCAACCTGAGCCTCTTTATCAGCTTCGTCTAGCTTAGCTTGGTCTTCATCTGTGAATTCTGATACATGTTCAGCTGCCGTTTTGTGCTCGCTCGTATCTGCTGGCCAATCTACAATAACATCACCAATCTCCAAATCCTCATCTGCGATAGCCTTCAAAAGATCTTCTTTACCAATCTCTTCTTTGGCTTCTTTGATAGCCGCTTCTTTATTGGTGATTGAAGCGTCTTTTTTAATATCTTCAATTACAGCATTTTCAAGAGATTCTAGGGCTTGAACTAGAGCATCCGTCGCTTGAGACACTTGTTCTTTGGCATCTTTTTCAGCCTGGTCTAGTAGAGCCTTCTCCTCAGTAGATAATTTTTTATTAGTTTGAACTTCAGGACCTGTTACCACAGCCTTATCTTCTGCACCTTCTGGCAATTCAGCGATGATATTATCTAAGCTAAGCTCTCCAGACTCAAGAGTATCTGAAATATACATCTTACCGATATATTCCTTCACAGCTTCAGCTGCATCTTCTTTGTCCTCAATCGCTTCCTTATCCTTAATATCACTAATAGCCTGTTCCTCAAGTTCATCCAAAGCCTTCATCAACTCTTCTTTGGTCATCTTAACTGGATTTGTCGCACCAGGATTAGCTGGACTAGCGTTTTCTGATCCCTTTTCAGTTTGAGCACCGCTCTCCCCTTCTGTTCCAGCTTGTGGTTGTGCAGGAGCAACTGCCTGCTCTTCTGCTTTCCCTTCATCTGCCTTAACTACTGAAGGCTGTGAAACGAGTACACTAGCACCCAATACAGCTGCACTTGCTAAACTTGTTAAAATAACTTTCTTCTTGTCCATTAGACAAAGCCCCTTTTATAGTTTTTAATGTTATTATATTATACTATTTAAAGAACGTCAACTAATTCGATATCCATTTTAAAATTTTATGAACAAGAAGGAAGTCTGTATGATGTTTAAGAAACACTTCCTATCCTTACCCCATCACTGTCTAGTCTGTAGCCATCAATAATCGTATTAACAGCTAAGGCTCCCGAAGCATCGACATAGTAATGTTTACCCGAGACTTGGAACCATTGACTAGCTTTCATCCGGCCAGATTCCTCTAAGTAATACCAAGTTCCCTTATCTTTAAGCCAGCCCGTCTGCATCTCACCTGAAGCCTTTAGATAATACCAGTGAGAGTCATCCTTAATCCAGCCAGTTGACATGGCCCCATTCTCTTTTAAATGATACCAATTGCCATTAACTTTTTTCCATCCTGTCGCCAGCTTACCATTCTCTCGGTAATACCAACTCCCTCCTTCTTTTTTCCAGCCTTTCTCTGTATTGCTTAACTTTGTATACTGCACATATCTTCTAGCACCACTGTAGGATAGATAACCGAGCCACTTATAACCGTCCTTTTCAATAACCTGGTCATAGCTTACACTCTCACCAGCATAATAGTAGTTAATAACCTGTCCTGTACTTGACGGTTGGTCCATAATAGGCGATTTCCCCGTGAATACTATTGTCCCACTAGACGGAAGCTCTGAGCTACGAGCATTCTCACCTGCACTATGACTAGTAGATAAATCCCTGAAATGAATAAAACCTGTCATCGAACTAGCCTTGACTTTTCGACGGTTATACTTTTCTCGAACCCCATAGTTATACTCTTCAATCTCAATCGTATCCCCTGATACATTTGATACCCAGGCCACGTGCCCATAATAACCTTCTGTCGACCAAGCAATAGCCCCAACTTCTGGCTTAGTATCCACACGGTAGCCTTCTCGCCTTGCACGATGTCCCCATTCATTTGCATTTCCATAGGCAGGAGGAATCTCAAAGCCATTTACACTACTCAAACGAAAGGCCGCAAAAGAGGTACACTGGCGAGAATACATCCGCCACTGATCGATTTCAACACTACCATTTTTGTAGTGAAGCGGATAATCATCTCCACGCGCTACACTGGCGGCATGAGCCAATTCCCCACCCAACAAAAAGGTACTTGTAACAAACAAAGTAGCCAGCCCTACACTCAACTGAGTACATCTACTCTTCTTAACTCCTGATTTTAAAAACGTCATTCATTCTCCTTAATGATATAAATTTCCGAGGTTACCCTCGTTTATACTATTCGGGAGAAAAAGAAAAAAGTGAGCAAAGCTCACTTCATTTTAGGATTCTTAGTCTAGATAGCGAATCAAATTCTTTTCTGTCAAGATATCTGAGTAGGTGAAGGATTCAACATAGACATTGGCTTGTTTGTCTCCTTCAACATCCCCAAATTCAACGATAAATAGAGATGGATACACCTCAATTAGCTTACCCAATCTATTTTTTTGGCGCTTACGGCCATTCTCCAAAGTCATTTCAACGACTTGTCCCTCATGCGCCTTGATCTCTTCTTTGATTTTTTTCATCTTGGCTACATCTGTAAATGCATCTGACATTTTATGCCTCCCTCTTTGAGATACTTGAAAATTTATTGTATTCTTTTTGGAAAATCAATTCCACTGTTCCACGAGCTCCACTACGGTTTTTCTCGATGATAACCTCAACCTTATTATTTGGAATTCCTTCCTCTTCTTCACCCGCACGATCGTAGTAGTCGTCACGGTATAGAAAGGCTACGATATCCGCATCCTGCTCGATAGAACCCGATTCACGAATATCAGACAAGACTGGTCTCTTATCCTGACGCTGTTCCACTCCACGAGATAGCTGACTAAGAGCAATGACTGGAACTTTTAATTCCTTGGCTAGAATTTTCAACTGACGAGAAATTTCAGAGACTTCTTGTTGGCGGTTCTCACGACCAGTCCCTGTGATAAGCTGTAGGTAGTCGATCAAAATCAAGCCTAGATTGCCTGTTTCTTGAGCAAGTTTGCGTGAGCGCGAACGAATTTCCGTAATTCGAATCCCTGGCGTATCATCGATATAGATACTCGCGTTGGCTAGGTTCCCTTGAGCAATGGTATACTTTTGCCACTCCTCATCAGTCAATTGACCCGTACGGATAGAATGAGACTCCACCAAACCTTCTGCTGCCAACATACGGTCTACTAGGCTTTCTGCACCCATTTCCAGTGAAAAGATGGCAACCGTCTTGTCCAACTTGGTCCCGATGTTCTGAGCAATATTTAAGGCAAAGGCTGTCTTACCAACCGCTGGACGCGCCGCTAGGATAATCAGCTCCTCCTCGTGGAGACCTGTCGTCATATGGTCCAAATCACGATAGCCTGTAGCAATACCTGTAATATCCGTTGTTTGTTGTGACCGAACTTCTAGGTTCCCAAAGTTGATATTTAGAATATCTCGGATGTTCTTGAAACCACTACGATTGGCGTTTTCGCTAACATCAATGAGTCCCTTTTCTGCTTGAGCGATGATTTCATCTGCAGGCTTAGAAGCTTCATAGGCTTGGTTGACAGAGTCTGTCAACTTGGAAATCAAGCGACGTAGCATAGCCTTTTCGGCAACAATTTTAGCATAATACTCCGCATTAGCTGAAGTTGGTACTGAGTTGACAATTTCAACAAGATAGGACAATCCACCAATATTTTGCAGATCGCCTTGGCTATCCAAAATCGTCCGAACTGTTGTCGCATCAATCGCTTCTCCACGATCCGACAAGTCTACCATCGCTTGGAAAATCAACCGATGAGCATACTTAAAGAAGTCGCGAGAATCAATGTATTCTCGGACAAAAACGAGCTTACTCTCATCTATAAAAATAGCCCCCAGAACAGATTGTTCTGCTAAAATATCCTGAGGTTGAACTCGCAGTTCCTCTACTTCTGCCATCCGACTTTCCTTCCTTTTACAATCTTGTCAAGAAGTTGTAAACTTAACCTTCTTTTACACGAAGATTGATGACACTTGTAACATCTTGATAGATTTTCACTGGTACATCAATCAAACCTACTGCTCGAATTGGTGCTTGCACTTGAATATTGCGTTTGTCAATCTTAATACCAAACTGCTTTTGCAATTCTTCTGCAATTTTCTTGTTAGTGATGGAACCAAATGTACGGCCATCTGGTCCAACCTTTTCAACAAACTCTACAACTGTTTCTTCTGCCTCAAGCTTAGCCTTGATGGCTTTTGCTTCAGCAATCATTTCAGCATGAGCCTTTTCTTCTGATTTTTGTTTTCCACGCAACTCACCCACTGCTTGAGCAGTTGCTTCCTTGGCCAAATTCTTTTTAATCAGGAAGTTTTGAGCATAGCCTGTTGGCACTTCCTTGATTTCACCTTTTTTTCCTTTTCCTTTAACATCTGCTAAAAAGATTACTTTCATTCTTCTTTCTCCTTTTCCTTTAGTTCTTCCAAGATTAGTTGAGTCAATTTTTCTCCTGCTTCCGACAAACTCATATCCTCGATTTGCGCAGCTGCTAGATTAAAGTGACCACCGCCACCCAGCTCTTCCATAATGCGTTGCACATTGATTTTACTACGACTTCGAGCCGAGATAGAGATAAATCCTTGTGTATTTTTTGCTAGAACGAAGCTGGCTTCAATACCAGACATAGCCAACATAGCATCGGCAGCTTTACTGATAACAACTGTATCATAAGACATTGAGTCCTTAGCTTGGGCAATCAAGATATCTGAACCTAACTTACGACCTTGTAAAATGAGTTCATTTACCTCACGGTACTCTTCAAAATCTGTCGCAGCAATCTCCTGGATAGCAATACTGTCACTTCCCCGTGTTCTCAGATAGCTAGCCACATCAAAGGTTCGGCTCGTCACGCGAGATGTGAAATTCTTGGTATCCAGCATCATACCAGCCATCAAAACACTGGCCTGCATACGACTCAAACGATTCTTCTTAGAATTTTGGAACTGAATCAATTCTGTGACCAACTCACTGGCACTACTTGCCCCACTTTCAATATAGGTGATGACTGCATTCTCAGGGAAATCCTGATCACGTCTATGATGGTCAATAACAATAGTTTGAGTGAACAAATCATAAAAATCTTTTGACAAAGTCAAAGCCGTCTTGGAATGATCCACCAGAATCAATAATGAACGGTTTGTAACTAACTTCATCGCATCTGTAAGAGATAAAAGTTTCGTGACATCTTCCTTCTTCAAGAACTGAATAGCACGTTCGATATCTGCTGGCATATGGTCTGCATCATAGACAGCATAACTGTTCTCAATAATATTACTTGCAAACAACTGCATACCAACAGCAGATCCCAAAGCATCCATATCTAGATTTTTATGACCGACTACAAAAACTTGGTCAACACTTCGAATCTTATCAGAAATGGCTGTCATCATGGCTCTGGTACGTGTACGAGTACGTTTGATAGATGCAGCAGTTCCTCCACCAAAGTAGACAGGATTCTTGGTTTCGTTATTTTCCTTGACCACCACCTGGTCACCACCGCGAACTTCTGCTAAGTTCAAGTTGAGCAAGGCAATTTTCCCTATCTCTTCATGGTTTCCATCACCATAAGAAAATCCCATACTTAAGGTTAGGGCTAGTTGCCTCTGTTTTGATTCTTCTCGGAAAGTATCAATAACAGAGAATTTATCATTCATCAATTCCTCTAGTACCGTGTAATCTGTGAATACATAAAAACGATCCATCCCCACACGGCGAGAGAACATAGCATACTTACTAGCAAATTCTGAAACAAAATTAGCTACAAAGCTATTGATATGACTGATATCGGAGTCCGATGTCGCATCCTCCAAATCATCATAGTTATCTACCGAGATGACTCCAATGACTGGACGGCTAGTTACCAATTCGACAGTTGCTTCGTACTCTCCAGAAACATCAAAGAAATACAAAACACCTGAAGCCTTGTCCATATGGACAGCATATCGTGTTTCGCCCAAGGTAGCATACGAACCTGGATTCCCAACAGAAGCCTTGATGATGGTTTGAATTAACTCAACATCAATTTCCCCTTCTTCAGTAGTTAAAATCAGCTCAGCATAGGGATTAAACCATTCCACTTCTCCGCTTGATAAGTCTAATTTCAGGACTCCCACCGGCATTTGATCAAGCAAAGTACTCAAGCTATTTTCGGCTTGGTGATTTACATATTGGATTTGTTCAATTTCGCTCTTTTCATACTGTTTTTTTTGCCATACAAATAAAAGCAGATAAAGAAGTACAAATAAAAACAAAACAGTGATTGTTACAGCAAGATTATGTGAAAAAATAATCAGCAAAGTTAAGATTCCGAAAGTAGCAAGTCCTAGCCAGACCGCAGAAAACGGGATTAAATTATTTTTTTTCATTCTAAACCTCTTGCGCATTATTATATCACAAAAACCCTTAAAAAGCGACCTTTTAAAAGATGCAAGCCCTTCATTTCTCTAACTTCAGACACAAAAAGAGGAGGGAATCATCACCCTCCTAGCCCACATGTTCAGATTACTAACACCTAACGTTCCACGATAAGGGCTGTTCCCATCCCTCCTCCGATACAGAGAGTTGCTAACCCAGTTTTAACATCACGTTTCATCATCTCATGTACCAGTGTTACTAGGATACGGCAACCGGAAGCCCCAATTGGGTGACCAAGAGCAATGGCGCCACCATTGACATTGACAATATCTGTGTTGAAACCAAGTGTTTTCCCAACCGCACAAGCCTGAGCAGCAAAGGCTTCATTTGACTCGATCAAGTCAAGAGCATCAACTGTCAAATTGCCTTTTTCAAGAGCTTTGCGAGTCGCATAAATCGGTCCACATCCCATCATCTTAGGATCCAAACCTGCACTTGCATACGAACGAATGTGGGCAATCACTGAAAGTCCTAATTCTTCAGCTTTTTCAGCACTCATGACCAAGACAGCTGCTGCCCCGTCATTGATACCGGAAGCATTTCCCGCTGTGACAGAACCGTCTTTTTTGAAAACCGGACCTAGCTTAGACAGGCTCTCCAAGCTAGCATCTTTTCTAGGATATTCATCTGTATCAAAAACGATAGGATCGCCTTTGCGTTGAGGAATGACCACTGGCACTATCTCTTCTTTAAAGCGTCCAGATTCTATAGCTGCAACTGCTCGTTTTTGTGATTCCAAAGCAAGAGCATCTTGCTCTTCTCGACTGATGCCATATTCTTCAGCTACACTCTCAGCTGTAATCCCCATATGGTATTCGTTAAAGGCGTCAGACAAACCGTCCTTAATCATGGTATCTACTACTTTCGAATCGCCCATACGACCACCCCAACGGAAACTTGGCAAAACGTATGGTGCCTGACTCATGTTTTCTGCACCACCAGCTACCATAATATCTGCATCGCCACATCGAATCGCTTGAGCAGCCAACTGCACTGCCTTCAAACTGGAACCACAAACCTTATTGATGGTAAAGGCTGGTGTAAATTCAGAAAGTCCAGCATGAATACTCATTTGGCGGGCTACATTTTGGCCTAAACCTGCGCCTAGGACATTCCCCATAATCACTTCGTCTACCTGCTCTGATTTGACATTGGCTTTTTCCAAAGCACTCTTAATAACCAAAGCTCCCAAATCAACAGCTGAAACATTCTTCAAACTTCCTCCAAAGGAGCCTATTGGAGTTCGCACTGCTGAAACAATCACCACGTCTTTCATAACTACCCCCATTTATACCTTTTATAATAATTCAATCATAACCACCCGTCTAACGGGTGGTTTGCACCAGGGCTATAAGCCCAAATCACCAGCCAGCGCCTAAAGACGCTGGCTTTCACGTTGTTCAAGCCTCATTGCTCTTGACTCGTCACTTGCCTCTTAAAGAGACCTTGGTACTACTTACCACTATCCCTAAAGGGATCCTCATATTCTTTTACACTTAATTTATCTAGTGCTATATCATGTTTTTCCTGTTCTTGGATATATTTCCTAATCGTGGCTTCATTAAGTCCTACTGTACTCACGTAGTAACCTTCTGCCCAAAAATGCCGGTTACCAAACTTGTACTTGAGGTTGGCGTGTTTGTCAAACATCATGAGTGCACTTTTGCCTTTTAAATAACCCATGAAACTTGAAACACTTATCCTTGGTGGAATGCTTACTAACATATGTACATGTTCAGGCATTAAGTGTCCTTCGATAATCTCAACACCTTTATAACTACATAATCGGTGGAATATTTCTCCCAAACTACTTCGATATTGATTATAGATCACTTTTCGTCTATACTTAGGGGTGAACACAATGTGATACTTACAGTGCCACTTTGTGTGTGATAAACTATGTGCCTTTTGTGCCATATTTTTCTCCTTTCGCTTTACAATTGGCTTGAACACCTTTATTGTATCGCGTTTGGAGTTTTTTTGGTATAACCTTTGACGCGCACCCGCATAGCGGGTGGTTTATTTGTCTCGCACCTTACGGAGCGAGACGGACTAATAGTCACATAATACAAAAGTGGTTTACACTGGAGTAAACCACTTTAAAAATTCTATTTTATGATTCTTTCACTTCTAACAAACCAACTTCACCATCTTCACGGTGATACAAAACATTAGTTGTTTGATCTTCCACATCTACATAGATAAAGAAATCATGTCCCAATAAATCCATTTGAAGAAGGGCTTCTTCTAAATCCATCGGCTTCAAATCAATTTGTTTTGAACGAACGACTTTTGGTTGCACAACATTTGCATCTTCAACCAGAGCATCCGTAAAGAGTTGACTTGTCGCAACTTTATTTTTATTTTTACGTTCGATTTTAGTTTTATTTTTACGAATCTGACGTTCAATTTTATCTGTTACAAGATCGATAGAACCATACATATCTTGAGAAATATCTTCAGCACGAAGAGTGATAGATCCAAGCGGAATTGTTACTTCAACCTTTGCTGTTTTTTCACGGTAAACTTTCAAGTTCACACGTGCATCCAACTCCTGCTCAGGTTGGAAATACTTTTCGATCTTTTCGAGTTTAGAAACTACATAATCACGAATTGCTTCTGTTACTTCTAGGTTTTCACCACGGATACTATATTTAATCATATAAGTACCTTCTTTCTAAACATTTTTGTTTTTCTAATTATATTATAACGCTTTCATTTTCATTTTGCAAATTTTTTCCTCATCTTACAAGGGAAAAAGTTTTAACTTCCAAAGCACCTGCTTCTTCCAAAAGTCGTTTCACACGATTCACAGTTGCCCCTGTTGTATAGATGTCATCAATCAGCAAAATCTTCTTAGGAAGTGAGATTCCATCTTTAATAAAAAATGGAATTTCAGTAGCCAACCTTTCCAAACGGCTTTTAGAAGAACTAGCGCTCTCTTCTCTTTTTCCTAATATATCTTTAAAAGAAAAGCCTGCTGCCTCAACCAAACCCTCGACTTGGTTGAACCCCCTCTCAAGCAATCTTCCAGGACTTAGGGGAATTACAACAAATTGATAACCTTTATACTTTTTCAGCTCCTCAGCAAGAACAGGAGCAAAAACTTTTCTAAGCAAAAAATCGCCATCAAACTTATAGCGACTGAAAAAGTCTTTCATAGCTTGATTATAGGTAAAGATTGCCTTATGATCAACCCAAACTCCTTCTTTACACCAAAGTTTACAATCTTGACACTTAGTTGACATGCCTGTTTTCATACAGTTTGGGCAATAATTCTCACCAATCTTCTCAAAACTAGAAGCACAATCTGAACAAAGATAACTGCAGTCATCCTTCAAAAGGAAGAGACTACTAAAAGTAAGCTCACCCTTTGTAGTCTGGCCACATAGTAAACAATTCATAATCCCGCCTCCTTGTTCGTCTGCTTGATTTCCTTGATTGCCTTCTTTATGGAAGCATTTAATCCATCATGAAAAAAGAGCAACTCACCAGTTGGTCTGTCCATACTACGCCCAACACGTCCTCCAATCTGAATCAAGCTAGACTTGGTAAAGAGACGATGATTAGCTTCTACTACGAAAACATCCACACAAGGGAAGGTAACCCCACGTTCCAAGATTGTCGTACTGATCAGTATTGTTAGTTCTCCATCTCGAAAAGCTTGCACCTGCTCTAATCGGTCTTCTGTCACAGAAGACACAAAGCCGATATTCTCATTCGGGTACTGCTCCTGCAAGATTTCTTTTAGTTTTTCGCCTTTCTTAATCTCTGATGCAAAAATCAGTAAGGGATAACCTGTTCTTCTCTGTTTCTCAATATAAGTCTTTAACTTGGTTGACAATTGATTTTTCTCTAAACAGCGATTAAAATCCGATAACCAGACTGGTTTAGGAATAATCAAAGGATTTCCATGAAACCGTCTCGGCAAGCTTAATCTTTTTAATTCCCCTGTGCGAACCTTCCTATCTAACTCATCTGTAGAAGTTGCCGTAAGGAATATCCTCAATCCATCCTCCTTTACACTATTCTTTACAGCATAGTAAAGCATAGTGTTGTCAACATAAGGAAAGGCATCTACCTCATCCACTATCAACAAATCAAAAGCATGATAAAATTTTAATAACTGATGAGTTGTTGCAATTACTAAGGGAGTTCGAAAATAGGGCTCTGATTCGCCATGGAGTAGCGCTATATCGCAAGCAAAGTCATTCTGCAGTCGCTTATACAGTTCCAAACACACATCAATTCGAGGACTTGCCAAACAAACTGCTCCACCATCATCAATCACTTTGGATACAACTTGATAAATCATCTCTGTCTTTCCAGCACCTGTCACAGCATGAACTAAAGTCGGTTCCTTCTTTTCAACTGCTCGAATCAGCCCCTCTGATACCTTTCCCTGAGAAGGGGTTAACTGACTACGCCATTTAAGAACATCTTGCTTGGGAAAATCTTCCTGTGGAAAATAGTATAAAGCTTGATCACTCCTGACTCGCTTCATCAGCAAACACTCCCTGCAATAGTAAGCGCCAATAGGCAAATACCATTCTTCTTGAATCGGACTGTTACAACGTTGACAAAACAGTTTCCCCTTCTCTTTTCTCATTGCTGGCAGTTTCACTGCTACCTGTCGTTCTTCTTCAGTTAATTCTTTCTCAGTAAACAAGCGACCGAGGTAATTTGGATTTACTTTCATACTTTAATATTCGTAAAAACCTAGCACTTTAGGTATTTTTTTAGTACAATTAAATCATGGAATTTAGAACAATTAAAGAGGACGGGCAGGTCCAAGAAGAAATTAAAAAATCCCGCTTTATCTGCCATGTCAAGCGTGTTTATAGTGAAGACGAGGCCCGTGACTTTATCACTACCATCAAAAAAGAACACTACAAAGCCACCCATAACTGCTCTGCTTTTATTATTGGGGAACGTAGTGAAATCAAACGTACGAGTGATGATGGGGAGCCTAGTG
Organism: Streptococcus oralis; assembly: GCF_016127915.1. Lineage (NCBI taxonomy): Bacteria > Bacillati > Bacillota > Bacilli > Lactobacillales > Streptococcaceae > Streptococcus > Streptococcus oralis. The sequence goes on along the minus strand of NZ_CP066059.1, from coordinate 1,135,374 downwards.
GTACTGCTGGAGTCCCTATGCTTGGAGTCTTAGAAAATCATAATCTTACCAATCTCTGTGTGGTAGTGACACGCTACTTTGGGGGAATTAAGCTAGGAGTTGGTGGTTTGATCCGTGCTTATGCAGGTAGTGTGGCCTTGGCTGTTAAAGAAATTGGCATTATTGAAATCAAAGAGCAGGCTGGCATAGCCATTCAAATGTCTTATGCTCAATACCAAGAGTACAGTAACTTTCTTAAAGAACATCATCTCATGGAGCTGGATACAAACTTTACAGATCAAGTTGATACAATGATTTATGTTGATAAGGAAGAGAAAGAAAATATCAAGGCTGCTCTTGTGGAATTTTTTAATGGAAAGGTTACTTTAACAGACCAAGGTTTACGAGAAGTTGAAGTTCCTGTAAACCTAGTGTAAACGAAGGAGAAATTATGGCTTTTGGGAAATTTATTCAAGGACTTGCTGGAAATTTTAGTGAGGAAAACAAAGAGACTCTTATTAAAGAATATGGACAATATCTACTAGAGAATGAAGAAATTCAAAGCGGGTATAAACTTATTCGAGATTCAATCATCTTTACAAATATCCGTATTATTTTTACAGATAAGCAAGGTGCCACTGGTCGCAAGGTGTCTGTTAAGTCACTCTTTTTGATGAACATTGTTAACGTTGAAATGGAAACTGCTGGAGCAGGTATAGATGATAGTGAGATTACGATCACTTATTTAGAAAATATCTTTCTAAAAGCTCATAATGAACATCTTAGTTTCCACAAATTTGAATTCCCTAAAAAAACGGATATCCTTCCGCTTTACACCTATTTATTAGAATTGGCTTATCACAATCGATTAAAAATTAATGGCTTAGATCTTTGATATAAAAAAATCCTATCACTTTGATAGGATTTCTATATTTTACAAATAGCCTTGAGCGCGTTATACTAGTATCATCTTATACAAAGAGGTATATCTATGGCTATTTATAACAATATCACTGAACTTATTGGACGAACACCGATTGTTAAACTCAACAACATTGTTCCAGAGGGTGCTGCAGACGTCTATGTTAAACTAGAAGCTTTTAACCCTGGATCGTCAGTAAAAGACCGCATTGCCCTTAGCATGATTGAAAAAGCGGAACAAGATGGTATTCTAAAACCGGGTGCTACCATTGTTGAAGCAACAAGTGGAAACACTGGTATCGGTCTTTCATGGGTTGGTGCCGCTAAAGGATATAAAGTTGTTATCGTCATGCCTGAAACAATGAGCGTGGAACGACGTAAGATTATACAAGCCTATGGTGCTGAACTTGTCCTCACTCCTGGTAGCGAAGGAATGAAAGGGGCCATTGCCAAAGCTCAAGAAATCGCTGCTGAACGTGACGGCTTCCTTCCACTCCAATTTAATAATCCAGCTAATCCAGAAGTGCACGAAAGAACAACAGGAGCTGAAATACTGGCTGCTTTCGGTTCTGATGGACTAGATGCTTTTGTAGGTGGTGTTGGCACCGGTGGAACGATCTCAGGTGTTTCTCACGCTCTTAAAGCAGCAAATTCAAACATTCAAGTTTATGCAGTTGAGGCAGACGAGTCAGCTATCTTGTCTGGTGAAAAACCAGGACCTCACAAAATTCAAGGCATCTCAGCTGGATTTATTCCTGAAACACTTGATACAAAAGCCTATGATGGTATCGTCCGCGTAACGTCAGATGATGCTCTAGCGCTTGGCCGTGAAATTGGTGGAAAAGAAGGATTCCTTGTTGGGATTTCTTCAGCTGCAGCGATTTACGGGGCAATTGAGGTTGCCAAGAAATTAGGTACAGGTAAGAAAGTCCTTGCTTTAGCACCAGATAACGGCGAACGTTATTTGTCTACAGCACTCTATGAATTTGAAGTGTAGCCTCCTAAATACACTTAGCCCTTATTAAAGGGCTTTTTGTTTACTCATACAGAGCCTACTCTCTAGACCAAAAGAAAAAGGAAGCAAATTGCTTCCTTTTCTATTAGTTATTCAAGGCTGCTGCCATTGTAGCTGCAACTTCTGCTTCAAAGTCGTTTGCAGCTTTCTCGATACCTTCACCAACTTCAAAGCGAGCGAACTCAACTACTGAAGCATTTACTGATTCAAGGTAAGCTTCAACTGTCTTGCTGTCATCCATGATGTATACTTGTGCAAGAAGTGTGTATGCTTGGTCAACTTTAGTGTTGTCAAGCATGAAGCGGTCCATTTTACCTGGGATGATTTTGTCCCAGATTTTTTCTGGTTTGCCTTCTGCAGCCAACTCAGCTTTGATGTCAGCTTCAGCTTGAGCAATCACTTCATCAGACAATTGTGCTTTTGATCCATACTTCAAGTGTGGAAGAGCTGGTTTACCAACCATTGCACGGCTTTCGTTATCTTGGTCGATTACGTGGTTCAATTGTGCCAACTCATCTTTAACGAATTGCTCATCCAATTCTTTGTAAGAAAGAACTGTTGGTTTCATCGCAGCAATGTGCATTGAGATTTGTTTAGCAAGCGCTTCGTCTCCACCTTCGATAACTGAGATAACACCGATACGTCCACCATTGTGTTGGTATGCTCCGAAGTGTTGTGCATCTGTTTTTTCAAGCAAAGCAAAACGACGGAATGAGATTTTTTCACCGATTGTAGCTGTTGCAGATACATATGCAGCTTCAAGAGTTTCACCTGAAGGCATTGTCAAAGCAAGAGCCTCTTCGTTGTTCGCTGGTTTTCCTTCAGCAATTACTTTAGCTGTTGCGTTTACCAAGTCAACGAATTGAGCGTTTTTCGCAACGAAGTCAGTTTCAGCATTTACTTCAACTACTGCTGCAACGTTACCGTTAACAAATACACCAGTCAAACCTTCTGCAGCAACACGGTCAGCTTTCTTAGCTGCCTTCGCCATACCTTTTTCGCGAAGCAATTCGATCGCTTTTTCGATATCACCATCTGTTTCTACAAGCGCTTTTTTAGCGTCCATAACACCGGCACCAGATTTTTCACGCAACTCTTTTACAAGTTTAGCTGTAATTTCTGCCATTTTGATTCTCCTATATTTTTTAAAAATAGGAGAGCTGGGCTAGGCCCCGCCCTCCTAGGTAATTACTATTTATATGAATTAAGCGTTGTCGCCTTCTACAACTTCAACGATTTCTTCGATTGAGTCAGCTTGAGCTTCTGAAGCTGCAAATTCAGCTTCAACTGCTGTTGCGTCCTCACCTTGACGTCCTTCGATGATAGCGTCAGCCAATTTAGCTGTGATCAATTTAACAGCGCGGATAGCGTCATCGTTAGCTGGGATGATTACATCGATATCGTCTGGATCAGTGTTTGTGTCAACCATCGCTACAACTGGGATACCCAATTTTTTAGCTTCTTTAACAGCGATTTGTTCTTTATGTGGGTCAACTACGTACATTACATCAGGGATACGAGGCATGTCTTCGATACCACCCAAGAATTTTTCAAGACGTGCACGTTGTTTGTTAAGAAGTGCAACTTCTTTCTTAGGAAGAACGTCGAAGATTCCTTCTTCTTCCATACGTTTGATTTCTTTCAAACGAGCAATACGTTTTTGGATAGTTCCCCAGTTAGTAAGAGTTCCACCCAACCAACGGTGGTTGATGTAGTATTGACCTGAACGTTCTGCTTCTTCTTTAACAGCGTCAGCAGCTTGTTTTTTAGTACCAACAAACAATACAACTGCATCGTTAGCTGCTGCATCACGCATAAAGTCGTATGCTTGGTCAGCGTATTTTACAGTTTGTTGCAAGTCGATAACGTGGATTCCGTTACGCTCAGTGAAGATGTACTTAGCCATCTTAGGGTTCCAGCGACGAGTTTGGTGACCAAAGTGTACACCAGCCTCAAGAAGTTGTTTCATTGAAATTACTGCCATGAGTATTTCTCCTTTTTGTTTTTTTCCTCTCCTCGACTTCAACTTGCAAAACGACCCGAGGGCAACAGTTTCACAATTCATCAAGAATGAGTATTATCGTTTACACGACAAGTTTCATTTTATCACATTTTAGCCATATTTTCAAGTAGTTTTGATAGATTTCGGCCTTGCTTTCGATAAAAAATAATAAAAGAGACTCGAATCGAGCCTCTTCGTTTCATTCATTAGTTTGGATAGATATATGTTACGTAACCTTCAGAAGTTGTAGTTGGGTTGAACCATCCACGCTTGTTACCGATTGTACGATCTCCACCATAGTTTGATTCTGATACTTGAATGCTAGTTGATGATGAAACCGCTGTAACAACCGCTACGTGTCCATATCCACCGTCATTCCAACATGCAATCGCACCAACTTGTGGAGTTGATCCAGTACGGAATCCTGCAGCTGCTGCACTTGTAGCCCACTGCGCTCCGTTACCCCAGTAATCTCCAGCCCAAGGTGCTAATGTTTTAGCTCCCCAAGTACATTCTCCAGTTGGATAACTTGAAGCATTTGTACTGTATGTTGGACGCTGTCTTGTTGGAGTTGGTGCAGGTGCCGGAGTGTAGCTTGAATCATCATCTGATGAAGAGCTTGAAGTTGCTTGCACTTGATCTGAAAGTGTTGTATTTCCAGAAGCAACAACTGATTGTTGTTGGCTTGTTTGACGTGCTTTATAAGCCGCTTCTGCTTCAGCTGCTGCTTTTGCTTCTGCCTCTGCTGCTGCTTTTTGTTCCAACAAAGTAGCTTTGTCGCTTTCTGCAGTAGCTTTCTCTGCTGCAAGGTTTAACTCAGCAACTTTCAACTCTGCTTGTTTTGTCGTCAATGCTTGTGCATCGTCAGCAAGCGTTTGTTGGTTCGCAATTACAGTGTTGATTGCTTCATTATTTGCAACCTGTTTTTCAGCGATAGATTTCTTATCAGCTTTCTGTTGTTCCAACATTTTGTTGTTAGCTGATACGATCTCGCTCATGGCTGCAACACGTGAAATAGCTTCCGTAATTGATTTTGAGTTTACAATTGTATTGATGTAGCTAGTTGCTGCACCGTTAGTTTGTGCGCTACGTGCTTGTTTTTCCAAAGATTCATTACGAGCAACAATGTTCTTAGAGAGCTCTGTAATTTCTCCTTCAAGTTTTTTAGATTCAGCTTGTAGAGTTTCATTCTCAGCTTCCAAGTTCGTTTGTTGAGTTTGGATAGCTGTAACTTGCGTTTGGATTTCATCTACTTGTTTTTGAGCTTCTTTTTGTTGAGATGTCAAATTACTAATCTTACTATCTTGAGCAGCAATCTTTTCATCAGTTGTTTCAGCGTGGACAGTTGTCAATACTGCCGCTTGAGACACTAATACTGTACTTAATAAAAGTGACGCTAAGATTTTTTTCTTCATATTGTGTAGATACTCCTTCTATTTAAGACATTACTAGTATACCAAAAAAAGACATAATAAATATTACGCCTTTGTTACATTTTTATTTCTTTCTTATAGATAACATTTTTCAAAAATATATTGGAAAATAAGCATCCATAAAAAGTTTAAAATCATTGATGGGACAAGGCTGTAGACAATAAAAACTGGCATCGATTCTACTGTCAATCCCATAGCAAGGGCAAGGAGATAACTCCCCATATCAAATAGGAAACTCATCACAACTATTGTTAACATTCTTGTCCAACGGTTTAGCAAAATTACACTATTAAATTTATGGAGCGAAGCTCCTATCAAGATAAATAGAAGTGTTGCAATTCCTATCAAGTGGAAAAAATAGATATCGTACACTAAACCCACTATACCGCAATAAGCTAGATAGAGATATTCTGAAACCTCAATTGTCTCAAACAAGAGAAATAAAAACAGAAAATGACTTACTAAATGAAAGTGAGGGAAGAAGGATCCCGCTAATTGTCCAATATGTGCATCAATTAATACAACAAAAGGGAGTAAAAAGAAAATACCAATTTGTTTTAACAGTCTCATTGCTAATTCCCCACTAACTCAACCACATGAAGATTTTTGGTGTCAGCACTTAACTTTACTGTTACTTCCTTTGTTAGATAATCACTGCTGTGTGTTGTAGCAACAACCTCTCCAACAGGAATATCCTTAACATTAAAGTTTCCGAGCCCCCCTGTAGTCACCTTGTCTCCTGCGCTAATGTCACTGTTACTATTTAATTGGCTAATTTTAAGCAGTTCTGACTCCTTGTCATAACCAACAATTATTCCGTAAATTTCAGTAGAACCATGCAGGATTTTAACGGAAATTTTGTCTGAATTTTCGGTGTTTGTCAATAGGTTAATCGTTGTTGAATGATCCTCCACCTTTGAAACACTACCAATCAAACCCCCGTTTGCAATGGCCAACATATTTTCAGAAGCTCCTTTTGAACTTCCCGCATCAATTGTTAACTCTTGTTTCCAAGATACTGGAGCTCGCATAATCACATCTGCTGCAATGGTTTTTGTAGCCTGCAATTTTGACTTCATATCCAGCAACTGACGTAATTGTTCATTTTCATTTTTTAAACTTTCTGATTGATTAGACTCCACCTCTAGTTGATAGAGCTGTTTCTTTAGACTTTCGTTTTCATTGTAGGTCTGCGTCAAATGCCCCAAATCCGATTTGAAAGTATCAAACCACTGAAAGGGTTTTTGAACAATTCTATCTACTAAGGAAATCCCATCTCCTAGTTTCGTCACAATAGCGCTTGAATAGGTTGTCACTAATAGAACAGAAACTGCCAGAACTGTGACAAAAACGATGATTATATATTTTGATTTTTTAAAACGGTTCATATTCCTACCTTTATACTAAAAACCTGCTACTGTGAGCTTCTTATCAATCCTACAAACCTGCTAAGATTTTAAGAAAAATAAGAAACATCCCAGTACCAAAATCACAAGAATTGCCAGTGTATCCTTTTGACTCCATCTCAACTGTCTATACTGACTTCTACCCTTTCCTCCCTGATAACCACGTGCTTCCATGGCTATTGCCAATGAATCTGCACGCTTTAAGCTCGTCGCAAAAAGAGGAATTAAAATCGGAATCATAGCTTTTACTTTTTGAACGATGCTACCTTCGCCAAAGTCAACTCCACGGGCTTTTTGAGCATTCATAATTCGCGTTGTGTCATCCATCAATGTTGGAACAAAACGCAAACTCATTGATAACATCAGACCAATTTCATGAACGGGAACTTTCACGCGTTTCAGCGGTGCTAAAAGAGCTTCAACTGCAGCTGCCAGACTCAAAGGCATGGTCGTTAAGGTTAGCAAAGTTGAAAAGAAAATAATCAACACAAAACGACAGAAAATAATTCCTGCTTGTTGCAAAGCATAATCCGTTATTCTTATAAAAGAAAACTCAAATAAGACATTTCCACTTGAAATGAAAAAAAGTTGAAATAGAGTCGTAAAAGCAATCAGGAAGAACATGGACTTTAATCCCTGAATGAAAAATGAGAGGGAAACGCCTGACAAAGCGATAAATATACCTGTCGCTACAAACAGAATGAGATTGGTGAGAGGATTATTGGCCCAAAATACAATCAAAATCAGCAAGATCATAGCAAGCAATTTACTACGTGGATCCAAGCGATGAATGATGGAATCCCCCGGTATATAACGCCCTAAAATCATACTATCCATTTAGCGACTCCTTAAACTCCTCTATCTTGATTGGCAGTTTTTTAAAAGCTACACCTCTATCTGCCAAACGTTTACAAAAGGCTGTGATTTTAGGCACACCTAACTGTACTTTTTCCATAGAGGCTACATCTTGGAAAACTTCGCACGGTTTGCCACTTTTGACCAAACGCCCCTTTTCCATAACATAGACCTGATCAGCATATGCAGCTACATCATCCATCAAATGCGTTACCAGAACGATTGTCATTCCAGAAAGGTGGAGTTCTTTAAACAAAGTCATCAATTCTTTTCTGCCCAAAGGATCAAGTCCTGCTGTCGGCTCATCTAAAACTAAGACAGTTGGCTCCATCGCTAGCATACCTGCTATAGCCACACGTCTCATTTGACCACCAGAAAGTTCAAAAGGACTGCGCTCAAAGAGTGACTCATCGATGCCTACCAAGGCTAACTTTTCACGCGCAATTTTCTTGGCCTCTTCCTCAGAAACTCCAAAATTTTGCGGTCCAAATGCAACATCTTTCAAAACAGTCTCTTCGAAAATCTGATTTTCAGCAAATTGAAACACTAGACCAACCTGCTTTCGAATCTGGCGAATTTCTTTATTGGTTGATGTAGGAGTAATGACGGTATCGAAAACTCGAACAGAACCCTTACTTGGTACCAATAGGCCATTTAAAAGCTGTAAAATCGTTGATTTCCCACTACCTGTGTGCCCTACTAAAGCTGTATAGGAGCCATCCTCAATCGTCAAAGAAACATCAGTCAAGGCTGATGAAGATAGGGGAGTCCCCTCTTGATAGGTAAAGCTCACATTTTCTAGAGTAATTCCCATAACTTGTCCTCTAGCTCTCCTTCTGTCAAATAGCCATCTGGCAACTGATAACCAGTCTCTCTCAAAGATTCTCTCAATTGATTAGTAAAAGGCTCATCTAACCCTATCTGGTCAAGGTCATCCCGAGAAAAAAGTTCTCTGGGGCTGCTAGTTGACTCCACTTGGCCTTTTTTCATGACCAAGACACGGTCACTCATCGCAACTTCCTCTAAATCATGTGTAATGGAGACGACTGTCATCTGGTGGTCTTTTCGAATCTCTTGAACTGTCTGAATCAGTTCTCTGCGTCCCTCAGGATCCAACATACTTGTAGCCTCGTCCAAAATCAAAATAGCTGGCCTCAAGGCAACAACTCCCGCAATAGCCACCCGCTGTTTTTGTCCACCAGATAAACGAGCTGGTTCTCTCTTCTTAAAGTCCAGCATACCTACCAACCCCAAAGATTCAGCCACTCTCTTCTTCATTTCTTCACGAGGAAGTCCCTGATTTTCTAATCCAAAGGCGACATCATCTTCAACAGTTGCCCCCACAAATTGGTTATCTGGATTTTGAAAAACCATACCAATTTGACGGCGTAAGTCCCAAACATTCTCAGAGGACAGCAATTGCCCATCAATCCAGATTTCCCCAGACTCTGCTTCAAGCAAGCCATCAATCAAACGGATAGTTGTCGATTTTCCACTCCCATTATGACCTACAATCGAAAGCCATTCTCCCCGTTTCACGTGAAACGAGACATTATTAACATCATATTGATCCTGATATTCCTTGTAACGAAAAGACAGATCTTTTACTTCAATAATCGATTTCATTTCGAACCAAATGTCCCTTTGAATAGATGAGCGCTACCCTTGAAATAATCATAGCCAGAGTAGATAGTGAAAAACAAAGCTATATAAAGCAACAGCTGACCAATTAAATTCCAATGTAAGAGCAAAAAGATAATGGCAAACATTTGACTAAAGGTCTTGATTTTCCCAGGCATCGCTGCTGCTAGAACTGTCCCTCCCGTCTCAATAAGCAACAAACGCAAGCCTGTCACCGCAAGTTCACGACAGATGATAATAGCAACAACCCAAGCTGGAGCCATACCTAACTCAATCAACATGATAAAAGCTGACATAACCAACAGCTTATCGGCCATCGGATCAGCAAACTTTCCAAAGTTGCTGACTACATTCCATTTACGAGCAAGGTAGCCATCAAGATAATCCGTTATACTAGCAACTGCAAAGATGATCGCTGCCAGCAAATGACTTCCTTGTGAATGGCCCAAAGTCAAAATAAGAATAAAGAGAGGTATAAAGAGAATTCTACCAATAGTTAATACATTAGGAATTTGTTCTTTTTTCATTGATTTTTCCTTAATCTGTAGTAAATGTAAGTGTTACAGTTCCAGTCTGAGTTGTCAGCTTCGAAGTATCAATCGTTTGATTGTCCACAGTCACAGTAACTCCCTTCACTACACCTAAAGTAATAGTAACGGGATTCATAGTTGAAACTGTTGTTTTTGCATTCTTATTGTCTGCGGATAGTGTCACACCACCCTCCAGCTCACTTCCTGAAACACTAACCCAACTAGTTGTATCTGAAACTGCTAGTTGAACAGTAGCAGTTTCCTTACTCGTTTTATACCGAGCTTCAATGCGGTTTCCTTCACCTGATACTGTAATAGTTGATTCCGTAGTAGAAGACGAGCTAGACGTCTGACTACTAGAAGATGAACTAGATGAGGTTGTTGAACTAGTCGAGTTCACAACACTATAATTAGCAGAAGAAGGACTTGGCTGAGTTTGGATGTAATTCCAAACATAGTAAGTCACAAAAATTAAAATTGATAAAGCAAATAGCACAAAATAAAATAAAGGGAGATAAGACGTTTTTTTCTTATTTGATCGTCTGCGACCAGACAAGTCTTCTTCATCGACATCTACCTCTTCGTAGGTAATCATACTGCCTGAATCGTAGGCATCCAAAACAATTCCTTCATCCAACTCTACTGCCCAGGCATATTTTCTTAAAAAAGAACGAGCGTAGAAGGTACTAGGAAGTAAATCGAAATCATCCGCCTCCATGGCTTCTAGAAAATGCAACTGAATTTCAGTTTTTTCCTGCAATTCTTCTAAACTCAACCCCTGGTTAATTCTAGCTAAACGCAGAACCTCGCCAATTGTTTTTTTTCTCATACGTACCATTCCTTCTTTCTAGTATTAGTCATCTTTTAAGCTGGAAAGATTGTAAAATCAACTAGATCACCATTATCAATCAAACGATGTCCAGCTTCTAGAACATCCTCCAAAGTAATTTCCTGTAAAATTTTCGGAAAATCAAAAATTGTTTCTCCGCAATCCATCGGATCGTATTGAGTTGCAATAAACTCCAGGGAGTTCATACTGCTGAAAAACTCCCCAAACATCTCACTCTTAACAAGATCTAAATGTTCCTCGGTAATATCCGCATCACTACTAAACTGACGAATCGCTTTACGAAATTGATGCGACAGAGAAACAGGCTCTTTGGTGTCCATTGTCAATATCACAAAATGAAAGCGACTGTTGACTTCAACCTCAAGTGACAATGACGCATCTAACTTCCCAGTCTCATATAACCTTTGAAAACGATCAGAAGTCCAACCAAACATCATCGTAAATAGTAATTTCAATAAAATATTGTAACGATAAGACTCAGCTTCTGTTATTTGCCCATTACCTCTAATCGCAACAGCAAGTTTGGGTGAAGAAACTTCCATCCGAAAACTATCTGTTTGCTTCACAGGCTGCAAAAGGAGTTGCTCTTTTGAAACCATAAACTGGTTTGAAACTTCCTTTTCCTTTTTCGAAAAGTATTCCTCAACAACTTCCACATCAATATTTCCAACTAAAAACAGTGACATGTTGACAGGTTTGTAAAAGTCTGTAAAGTTCTCTTTTAAATTTGAAACTTGAATCTCAGCAATTGATTTTTCACTTCCAACAATATCTGTTGCTAAAGGAGTATCAGGATAAAGGTTGGCTAATGTTGCAAAAAACAAACGTGAGTCTGGATCATCTTGGTACATTTCTCGTTCTTGCTGGATAATAGCCTGTTCCCTCAAAACAGACTCTTCTGTAAAATGAACATCTCCGACTAACTCATCTAGCAAATCTAAATTCTCTAATAGATGGTCAATTGTTGAAAAAAGATAGCTGGTCTTAGTAAAGCTTGTAAAGGCATTACTGTCCGCACCTAATCGAGTAAACGCAGCCATTATATCCTCAGAATTTTCTCTTTCAAACAATTTATGTTCAAGAAAATGTGCAATTCCTGCTGGATGATGACGTAAACCTTTGTCCAGGCTTGTATAAGTTGCATCTACAGAACCAAATTGAACCGTTACAATCCCATAAACCTCATTGAAATCTTGTTTAGGGAGTAAAGAAACTGTCAATAAATTTGATAATTGTGCTTTGTAGACTGTTTCCTTTACAGCAGGATAGTATTTTTCTTCAAAAGTAACCTTTGTCATTCTACTCCTTCCATAAAGTAAATCGCTTGTAACTTCAAACCATTGGCAACTTTACATACAGCTTCTTTATCAACATTCTCTAATTTTGCCACCAATCGATCAATGTCAAAGCTTGATTTCCCCAATAGAGCATTCAAATAGACTCTTTCAAATAGGGTCTGTTGATTATCTTGAGCCATCAACAAAGATCGTCGAATCATCTCCTTGGTTTGTTCAAGTTCAAAATCTGTAAAGTTACCCTTTTTCAAATCTAGCAATTGATGATTCATCATTTTTCTAGCCTGATTTCGATTTTCTCTATCAATCCCCGCATACATCCTTAACAGACCACTAAACAAATCCAATTGACTAGAGACTGTGTAGGCTATTCCAGCATTTTCACGAACGTTTGTAAAAAGTTTCGAATGTGCAAATTCACCCAACAAACCATTCATAACAAGCATGGGCAAATGTTCATCATCACCATATTTTACAGGAGAATGATAGCCTAATTCCAAAATAGATTGCCCAACATTCCTCTGAACCATTCCCTCTCGTAGGACATTTGAATAAGATTGATGGTACTGGATAGTGACGCCATTCTCTCTAGCTGTAAAGGGTAATGACTTCAGCGATTCTGCAATTTCTACTTCATTAAAATCACCTAAGAAAAAGAAATCAATACGATCATTCTTCAGAGTATCTTGAAAGCAAGTGTAGCTACTTTCTGGAGACTCATTTGAAATGCTATTTCGTAAATCACTGTATCTCAATTGAAGACGCTCATCATGGAAGAACAAGCTATCCAACTCCTTATAAGCAAAATAAAATGAATCATCCATATCAGTAGCTAAACTAGCCAATAACTGTTTTCTTTCAATTTCAAACAAGGCTGGCTCAAAAGCACCATCTTGAACTAAGGGGGAAAATAAAGTCTGTTTTACTAATTCCAAAATTCGAGAAGTCAAGACATTCTTTTTACTTAAAAAATCATCCCTCACATAGGTAAACGTTAAGTCAAGAATATGTGCCTGTCCTCTACGATAAGCACTTGTGGAAATATCTGTTCCATATAAACTTGCCAAGTATCTGCGAAATGCTTGTGATGTTGGGTAAACTTGATTTGCCGTCTCCAACATACTTGCACTTAACATGCGTCCTGCTATCGTCTCAAGAGATAAGGGAGCAGTAAAACGAATAGTGATTTTATTTGTTTTAAACTTTTTGGATTGAACAAAATGTGCTGAAATTCCAGGCACTAATTCCATACCTTACCTCCTTACATATAGAGTTCTATTATACCACGAAAATCAAAATTTTTCTTGTTCTCTTTATAGCTTTAAAGAGTAAAACCGTTTTCATTTCAGCTAACTTTCCTTCAGCTATTTCAAGGAAAATATGGTATAATACCAAAGATTGAGGTGAATTATGGAATACAAATTATTTGAAGAATTTATTACGCTCCAAGCCCTCCTAAAAGAGCTTGGAATTATACAAAGCGGTGGTGCTATCAAATCCTTTTTAATAGAGCATCAAGTTTACTTTAATGGTGAATTAGAAAATAGACGTGGGAAGAAAATTCGTGTTGGAGATACGATTGACATTCCTGATTTAAAGCTTGACATCACCTTGACACAACCAAGTTTAAAAGAGCAAGAAGAATATCAAGCAGATAAGATTGAGAAAGAGCGAATTGCTAAACTTGTCAAAGAGATGAATAAAGGTATCAAGAAAGAAAAACAAAAAACTTCTTCATCACCTAAAACCAAACAAGCTCCACGTTTTCCAGGAAGATAACCATGTGGCTCCAACATTTAACAATTAAAACCTTTCGAAACTACAAAGAGGCAAAAATTGATTTTAATCCAAAATTAAACGTCTTTCTAGGTCAAAATGCACAAGGAAAAACCAATATTCTAGAAGCAATCTATTTCTTAGCCTTGACACGTAGTCATCGGACTCGTACAGATAAAAATCTCATTCATTTTGATGACGAGCAACTCCGTCTTTCTGGCTTGCTACAGAAAAAAACAAGCTCTATCCCTCTAGAAATTGATTTAACGCCAAAAGGGCGTGTGACTAAGGTCAATCACTTAAAACAAGCTCGCCTATCAGACTACATCGGACATATGAATGTTGTCCTCTTCGCACCTGAAGATCTCCAGCTAATTAAGGGAGCACCTTCTGTCCGTCGAAAATTTATAGACATTGAACTGGGACAAATTAAACCAATCTACTTGTCAGACTTATCAAACTATAACCATATACTCAAGCAAAGAAATACTTACCTAAAATCCAGCCAGAATATTGATGAAACATTTCTGTCAGTATTAGATGATCAGTTAGTAGAGTATGGATGTCGCGTTATAAAGCATCGAATAAAATTCATTAAAGACTTAGAGAAATTTGGTCAAAAAAAACACTTAGAAATTTCAAATAAATTAGAAGAGTTGTCAATATCTTATCAACCATCTGTCAACTTCACTGATGAAGAACAGCTAACAAGTTCTTTTAAAATGGCTTTAGAGAAAAGTAGATCAAGAGATTTGTTCAAAAAGAATACTGGCGTCGGCCCTCATCGAGATGACATTACTTTCTATATCAATGGTATGGACGCTAGTTTTGGAAGCCAAGGTCAACATCGTAGTCTTGTACTTTCTATCAAACTAGCAGAGATTGAACTAATGGAAAGCATTACTAACGAGTCTCCGATACTACTGCTTGATGATGTTATGAGCGAACTTGACAATACACGGCAACTAAAATTACTAGAAACCATTTCTCAATCTATCCAAACCTTTATCACAACAACAAGTTTAGACCACTTACAAAACTTGCCAGAAAACCTTAGTATTTTCAATATTCAAAACGGTAAAATTTCTGTAAATTAACATTGACAACTTTGTAAACAAAAGAACTCCTGAAATTCAGGAGTTCTTTTTTACTACTTACATAGAGTAGTTTGGCGCCTCATTAGTGATTTGTACATCATGAGGATGGCTTTCTTTTAGACCAGCCCCAGACATTTCAATAAATTGAGCATTATCATGTAGTTCTTTAAGGTTAGCTGCACCACAGTAACCCATACCAGAGCGAATACCACCAATCATTTGGAAGACAATATCAGCTGCTACGCCTTTATAGGCAACACGGCCTTCAATTCCTTCTGGAACAAGTTTGTTTGCTTCATTGACAGAACCTTGGAAGTAACGGTCACTTGAACCTTTCTTCATTGCAGCGATTGATCCCATACCACGGTAGGTCTTAAACTTACGTCCTTGGAAGATTTCCGTTTCACCAGGCGCTTCGTCTGTTCCAGCAAACATTGATCCAAGCATAACTGCATTTCCACCTGCAGCAAGGGCTTTTACAATATCTCCAGAGTACTTGATTCCACCATCAGCAATGATTGTTTTTCCATATTCACGCGCAACTGCTGCTGCATCATAGATTGCTGTCACTTGTGGGACACCAACTCCTGCAATTACACGAGTAGTACAGATAGAACCTGGTCCGATACCAACTTTGACAACATCTACACCCGCATCATAAAGAGCACGCGCACCTTCTGCGGTCGCAATATTACCCGCAATCAAAGTGCGGTCTGGGAAGTGAGCACGAATTTCAGCAATTTTACGTAGAACACCAGCAGAGTGACCATGGGCAGTATCAATAACAATTGCGTCAGCTCCTGCTTCAAAAAGGGCTTCGGCGCGTTCAAATGTATCTGAAGTGACACCCACCGCTCCAGCAACTAGAAGACGACCAAACTCATCTTTTGCTGCATTAGGAAATTCAATCACTTTTTCAATATCTTTAATAGTAATCAAGCCAGAAAGGCGACCTTCTTCATCAACCAAAGGAAGTTTTTCAATACGGTGTTCTTGAAGAATATTTTCAGCTGTTGCAAGATCCGTACCAACAGGAGCAGTAACAAGATTTTCACTGGTCATGTGGTTTGAGATTGGCTGATTGTAATCTGAAATAAAGCGAAGATCTCGGTTTGTTAGAATACCAACTAATTTACGATTTTCAAGTGTCTCCACAACCGGAACACCACTGATACGGTAACGTCCCATCAGTTCATCTGCTTCAGCAATCGTGTGTTCTGGAGTCAAGAAGAATGGATCAATAATAACACCATTTTCAGAACGTTTTACCTTGCGAACTTCATCTGCCTGTTGCGCAATAGACATGTTTTTATGGATTACTCCGAGACCACCCGCACGAGCAATGGCAATAGCCATTTGACTTTCTGTGACTGTATCCATGGCGGCTGTTATAATTGGGATATTTAAAGTCAGATTATCTGCCAATTTTGTTGTTAAATCTGCATCATTAGGCAACACATGACTTTCTGCTGGAATGAGCAATACATCATCAAAGGTAAAACCTTTTTTTAAAAATTTAGTATCCCAATTAGACATTGAAGTTTCCTCTTTTCTTTCTTTTTGAGCTTGACTCTTTTTGTATTGTATCTATCATACCATTCTATGAAAATTTGTCAATTATATTTATGGTAGAAATCATAAAAAAACTATCCCTGTGATTCTATGGAGGAGATAGCTTTATGATTCATATTTTACCTATTATTTAAAATAATTTAGTCCCATTGCTCCCTTAACTTCAGATAGAGTTTGCCCTGCAACCTCACGCGCTTTCTCACTCCCTTTTCGAAGCATATTGTACACTTCTCCCATATCCTTAGCAAATTCGATACGGCGCTCACGAATAGGGCCAAGTTCCCGTTCTAATATTTCAAGTAGATAACGTTTCGTCTTCACATCACCAAGGCCACCACGTTGATAATGTTCTTTCATATCCGCAATTTCTTGAGCATTTTCTGGACGACCAAACACATCTAGATAATGGAAAACCATGTTTCCTTCAATCTTACCTGGATCCTCAACCCGAATGTGGTCTGGATCAGTATACATGCTCATGACTTTTTTACGCAAAGTATCCACATCATCTGCTAGATAAATACCATTATTAAGGGATTTAGACATTTTAGCATTTCCATCTAAACCTGGCAAACGCCCTGCTCTCTCATTTTCTGGATAAATACCTTCTGGTTCCACTAAGACATCACAGTTATATGCGTTGTTAAAAGAACGAACAATCTCGCGAGTCTGCTCAATCATTGGTTTCTGATCTGTACCAACAGGAACATAATTAGCCTTGAAGGCAGTAATATCTGCTGCTTGCGCAATCGGATAAACCAAAAATCCTGTCGGAATACTTTCTCCAAACCCTTTTTGAGCAATCTCTGTTTTTACTGTCGGATTACGCTCCAAACGAGCTAGTGACACCAAATTCATATAGTACATAGACAGCTCAGCCAACTCTGGAATCTGGCTTTGAATAAAGATAGTTGATTTACTTGGATCTAATCCAACTGCCAAGTAATCTAAGGCAACATTCCCAATCGATTCTACAATCGTTTGAGGGTCTTTGGCGTGATCTGTCAATGCTTGTTGGTCCGCCAAAAAAACAAACATCTCATACTTGTCTTCTTCCTGCAGTAATACTCTATTTTTTAGACTCCCAACATAATGTCCAATATGCAGTTTCCCTGTTGGGCGATCTCCTGTTAAAATAATGGGTTTCGTCATTTTTTTCTCCTTCGAAATGGTCTCTTCAATTATAGCATTTTTTTGTTAAAATAACAGAAAATTATTTAAATCAAACAACTAACTCGTTGTAAATAAACCTGTAAACTTAATTGACACAAAATTGACAAACAAAAATTTGAATATTTCTCTCTTTTCTAGTAGAATAAATATATTACATATTATAGGAGAAAAACATTGCTTACAGTATCTGATGTTTCACTACGTTTTAGTGATCGCAAACTTTTTGATGATGTCAATATCAAATTTACAGAAGGAAATACATACGGATTGATTGGTGCTAATGGTGCTGGGAAGTCTACATTCTTAAAAATCTTAGCTGGTGATATCGAGCCAACAACTGGTCACATCTCTCTTGGTCCAGATGAACGTCTCTCTGTTCTCCGTCAAAATCATTTTGACTATGAAGACGAGCGAGTTATTGATGTCGTTATTATGGGAAATGAAAAACTTTACAACATCATGAAAGAAAAAGACGCCATTTACATGAAGGAAGATTTTTCAGATGAAGATGGAGTTCGTGCTGCCGAACTCGAAGGTGAATTTGCCGAACTTGGAGGTTGGGAAGCAGAAAGTGAAGCATCTCAATTACTTCAAAACCTAAATATTCCAGAAGAGTTGCACTATCAAAACATGAGCGAATTGGCCAATGGTGAAAAAGTGAAGGTTCTCCTTGCTAAAGCACTTTTTGGTAAACCAGATGTTCTTCTCTTGGACGAGCCGACCAACGGGTTGGACATCCAATCTATTACTTGGCTAGAAGATTTCTTGATTGACTTTGATAACACCGTTATCGTAGTATCCCACGACCGTCACTTCTTAAACAAAGTATGTACACACATGGCCGACCTTGACTTTGGAAAAATTAAACTCTATGTCGGAAACTACGACTTCTGGAAGGAATCTTCTGAGCTTGCTGCTAAATTGCTAGCAGACCGTAATGCCAAGGCAGAAGAAAAAATTAAGCAATTGCAAGAATTCGTTGCTCGCTTCTCTGCTAATGCTTCTAAATCAAGACAAGCAACGTCTCGTAAAAAAATGCTTGACAAGATTGAATTAGAAGAGATTGTGCCATCGAGTCGTAAATACCCATTTATCAACTTTAAAGCAGAACGTGAGATTGGTAATGATCTCTTGACAGTAGAAAATCTAACTGTAAAGATTGATGGCGAAACTATCCTAGACAATATTAGTTTCATCTTGCGTCCAGGTGATAAGACAGCTCTTATTGGACAAAATGACATCCAAACGACTGCATTAATTCGTGCAATTATGGGTGACATCGACTATGAAGGAACTGTCAAGTGGGGAGTTACTACTAGCCGTTCTTACTTGCCAAAAGACAACTCGGCTGATTTTGCAGGAGGAGAGTCAATCCTTGACTGGTTGCGTCAATTTGCAAGTAAAGAAGAAGATGACAATACCTTCCTACGTGGTTTCCTCGGTCGTATGCTCTTTTCTGGAGATGAGGTTAACAAACCTGTAAACGTCTTGTCAGGGGGAGAAAAAGTACGTGTCATGCTTTCAAAACTCATGCTCTTGAAATCAAATGTCCTTGTACTTGATGATCCAACAAATCACTTGGACTTGGAATCTATCTCAAGCTTGAACGATGGATTGAAAAACTTTAAAGAATCAATCATCTTTGCCAGTCATGACCACGAGTTTATCCAAACTTTGGCAAACCATATCATTGTTTTGTCTAAGAATGGCGTCATTGATCGTATCGATGAAACCTATGATGAATTCCTAGAAAATGCAGAAGTACAAGCAAAAGTTAAAGAACTTTGGAAAGACTAATAAGACTTCAAAACTCAGTTGGGGTAACCAACTGAGTTTTCTATCATTCTACGAGGTAACATGAAATCATTTTTTAAAACATATTGGACCTATTTTGTTTCTTTCATCATTCCTTTAGTAATTATGACTGGAGTATACCTAACTCAAGGTATCTACTGGAATAGCGATGCATCTCCACTATTAGGAGATGGTTTCCATCAATACGTTATTTTTGATGTAGCTTTACGAAATATTCTGCATGGAAATGGTAGTTTGTTTTACACCTTTACAAGTGGCCTCGGACTGAATTTCTATGCTCTATCTAGTTATTACTTGGGTAGTTTTCTCTCACCTCTGGTTTACTTTTTTAATCTGTCGAATATGCCAGATGCTGTTTATCTGACCACTCTCTTAAAATTTGGATTGATTGGTCTGTCAACCTTCTTTAGTTTGACTAGATTATTTAAAGATATCCCAAAATTTTTAAAACTTGCCTTATCTACTTCCTATGCTCTAATGAGTTTTACCATTAGTCAGTTAGAGATAAAAACCTGGCTAGATGTTTTTATCTTGATTCCTTTAATTATAACTGGTTTATACCTACTTATAACACAAAAGAAGCGCCTACTATACTTTACAAGTTTGTCAATCTTATTTATTCAAAATTATTATTTTGGGTATATGACAGCATTGTTTCTTATTTTCTGGTATCTCTGCCAAATTTCTTGGGACTTTAAAACTCGAAAATCATCTTTTCTTGATTTTGTTGTTACCTCCTTTTTAGCTGGAATGGCTAGTTTGATTATGACTCTTCCTACACTGTTTGATTTACAAACTCATGGTGAGAAGTTAACCGCCATCACAAAATTAAAAACAGATAGTAGCTGGTATCTGGATATTTTCGCAAAACAATTCATCGGATCTTTTGATACAACTAAGTATGGATCTATACCAATGATTTTTGTTGGATTGCTTCCTTTTATTTTAACCATTCTATTTTTCACAATAAAATCTATTAAGTTTCACGTGAAACTTACCTATGCAATTTTCTTTGCTTTTTTAATAACAAGCTTTTACATAGAAGCACTTGATTTATTTTGGCAAGGGATGCATACCCCAAATATGTTTTTGCATCGCTATGCTTGGATTTTTTCCACTCTGTTAATTTATACTGCAGCAGAAGTCTTAAATCGCTTGAAAGAACTGAAGCTCTGGAATCTATTTGTCTCACTTTTTCTTGTACTAACAGGATTTTTGGCTACTGTCTATTTTAAATCACACTATTCTTTTTTAACTGATTTGAATATCCTACTCACTCTTGAATTTCTTCTAGTTTATGCTATTTTACTTCTTGCAGTCATTAGAAAATTTATCTCTATAAATCTATTTGCAATTCTTTTGTCTTTATTTATAACAGCTGAGATAAGCTTAAATGCATCATCTCAAATGGAAGGAATAGCTAAAGAATGGGCCTTTGCTTCTCGTAACGCCTATAATAGAGATATCACCGCTATGGAATCCATTCTAAACCAAATTGACGATCCATTTACACGTACTGAGAAACTGCAAATTCAGACAGGCAATGACAGTATGAAATTTAACTACAATGGAATCTCTCAATTCTCGTCTGTACGAAATCGTTCAACTAGCACTAGTTTGGATAAACTAGGATTCAAATCCTCTGGAACCAACCTCAATCTCCGTTATGCTAATAACAGTCTTTTAGCAGATAGTTTATTTGGAATCCAGTACAATATTTCTGAAAATTCACTTGATAAGTATGGCTTTCAAGAGATTTATCAAAAGGATCATTTAACCTTATATAAAAATCAACTCTCTTTACCCATTGCTTTTGCCACTCAATCTATTTACACAGATGTAAACTTTAATAATCACACTCTGGATAATCAGGCTTTATTTATAAACCAGCTTGCTAATCTCAACTTAGATTACTTCTCCCAAATAGCATATGATAAAACAGATAATTCAGATGGTTTAATGAGCATCACAGGTTCTGCGAATGAAGATGCAAAGATTGATTATCAAATTGAGGTTCCTCAAAATAGCCAAGTCTATCTCTCTTTTTCAAATCTTCATTTTACGAATGATAAACAAAAGAAAGTCGACATCCTTGTCAACGGTGAAAAAAAGACTTTTACAACTGACAATGCATTTAATTTCTTTAATTTGGGTTATACTGAAGAACAACAAACCTTCAATATCAGTGTTAGTTTCCCTGGAAATTCTCAGGTGTCATTTGAATCTCCAACCTTCTATCGTTTAGATACTCAGGCTCTTACTGAAGCAATCCAAAAGATTAAAGAACAACCTGTAGAAGTATCCACCTCTAAAAATAAAGTCTTTGCTACATATGAAGTCAAACAAGATACCTCTATTTTCTTCACTATTCCTTATGACAAAGGTTGGTCTGCATACCAAGATGGGAAAAAACTTGAAATCAAGCAGGCTCAGACTGGTTTTATGAAAGTTGATGTTTCAAAGGGAAAAGGCACCATTACACTTTCCTTTATCCCCAATGGTTTTGTTATTGGAGCAGCCTGCTCACTAACTGCCCTTCTTCTTTTTGGGATCTATAATCACAGACGAAATTTATCTAAGACAGAAAAAGATTGACCAATTCCTTGGCCAATCTTTTTAATCTTCTTCCATTTTCTTAGGTTGATAAGCTAGCATACCTAAAGCAGTAAAGAAAGCTAGAGTTATAATAAGGAAAATCACTTGATGATGAATATTTCCTGTCATAGAAATTGTTTGTCGTAAGCCTGATACAGAATAACTCATTGGTAACCAAGGATTGACACCTTTGAAGAAATCATTTGTCAAAGCAAGGGGATAGGTCCCTGCACTTGATGCTAACTGTAATAAAAGTAAAATAAGAGAGAAGAAAGCTCCAATACGGCTATTCCAAGTTGTTAAAGCTGTCACCATAGACATGAAAGCTAAACTTGTGATTATAATTAGAACCAAGGTCCTCATCTCATGGTTCGCAGTCAATCCAATAAGATGGACACCTCCATAAACTAAAACACCTGCTAAGACAGCTATAATCCCATTTATTTCAGAGCGAGACTTCAACCAAGCCCAACGACTCTCTGGATGACGTCCAGAAGGCAACTTAGCAAAAATCATATTGGTAGATATAGCAGCAACAAAAAGAGCAACTGATATCATATAAGGAGCCATGGCAATCCCATTTACAGGAACTTGGTCGTTATCTGTTTTTGAAAGAACTAGAGGTTCAGATAATGTTTCTGCATTTTTAGATTCTGTCGAAGCTGATTTGAGTTGATTATTAGCATTGCCTAATCCTTGTCCTAATGAATCAACTCCTGTCTGTAAATCTTCAAGACTAGAGGTTAAGGTTGTTCCACCATCTGCTAGTTTTCCAGCACCATCTGCAATCTTCATAGCGCCACTTCCTAGTTGAGATGCTGCAGAAAGTAACTGTGTTGATTTATCTGTTAATTGACCAGAGCCAAATTGTAATTTAGTAAGACCTGCTATTAGCTCTGGACTCTTATTATTCAATTGAGCAGAACCAGATGACAAACTTTCTATACCTGATACTAATTCTGGAGTTTTTCCAGCTAGCGCATCTGCTCCAGCTGTCAAGGTTGATGTATTTTCTGTCAACTTACTTGATCTAGAAACTAATTGATCTAGACTAGTTGTTAAGTTTGCATTCTTTTCACTTAGTTTATTGGCACCTATAGAAATTGTGTTCAGTCCCTTAGTATAGTTTACAACCCCTTTTTCAATTGACTGACTTCCTGGAACCAACTGATTATCTAAAGCAGTTTGCAATTTTGTAAATCCATTTGACAATGTTGTCAAGGAGCTAGATGCTGCAGGTAAGAGTTGATTTGCTTTCGTCTGCACATCAGATAGATTAGATACTTGTTGTTCTGAATTCTCTATACTTTCTTTCAATCCTCCTACTGTCGTTAAAATTGTTTTTGCTGACTCAATAGTAGAACTAGAATTTTTAGAAATAGCTTCTGTCAGTTCTTTCTTTTGTTCCTCTGTAAGAGATTGATAAGTAGCTGTTGATTGAAGGTTAGTAAGAGTTTTCTCTTGTTCTGTCTGACTTTTGGTCACAATATCCTGAGCAAGAGTTGTTAGATTTGGCAAAGCTTCTGACAATGTACTTTTCAGTTGAGTATTATCTGATATTGTAAGAGCTTGTAGTGTTTTATTTAGTTCTCCTAAGCTTTTTGCCATTTGCGCTATTTCTTCACTTTGTTGAGATGAGGACTCTAATTGGCTTGAAATTTCTTTAATACCAGTATTTAATTGCTCCATTCCATCTCTTAGTGTATCTGATTGATTGGATAATTGACTTGTTCCGTTAGAAAGTTCTTTCACACTACTTGTATAAGCATTTACACCAACTGAAAATTGATTGAGACCTGTATCCAGTTGTGAAACGCCACCTGTATAAGACTTTATACCTGTATTTAGCTGATTTACACCTGTCACCAACTCAGGAGTTTTTGAAGCTAATTGACCAAGTCCAGTGTCAACTTGTGAGACAGCATTTGTATAACTTTGTAAACCACTATTAAAAGTTCCTAAACCAATATGTAATTGCTCTATAGCAGACACATAGCTAGATAAGCCTTTTGTAAATTGATCCGCTCCATTTGAAAAAGTTACACTTGAGTTAGCTAGAGTATTAAGATTTGTCGTCAACGTTTGACTTCCCGTCACCAACTGATCGGCTCCATTAGCCAATTGTTCACTTCCCTCAGTTGCTTTATTTATTCCAGACTTCAAATCATTCATTTTTTGAAATAAAGCCTTAGTGTACGTTTCAGTAACATTAGTAGAGACGGTTTGTTTTAATTGTGTCATTGCAGAATCACTCATCTTACTTGCAATAAAGCTATGCCCACTTGACGTCTGATAATCAATTTGCATCTGTTCAGGATGATTCGTTAGGATAGAAGTAGCTTTTTCAGATAAGTCACTTGGTAAAGTTACTACCATGTAGTAGTCACCATCTTCTAGCCCTTTTTCCCCTTCCTCTTCATTAACAAAGTGAAAATCTAAAGCCTTATTTTCTTTTAAATTAGACACCATGTCTTCACCAATTGTCATTGTCTGTCCATTATAAGAAGCTTCCTTATCTTTATTGACAACTGCCACAGGTAACTCCGATACTTGACCATATGGATCCCACATGGATGATAAAAATATAATGTTGTATAAAGCTGGAATGAGAGAAATCCCTATCATTACAATGATAAAGGTCGGTTTTTTAAATATTGCTTTCCATTCTTTAAACATGTTTCCTCCTTTTTTAAACATATTGTCTAAAATTTTGATATAATAGATTATACATCAAAAAATCCAAATTACAAGATAAAAAAATACTTTTTTAGACACATAGTCTATTTTTGTATACGAGGAGAAATTATGAAAGAAAGTAACAAACGTTTAAAAACAAAACGAATTATCGAAAATGCCATGGTTCAATTATTGATGGACCAGCCCTTTGATCAAATTTCTACTGTCAAGTTAGCAGAAAAAGCCGGAATTAGTCGTTCCAGCTTTTACACTCACTACAAGGATAAGTATGATATGATTGAACTCTACCAAAGTAAGCTATTTCATACCTTTGAGTATATTTTCCAAAAACATGCTCATCGCAAAAGAGATGCTATTTTAGAAGTATTTGAATATTTAGAGTCTGAGCCACTCTTGGCTGCACTCTTATCTGAAAATGGGACAAAAGAAATCCAAAATTTCTTGAGAAATAAGCTTCACATTATGCTTAGCACCGACCTTCAGAAACGCTTTATGAAATTACAACTCACTCCAATAGAATTAGAATACAGCAGTATTTATCTAACAAATGCCCTATTTGGTGTTTGCCAGACTTGGATTGCTCACGGAAAAAAAGAAAGTCCGCAAGAAATGACAGACTTCCTTATGAAAATGTTAGGTGATGTTAACTAAAAAAGAACACCAATGGTGTTCTTTTTTTATCTGACTCCGCCAGTAGGACTCGAACCTACGACATCATGATTAACAGTCATGCGCTACTACCAACTGAGCTATGGCGGATAAAATAGTCCGTACGGGATTCGAACCCGTGTTACCGCCGTGAAAAGGCGGTGTCTTAACCCCTTGACCAACGGACCATCTATCTGTAGCAGATATAACCATTATATCAATTTCTTACTAATTGTCAATCACTTTTTAGATTTTTTCTCTAGAATATCTTTTAGTTTGCGGACTTTTAAACGAGTAATTGGACAACGATGATCTTCATAAAAAACAACTTCTAAATTCTTTCGATCAATTTCTCTCACATTTCCCACATTGACAAGGAAAGATTTATGGGAGCAATAAAATCGCTGGGTATGTTTGTCCTTTTCCTGAATATCTGTCATAGTTCCATAGAATTCTTTAGCAAAATTCTTACCAATAATCCGAAGTTTATGAGAAACTCCTGTGGTTTCGATATACAAAATGTCATGGTAAGGAATTTTCAAATCATTTCCTTTATAGTTGTAATCAAAATAGTCTACAACATCTTCGTTTTCAAGCAGCATGCTCTTAGTGTAAAAAATACTCTGCTCGATGCGTTTTTTGAACAACTCATCATTGATATCTTTATCAACAAAATCTAGGGCTGATACCTGGTATTTGTACGTTAAGGTAGCAAATTCAGAGCGACTAGTAATAAAGACAATAATAGCATAAGGATTGTGATGACGGATAAATTGAGCCACTTCAAAGCCTTTTTTCTCGATTCCATGAATATCGATATCTAGGAAATAAAGCTGGTTTACTTCATCATTTTCGATATATTCCTTAAACTCACGAACTTTTCCTGTTGTCTTATATGAAATAGGAATATTCGATTCTTCCGAGATTTCATTTAATATTCTCTCTAGTCTCACTTGATGTTCAATAACATCTTCTAAAATTAATACTTTCATTCGAATTCCCTCTTAAATCTAATAATTTGTCTAAATGTGTTGTCTTCCATCTCTGTTTCTAAAATAATGTTGTCATACTTATCTAAAATCTCTTTGACATTATTAAGTCCTAGACCTCTATTTCTTCCCTTGGTAGAAAAACCTAAGGCAAATAGGTCCTCTGAAGGCGTCATAGTGATTTTGCATGAATTCTGGATAACTATAACTGTTTCAAAATCCATTTTAATGACTGCAACTTCCATTTGTTTCAAATAACTATCTGCAGCACCTTCAACAGCATTGTTTAATAAAATGCTCATGATACGAACAAGATCAAGTAAATCTATTGACAGTCTAGTAATGATATCCTTTACTTCCAATGTAAACTCTACATCATTTTTTCGTGCATAGACAATCGATTGAGCAATTAAACTTCGTAAAGCAGAATCTTCTATATTATTTAAATCAAAGTAAGTATATTTTTCTGACCTCAATTTCTGATTTGCTTTTACTAAGACTTCATTGTAAACCCTGTTAATTTCTTGTAAATCTCCACTGTCAATCGCCATTTGCATGCTGACAAGCATCCCTGCATAGTCATGACGAAAACCTCGAATTTCATTATACAACTCCACAATTTCATCAGTATAAGTCTGTAAATGTTTTTGTTCAAATTTCTTTTGTTTTAGAGCAATCTCTTTTTCAATTTGAACCTTGTGAGAATTCATTGCAAAGAAAATCAATAACAAGCAAATAAAAAC
The DNA here is from genome assembly GCF_016127915.1 of Streptococcus oralis. NCBI lineage: Bacteria > Bacillati > Bacillota > Bacilli > Lactobacillales > Streptococcaceae > Streptococcus > Streptococcus oralis. The sequence goes on along the minus strand of NZ_CP066059.1, from coordinate 1,108,342 downwards.
AATGGTTGATAAAATACTTCCGAAGCTATTTAAATGATGAGTTGTACTTACTATATCTGAAATAAACAATAAGATATGCAAACCAAAGAAAGCAACTATTACTTTTTTTAAAAAAGGATACAGATAATCTTTATCAAAATAGGTAAGTTCTAAATGGAAATAAGTAATAATTTTTTTAATAATAAAATATGTTAGTAATAGTACTCCTAAATAAAACATCACTTCATGTTCTATCACAAAAGCATCACCTGTTATAGAGGATAGGGTTACTGATAAAAAAGTATGTGTACTATGATATAATAAAGACAATAGTAAACTGATAAACATTCCTTTATGCTTATCATACTTCTTTAAAACTACTATAGAAGTATATAGAATAAAAGGAAATATAAACTTTTCAATCCCTAACCCAGCTAATGAAATAAAGTCAAAGAAAAATTCAGCTACAGACTGATATACAAATATACAAGCTATAAATAAATATCTTTCTTTTTTAGTTACTTTACAAATTAATTCATAGCTTATTGTTAAAATAAAAATATGAAGAATAACTATTCCAAATCCTAATAAACTCATCCTATCACCCTATAATATTACTACTTTGTCCTATTTGAAAAAAGATGTTTAAAAAAGTAAGGTAGTCTTTTATCTCCACCCCGAATCTCCTGCAATTCTGCCTCTGTTACTTCTTTAAATTGTTCCAACTTTACTGTATTTTTCATAATGAAATCTCCTGTATTATTTTTCCTTGTAAGTTAACTTACACACCTATTATACAAAATGAAGACCATGTAAGAAAAAATTCTTCCCAACTGTACATTTTTGCACCTGAAACGCACTTTTTTAAGAAAAAAGCTGGGATTTACCCCAGCTTCGCATCTAAAATTGATCCCAGCAGGATTCGAACCTGCGACCGTTCGCTTAGAAGGCGAATGCTCTATCCAGCTGAGCTATGAGACCTAACATGACCATTCTATCAAAAAACAAGAGCTAAGTCAATCTTCTATTTGTGGTAAGGAGAACCCTGCTGAATTGTAAAAGCACGGTAAATTTGTTCAACTAAAACCAATCTCATTAACTGATGTGGTAATGTCAGACGTCCAAAACTGATAGAAAGATTGGCCCTATTTTTTACAACAGGAGCTAGACCCAAACTTCCTCCAATGATAAAAGTAAACGTTGAGTATCCTTTGATAGAAGCTTGCTCTAGTTGCTTACTAAATTCCTCTGAGGAGAGTGTTTTTCCTTCAATAGCTAGAACAACGACAAAGTCTCTTTCTCCAACCTTAGAAAGAATTCTTTCACCTTCTGTTTCCAAGATTTTTTGATTTTCTAATTCACTGGCTTTGTCAGGTGTCTTCTCATCAGTGAGCTCAATCATTTCTAATTTGGCGAAACGTGAAATTCGTTTGGTATATTCAGCAATTCCATCTTTAAGGTATTTTTCTTTTAATTTTCCTACTGTTACAATTTTTATTTTCATTCTTCTATTCTATCATATCCACACTTCATTTCACATCTTATACACAAAAAAATCATTCAAAATTACTAGTGAATTCACAGAATAAAGCGAGTTATCCACAACTTGTGTAAAACTTTAAGCTTTTAAGTTTGGATTAAGTTAATAGGTTTATAATCTGAGTAAATAAATAACAAACGGAGGCGTTTATGAAACACTTACAAAAATTTTACAAAAAAGGAGTTAAAGTTCTAGCAATCATTATAATCGGATTTTTAAGTGGTGCCTTAGGAAGTTTCGTAACATTACAACTTTATCAAAAACAAGGAAATCAAGCTACGAATAATAATTCTGGCACTGTCACTCAAACATCCTATAAAAATGAAAACTCAACCACTCAAGCAGTAAATAAAGTTAAGGATGCTGTTGTCTCAATCATTACTTATTCTTCTTCTAGCAGTAGACAAAGTAGTGTATTTAATGCTGACGACACTAATTCTGATTCAGACAATCAACAAATCGCAAGTGAGGGTTCAGGTGTTATCTATAAAAAAGATGATAAAGATGCCTATCTTGTAACTAATACTCACGTTATCAATGGAGCTTCAAAAGTTGATATTCGCTTGGCAGATGGTACCAAGGTTCCTGGTGAAATTGTCGGATCTGATACTTTCTCTGATATTGCTGTCGTTAAAATTTCTTCAGAAAAAGTTACAACAGTAGCAGAATTTGGGGATTCAAGTCAACTTAGTGTTGGAGAAACAGCAATTGCCATCGGTAGTCCTTTAGGTTCAGAATATGCTAATACAGTTACACAGGGAATCATCTCAAGTCTTAATCGAAATGTTTCTCTAAAATCTGAAGATGGTCAAGCTATTTCAACAAAAGCCATTCAAACAGATACAGCCATTAACCCTGGTAACTCTGGTGGTCCACTTGTAAACATTCAAGGACAAGTAATTGGTATTACATCAAGTAAAATTGCAAGTAATGGTGGAACATCTGTAGAAGGTCTTGGTTTTGCAATTCCTTCAAACGATGCACAAAATATCATTAAACAACTTGAAAGTAATGGTAAAGTGACTCGTCCTGCTCTTGGAATTCAAATGGTCAATCTATCAAATGTTGGAGCTAGTGATCTTAGAAAACTTAACATTCCAAGTGGCCTCACTTCAGGTGTAGTTGTTCGATCTGTTCAAAACAATATGCCAGCAAATGGACATCTTCAAAAATACGATGTCATTACCAAAGTTGACGATAAAGAGATTGCTTCATCAACAGACCTACAACACGCTCTTTACAATCATGCTATCGGAGATACTATCAAAGTAACCTACTACCGTAACGGTAAGGAAGAAACAACCTCAATTAAACTAGATAAGAATTCTGGTGATTTAGAGTCTTAATTGATATCAGTGTAAAGAAAACTTTACAGAAAGTAAAAGATATGTTAGTGTAGAATCATGGAAAAATTTGAAATGATTTCTATCTCTGAAATACAAAAGAATCCTTACCAACCTCGGAAAGAATTTGATGTAGAAAAATTAGAGGAATTGGCTCAGTCAATCAAAGAAAATGGGCTCATCCAACCAATCATCGTTCGTCAATCTCCTGTAATTGGTTATGAAATCCTTGCAGGAGAGAGACGATATCGGGCTTCTCTCTTGGCTGGTCTAACCTCTATTCCAGCCGTTGTAAAGCACCTCTCAGATCAGGAAATGATGATCCATTCTATCATTGAGAATTTGCAGAGAGAAAATTTAAATCCTATTGAAGAAGCACGCGCCTACGAATCTTTAGTAGAAAAAGGATTTACTCACACTGAGATAGCGGATAAAATGGGGAAATCTCGTCCTTATATCACTAATTTTATTCGTTTGCTTTCCCTACCAGAATATATCTTAACTGAAGTAGAAAATGGAAAAATTTCTCAAGCGCATGCACGTTCACTAGTTGGTTTAGATAAAGAGCAGCAAGACTATTTCTTCCAACTAATTAAAAATGAAGATATTTCTGTGAGAAAGTTAGAAGCACTTCTTACAGAGAAAAAACACAAGAAGCAGAAAAAAAGTGATTCTTTCATCAAAGATGAAGAAGATAAATTAAAAAAAATACTCGGTTTAAGTATAGAAATTAAACTTTCAAAAAAAGATACTGGAAAGATTATTATCTCCTTTTCAAGTCAAGAAGAATACGATAGAATTATTAACAGCCTGAAATAAGGCTGTTCTTTTATTTTCTCAACTCACAAATTTATCCACCAATTTTTTTATCAAAAAGCCTACTAAATCAAGGATTTTCTTATTTATCCCCAACCTGTGGATAAATACTGCTAACATTGTGGATTCTTTTCCCCAATCTGTGGAAAATTCCTACTATCTATGGTAAAATAAGTCTAGCACTAAACTACTAAAATTATAGTAAAGGAGGAAAATTAGTTGAAAGAAAAGCAATTTTGGAATCGTATTTTAGAATTTGCTCAAGAAAGATTGACACGATCTATGTATGATTTCTATGCTACACCTGCTGAACTCATCAAAGTAGAAGAAAATACAGCTACTATATTTCTACCGAGATCAGAGATGGAAATGGTGTGGGAAAAGCAATTAAAAGATATTATTATTGCTGCTGGTTTTGAAATTTATGATTCTGAAATCAAACCTCACTATATTTTCACTAAACCTCAGAGCACAGAATCTCCTCAAGTAAATGATACGAATAGTGTCTCTACTTACGATTACACACCTGCACTACCAACGATTCCCTATTCCGAAACAGGGTTAAAAGAAAAATATACCTTTGATAACTTTATTCAAGGTGATGGGAATGTTTGGGCGGTGTCTGCTGCACTAGCTGTATCTGAAGATTTAGCTCTGACCTATAATCCTCTTTTCATCTATGGAGGACCTGGTCTTGGAAAGACTCATTTGCTCAATGCGATTGGAAATGAGATTTTGAAAAATATTCCTGATGCGCGTGTCAAATACATTCCTGCCGAAAGCTTTATCAATGACTTTCTTGAACACTTGCGACTTGGGGAAATGGAAAAGTTCAAAAAGACTTACCGTAGTCTTGATCTCTTATTGATCGATGATATCCAATCTCTCAGTGGCAAAAAAGTCGCGACCCAGGAAGAATTTTTCAATACCTTCAATGCTCTTCACGATAAACAGAAACAGATTGTTCTAACCAGTGATAGAAGTCCTAAACACCTAGAAGGACTTGAAGAGAGACTTGTCACGCGCTTTAGCTGGGGATTGACGCAAAATATCACTCCTCCTGACTTTGAGACACGTATCGCCATTCTTCAAAGTAAAACAGAGCACTTGGATTACCATTTCCAAAGTGATACTTTGGAATACTTGGCTGGCCAATTTGATTCAAATGTTCGAGAATTGGAAGGAGCCATCAACGATATCACTTTAATTGCCAGAGTAAAAAAAATTAAGGATATTACCATTGATATTGCTGCAGAAGCTATTAGAGCACGTAAGCAAGACGCCCGCCAGATACTTGTTATTCCAATTGAGAAAATCCAAACTGAAGTTGGTAATTTTTATGGAGTGAGTGTCAAAGAAATGAAGGGGACGAGACGAGTTCAAAACATCGTTTTAGCGCGTCAAGTTGCTATGTATCTAGCTAGAGAACTGACAGATAACAGTCTTCCAAAAATCGGAAAAGAATTTGGCGGAAAGGATCACACCACCGTTATTCATGCCCATGCTAAAATCAAATCATTGATTGACGAAGACGATAATTTACGTTTAGAAATAGAAGCAATCAAAAAGAAAATTAAGTAGCTTGTGGATAATTTTTTATTTCTTATCTTTTTTATCCACATTTTTTAAACAAGCTTAGAAGCTTAAGTTTACTAAATAGTACCCAGTTTTCCACAGAATTCACACACTCTATTATTACTATTAACTTTCTAATACTAAAAATAAATAAAGGAGAATCCATGATTCATTTTTCAATCAATAAAAATTTATTTCTACAAGCCTTAAATACCACAAAACGAGCAATAAGCTCTAAAAATGCTATTCCAATTTTATCAACAATCAAAATTGACGTTACCAATGAAGGAATTACTTTAATTGGATCAAACGGTCAAATTTCTATTGAGAATTTCATTTCTCAAAAGAATGAAGATGCTGGTCTCTTGATTACTTCTTTGGGTTCAATTCTTCTTGAAGCTTCTTTCTTTATCAATGTGGTATCTAGTCTTCCAGATGTAACGCTAGATTTCAAAGAGATTGAACAAAAACAAATTGTCTTAACCAGTGGCAAATCAGAAATTACTCTAAAAGGAAAAGATAGCGAACAGTACCCACGAATCCAAGAAATTTCTGCAAGCACACCTTTGGTTCTTGAAACCAAACTTCTCAAGAAAATTATCAATGAAACAGCATTTGCTGCAAGTACGCAAGAAAGTCGTCCAATCTTAACAGGTGTTCATTTTGTATTGAACAAACACAAGGAACTAAAAACAGTTGCGACAGACTCACACCGCCTTAGCCAGAAGAAATTGACTCTTGAAAAAAATGGAGATGATTTCGATGTGGTGATTCCTAGCCGCTCTCTACGCGAATTTTCAGCGGTATTTACAGATGATATTGAAACTGTAGAGATTTTCTTTGCAAATAATCAAATCCTCTTTAGAAGTGAAAATATTAGCTTCTACACTCGTCTCCTAGAAGGAAACTATCCTGATACAGATCGTTTGATTCCAACAGACTTTAACACTACAATTACTTTTGATGTTGTTAATTTACGTCAATCTATGGAGCGTGCACGTCTCTTATCAAGTGCGACTCAAAATGGTACTGTGAAGCTTGAAATTAAAGGCGGGGTTGTTAGCGCCCATGTTCATTCTCCAGAAGTTGGTAAAGTAAACGAAGAAATCGATACGGAGCAGGTGACTGGTGATGATTTGACTATTAGTTTCAACCCAACTTACTTGATTGATTCTCTCAAGGCTTTAAATAGTGAAAAGGTGACTATTAGCTTTATCTCAGCTGTTCGTCCATTTACTCTTGTGCCAGCAGATACTGACGAGGACTTCATGCAGCTTATTACACCAGTTCGAACAAATTAAGTGAAAGAGGTTGAGCCTAGCTCGCCTCTTTTATGATATAATCAAAACAGAAAAGGAGAGTAGTATGTATCAAGTTGGAAATTTTGTTGAGATGAAAAAGCCTCATGCTTGCACAATTAAATCAACTGGTAAAAAAGCCAATCGTTGGGAAATTACACGTGTAGGGGCAGATATTAAAATCAAATGTAGCAATTGTGACCACCTTGTCATGATGAGTCGCCATGATTTTGAACGAAAAATGAATAAGATTCTTGACTAAGAACCCTTAGTTAGAGGGTTAGCAAGTTTTCCCTTTTTGTGTTATAATGTTAGGGATTGAAATGAGAACGGAGAATGAGAAACTATGGCTTTAACAGCAGGTATCGTTGGTTTGCCAAACGTTGGTAAATCAACCCTTTTTAATGCAATTACAAAAGCAGGAGCAGAGGCGGCAAACTACCCATTTGCGACTATTGATCCAAACGTTGGGATGGTGGAAGTTCCAGATGAACGCCTACAAAAACTAACAGAAATGATTACACCTAAAAAGACAGTCCCAACAACCTTTGAATTTACAGATATTGCAGGGATTGTAAAAGGAGCATCAAAAGGAGAAGGTCTAGGTAATAAATTCTTGGCCAATATCCGTGAAGTAGACGCAATTGTTCACGTAGTTCGTGCTTTTGATGATGAAAATGTGATGCGCGAGCAAGGACGTGAAGACGCCTTTGTGGATCCACTTGCAGATATTGATACCATTAACCTGGAGTTGATTCTTGCTGACTTAGAATCAGTTAATAAACGCTATGCGCGTGTAGAAAAGATGGCACGTACGCAAAAAGATAAGGAATCAGTAGCAGAGTTTAACGTTCTTCAAAAGATTAAACCAGTCCTTGAAGATGGAAAATCAGCTCGTACAATTGAATTTACAGATGAAGAGCAAAAAGTAGTCAAAAATCTCTTCCTTTTGACCACTAAACCAGTTCTTTATGTTGCTAATGTGGATGAGGATGTTGTTGGAGATCCAGATTCTATCGAATATGTGAAGCAAATTCGTGAATTTGCAGCGACAGAAAATGCTGAAGTAGTAGTTATTTCTGCGCGTGCTGAGGAAGAAATTTCTGAGTTAGATGATGAAGATAAGCAAGAGTTTCTTGAAGCACTTGGCTTGACAGAATCAGGTGTTGACAAGTTGACTCGTGCAGCCTATCACTTGCTTGGGCTTGGAACTTACTTCACAGCTGGTGAAAAAGAAGTCCGTGCTTGGACCTTTAAGCGAGGGATGAAAGCTCCTCAAGCAGCTGGTATTATCCACTCAGACTTTGAAAAAGGGTTTATTCGTGCAGTCACCATGTCATATGAGGATCTAGTGAAATATGGATCTGAAAAGGCTGTAAAAGAAGCTGGGCGTTTGCGTGAAGAAGGAAAAGAATATATCGTTCAAGATGGCGATATCATGGAATTCCGCTTTAACGTTTAATAATATTTAATAAATAGTGTCAATTAGGTTGGAAAAAAATTCCAACCCTTTTGGCTTTTGAAAGGAAAAATAAATGACCAAATTACTTGTAGGATTGGGAAATCCAGGGGATAAATATTTTGAAACTAAGCACAACGTTGGATTTATGTTGATTGACCAACTAGCTAAAAAACAAAATGTCACCTTTACACATGACAAGATATTTCAAGCTGACCTAGCTTCTTTTTTCTTTAATGGAGAAAAAATTTATCTCGTTAAACCAACAACATTTATGAATGAAAGTGGGAAAGCGGTTCATGCTTTATTGACTTACTATGGTTTGGATATTGAAGATTTACTCGTCATTTACGATGATCTTGACATGGAAGTTGGGAAAATTCGTTTAAGAGCAAAGGGTTCAGCAGGTGGTCATAATGGCATCAAGTCTATTATTCAACATATTGGAACCCAAGTATTTAACCGTGTTAAAATAGGTATTGGAAGACCTAAAAAAGGCATGTCGGTTGTTCATCATGTTTTAAGTAAGTTTGATCAGGATGACTATGTGGGTATTTTACAGTCTATTGACAAGGTTGACGATGCTGTAAACTACTATTTACAAGAGAAAAACTTTGAGAAAACAATGCAGAGGTATAATGGATAAATGGTGACTTTATTAGATTTATTCTCAGAAAATGACCAGATAAAAAAATGGCATCAAAATCTTATAAATAAGAAAAGACAACTAATACTTGGTTTATCAACGTCTACCAAGGCTCTTGCAATTGCAAGCAGTCTAGAAAAAGAAAATAAGATTGTGTTACTGACTTCAACTTATGGAGAAGCAGAACGAATTATCAGTGATCTTCTTTCTCTCTTAGGAGAGGAAGTTGTCTATCCTTTTTTGGTAGATGACTCTCCTATGGTAGAGTTTTTGATGTCTTCGCAAGAAAAAATCATTTCGCGGGTTGATGCCTTGCGTTTTTTGAGTGATCCGTCTAAGAAAGGGATTTTAGTTTGTAATATCGCAGCGAGTCGGTTGATCTTACCCTCTCCGACTAGATTTAAAGAAAGTATTATAAGGATTGCGGTTGGTGAAGAATATGACCAACACGAGCTACTTCACAAATTAAAGGAAATTGGATATCGAAAAGTTACTCAAGTACAGACACAAGGTGAGTTTAGTATTCGAGGAGATATTTTAGATATTTTTGAGATGTCTCAGTTAGAACCTTTCCGAATTGAGTTTTTTGGTGATGAAGTAGATGGTATTCGTACTTTTGAAGTCGAAACACAATTATCGAAAGAAAATCAGACAAACCTCACTATCTTTCCAGCTAGCGACATACTTTTGAGAGAAAAAGATTATCAACGAGGACAGTCAGCTTTAGAAAAGCAAATTTCGAAGACTCTATCACCGATTTTGAAATCCTATCTAGAAGAAATTTTGTCAAGTTTTCATCAAAAACAAGTACATTCAGATAGTCGAAAGTTTTTGTCTTTATGTTATGAAAAAACATGGACTATATTTGATTATACTGAAAAAAATACACCAGTATTCTTTGATGATTATCAAAAATTGATGAATCAGTATGAAGCATTTGAAAGAGAATTAGCACAATACTTTACAGAAGATTTACAGAATAGTAAATCATTTTCTGAGATGCAGTATTTTGCAGATACAGAGCAAACCTATAAAAAACAAAGTCCAGTTACCTTTTTCTCCAATCTTCAAAAGGGTTTAGGAAATCTCAAGTTTGATCATATTTATCAATTTAATCAATATCCTATGCAGGAGTTTTTCAATCAGTTTTCATTTCTTAAAGAAGAAATTGAGCGATACAAAAAAATGGACTACACCATTGTTTTGCAGTCTAGCAATTCAATGGGAAGTAAAACATTGGAGGATGTTTTAGAGGAATATCAGATCAAATTGGATTTCAGAGATAAGTCAAGTATCTGTAAAGAATCTGTAAACTTGATTGAGGGTAATCTAAGACATGGTTTTCATTTTGTAGATGAAAAAATTCTCTTGATTACTGAACATGAGATTTTTCAAAAGAAATTAAAACGTCGTTTTCGAAGACAACATACGTCAAATGCAGAGCGATTAAAAGATTATAATGAACTTGAAAAAGGGGACTACGTTGTTCACCATATCCATGGAATTGGCCAATATCTAGGAATCGAAACAATTGAAATCCAAGGCATTCACCGTGATTATGTCAGCGTCCAATACCAAAATGGTGATCAAATCTCCATCCCAGTAGAACAGATTCATTTACTGTCTAAATATGTTTCAAGTGATGGGAAACCTCCTAAACTCAATAAATTAAATGATGGTCATTTCAAAAAGGCCAAGCAAAAAGTTAAGAACCAGGTAGAGGATATAGCTGACGATTTAATCAAATTGTATTCTGAGCGTAGTCAGTTGAAGGGTTTTGCTTTCTCAAATGATGATGATGATCAACATGCTTTTGATGATGCATTCCCTTATGTTGAAACGGATGATCAACTTCGTAGTATTGAGGAAATTAAGAGAGATATGCAGGATTCCCATCCCATGGATCGACTTCTAGTTGGAGATGTTGGTTTTGGGAAGACTGAGGTTGCAATGCGTGCAGCCTTTAAGGCGGTCAATGATCACAAACAGGTGGTCGTTCTGGTTCCGACGACGGTTTTAGCACAACAACACTATACGAATTTTAAGGAAAGATTCCAAAATTTTGCAGTTAATATTGATGTGTTGAGTCGCTTTAGAAGTAAAAAAGAGCAGGCAGAGACACTTGAAAAATTAAAAAATGGTCAAGTCGATATTTTGATTGGAACGCATCGTGTTTTGTCAAAAGATGTTGTGTTTTCAGATTTGGGATTGATGATTATTGATGAGGAACAACGATTTGGTGTTAAGCATAAGGAAACTTTGAAAGAACTGAAAAAACAAGTAGATGTTCTAACCTTAACAGCAACACCAATCCCTCGTACTCTCCACATGTCTATGCTGGGAATCAGAGATTTGTCTGTTATTGAAACTCCTCCAACTAATCGCTATCCAGTGCAAACCTATGTATTGGAGAAGAATGATAGTGTGATTCGTGATGCTGTTTTGCGTGAAATGGAGCGTGGAGGTCAAGTTTACTATCTTTACAATAAAGTTGACACGATTGACCAGAAGGTTTCAGAATTACAGGAGTTGATTCCAGAGGCTTCGATTGGGTATGTTCATGGACAAATGAGTGAAATTCAGTTAGAAAATACTCTACTGGACTTTATTGAAGGACAATATGATATTTTGGTGACAACTACTATTATTGAAACAGGAGTTGACATTCCGAACGCCAATACTTTATTTATTGAAAATGCAGACCATATGGGTTTGTCAACCTTATATCAGTTAAGAGGAAGAGTCGGTCGTAGTAATCGTATTGCTTATGCCTATCTCATGTATCGTCCAGAAAAATCAATCAGTGAAGTTTCTGAGAAGAGATTAGAAGCGATTAAGGGATTTACAGAATTAGGTTCAGGATTTAAGATTGCGATGCGAGATCTTTCTATTCGTGGAGCAGGAAATCTCCTAGGAAAATCCCAATCAGGTTTCATTGATTCTGTTGGTTTTGAATTGTATTCACAGTTATTAGAAGAAGCTATTGCTAAACGGAAGGGTAATAGTAATAAAAGAACCAAAGGAAATGCTGAGTTGATTTTACAAATTGATGCTTATCTTCCTGACACTTATATTTCTGACCAACGACATAAGATTGAAATTTACAAGAAAATTCGTCAAATTGACAATCGTGTCAACTATGAAGAACTACAAGAAGAATTGATGGATCGCTTTGGAGAATACCCAGATGTAGTAGCCTACCTTTTAGAGATTGGTTTGGTTAAGTCATATTTGGACAAGGTCTTTGTAGAACGTGTGGAAAGAAAAGATAACAAGATTACAGTTCAATTTGAAAAAGTCACTCAACGACTATTCTTGGCTCAAGATTATTTTAAAGCCTTATCTGCAACGAACTTAAAAGCAGCTATAGCTGAGAATAAGGGATTAATGGAAGTTGTATTTGATGTCCGAAACAAGAAAGATTATGAAATTTTAGAAGGTTTGCTGATTTTTGGAGAAAGTTTATTAGAGATAAAAGAATCAAAGGAAGCAAATCCCATTTAACATTTTTCTTCTATAAAAAGAATAAAAATGGTACAATAATAATTTGAGGTAATAAAAATGAGATTGGACAAGTATTTAAAAGTATCACGAATTATTAAGCGCCGCACAGTCGCAAAAGAAGTAGCAGATAAAGGTAGAATCAAGGTGAATGGAATCTTGGCCAAAAGTTCAACGGATTTGAAAGTTGATGACCAAGTTGAAATTCGCTTTGGAAATAAGTTGTTGCTTGTTAAAGTACTGGAGATGAAAGATAGTACAAAAAAAGAAGATGCAGCAGGCATGTATGAAATTCTCAGCGAAACACGGGTAGAAGAAAATGTCTAAAAATATTGTACAGATGAATAATTCTTTTATTCAAAATGAACATCAACGTCGTCGTTACCTGATGAAGGAGAGACAAAAGAGGAATCGTTTTATGGGTTGGGTCCTTATTTTGATGATCTTGTTGTTTATTTTACCAACTTATAACTTGGCCCAAAGCTATGATCAGTTACTGCAACGACGTCAGCAATTAACAGAGTTGAAAGAGCAGTACCAAACTCTTAGTGATGAAAAGGATAAGGAATCCGCCTTTGCTGCAAAGTTGAAAGATGAAGACTATGTAGCAAAGTATGCACGCGCCAAGTACTATTACTCAAAGAAACGAGAAGCAATTTACACAATTCCTGATTTGCTTCCGAGGTAATGTCATGGAAAATTTATTGGAAGTTGTTGAGCAATTTCTAAGTTTATCAGATGAAAAATTAGAGGAATTGGCAGCTAAAAACCATTTATTACGATTACAAGAAGAAAGGGAAGAGAAGAATGCGTAAGTTCTTAGTAGTTTTATTGCTACCTGCTTTTATCATAACCTCAAGAGTAGTTAGCACAGAAAAACAGCTTCCTTACTCTTCGCAAGAAATTTATTATCTAACTGAGTCTGATTATGGATTCTACTATAAAGAAACTCTGGAATCCCCAATGGTATATGGAGAAACAGCCGTCTATGCTAATGAGGATCTTGTTAAAGAGTCTGGTAAATTGACTCCTGGAACCACCTTTAAAATAGTAGAATGGCGTTTGAATAAACAAGGTGTTCCTGTTTTTAAATTAGATAATCACCAGTTTATCCTTGCAGATAAGCGTTTGGTCTATGATCAAAGTCAAGTTCAAACTCAAAATAGACAAGTATGGTTGGAGCAGGGGTTTGTTATCTATAACAGCCCTTATGACACTAAAGAAATTTCTTCATCCCTCTCTCCCTATCAACGCGTAACGGTGGATAGAACTCTCTTTGCTGAGGGACAAGAATTTCTTCATATCGATCAAGTTGGGTGGGTATCAAAAGAGTTCACCTCAGAAGAAGACAATCGCATCCAGAAGGTTCAAGAAGTTTTATCAAACAATTATCAGAATGAAAATTATTCTATTTATGTTAAACAACTGACTACAGGTAAAGAGGCTGGGGTGAATGAAGACAGCAAACTCTATGCAGCTAGCATCTTGAAACTAGCCTATCTTTATTATGCTCAAGATAAGATAAATCAAGGAGAGTATACGCTGGACAGTAGCTTCAAGTATATCTCAGAAGTAAATAGTTTCCCTGGGTCCTATAAACCAGAAGGTAGTGGTAGCTTACCTAAAAAAGAAGATAACAAAGAATACAGTCTTCAACAGTTAATTACCAAGGTAACAAAAGAGTCTGATAATGTTGCTCATAATATTTTAGGTTATTACGTGACCAATCAATCTGACGGGGCTTTCAAAGAAAAAATGTCCACCATTATGGGCGAAGATTGGGATGTGAATGATAAACTAACTTCTTCAAAAATGGCTGGAAAAGTCATGGAAGCTATTTATAATCAGAATGGTTTTGTCTTAGAGTCTCTAGGTAAGACTGATTTTGACAACCAACGAATCGCAAAAGGTGTTTCGGTTAAGGTAGCTCATAAAATTGGAGATGCCGATGAGTTTAAACATGACACTGCCATTGTTTATACGGATTCTCCTTTTGTTCTTTCCATTTTCACCAAAAATTCTGATTATGATACTATTGCTAAGATAGCTAAGGATGTCTATGAGGTTCTAAAATGAGGGACCAGGATTTTTTAAATCATTTTCTCCGAAAAGAGTATTTCAAAAAACATTCGAAAGTCTTATTAGCTCTATCTGGTGGACTGGATTCGATGTTTTTATACCATCTATTGTCTACTTATCAAAATGAGTTGGGAATTGAGTTGATTGTAGCACATGTCAATCACAAGCAGAGAAGTGAGTCTGACTGGGAGGAAAATGAACTAAGGAAGTTAGCTGATGCAGCTGAACTTCCTATTTATATCACAAGCTTTTCAGGAGAATTTTCAGAAGCGCGTGCTCGAGAGTTTCGTTATGATTTTTTTAGGAAAATCATGAAAGAGGTTGGAGCAACTGCCTTGGTTACTGCCCACCATGCAGATGATCAGGTTGAAACGATTTTGATGCGCTTGATTCGAGGAAGTCGGCTACGTCATTTAACAGGAATAAAAGAAAGTCAAGTAGTTGATGGAATTGAAATCATCCGTCCCTTGTTGTATTTTCATAAAAAGGATTTTCCACCAATTGTTCACTTCGAAGATCAAACAAATCAAGAAAGTACCTATTTTCGCAATCGCATTCGGAATAGGTATTTACCAGAACTTGAAAAAGAAAATCCTCGTCTTAAATCCGCCCTTTTAGATTTAGGAAGGGAAATTTCAGATTACCAAGCAACAATAACGGAGCTTTCTAAACAAATTGATGTGGAAGATTTGAATGAGCTATTTTCATACTCTCAACAAACTCAAGGAATCTTGCTCCAGAACTATCTTAATCAATTTCCAGACTTAAATCTGACAAAGGCTCAGTTTGCTGAACTTCAACAGATTTTAGCAACTAAAAGCCAGTATCGTCATTCTCTTAAAAATGGTTATGAATTGATAAAGGAGTATCAGAATTTTCGAGTTTGCAAAATCAGTCCACAGGCTGATGAAAAGGAAGATGAACTTGTGTTACACTATCAAAATCAAGTTCGATATATGGGCTATTTATTTTCCTTTGGTATCCCTATTGAAGGGGATTTTGTTCAAAAAGTAACAGTTTCACGGGAAACATCTGTACATATTAGATGTCGAAAACCTGGCGATATTATTATCCTAAATGGTCATCGAAAGAAACTGAGACGTTTATTTATAGATTTGAAAATCCCTATTGAAAAACGAAAAACAATCCCTATTATTGAGCAATTTGGAGAAATTGTCTCAATTTTAGGAATTGCGACCAGTGATTTGAGTAAAAACACGAAAAATGATATAATGAACACTGTACTTTATATAGAAAAAATAGATAGGTAAAAAGATGTTAGAACACGATATTAAAAAAATCCTCGTTTCACATGATGAAATTACAGAAGCAGCTAAAAAGCTAGGTGCACAATTAACAAAAGAATATGAGGGGGAAAATCCAATTCTTATTGGAATTCTAAAAGGATCGATTCCTTTTATGGCTGAATTGGTCAAACATATTGATACGCATATTGAGATGGACTTCATGATGGTATCTAGTTACCATGGTGGAACAGCAAGTAGTGGTGTCATCAATATCAAGCAAGACGTGACTCAAGATATCAAAGGAAGACATGTCTTATTTGTAGAGGATATCATCGATACAGGTCAAACTTTGAAGAATTTGAGAGATATGTTTATTGCAAGAGAAGCAGCTTCTGTTAAAATCGCGACTTTGTTGGACAAACCAGATGGACGCGTTGTTGAAATT
Source organism: Streptococcus oralis (assembly GCF_016127915.1). Lineage (NCBI taxonomy): Bacteria > Bacillati > Bacillota > Bacilli > Lactobacillales > Streptococcaceae > Streptococcus > Streptococcus oralis. The sequence goes on along the minus strand of NZ_CP066059.1, from coordinate 1,092,414 downwards.
GAGGCGGATTATACTTGTTTTACTATTCCAAATGAGTTTGTAGTAGGCTATGGTCTAGATTATAAAGAAAATTATCGTAACCTTCCTTATGTCGGAGTATTGAAAGAAGAAGTTTATTCAAATTAGAAAGATCTATCTTTAATGAAAAAACAAAATAATGGTTTAGTTAGAAATCCATTTCTATACTTGTTAATTATCTTCTTCCTCGTAACAGGATTCCAGTATTTTTACTCTGGAAATACTGCTGGACGAAGCGAAAAAATTAACTATACAGAATTGGTAAAAGAAATTACAGCAGACAATGTAAAAGAATTAACCTATCAGCCAAATGGTAGCATTATTGAAGTATCTGGTGTTTATAAAAATCCTAAGACTAGTAAAGAAGAAACAGGAATTCAATTTTTCCCTCCTACAGCTACAACAGTAGAAAGATTCTCAAGTACTATCCTTCCGTCTGATTCAACAGTTTCAGAATTGCAAAAACTTGCTTCTGAACATCAGGCAGAAGTAACAGTCAAACATGAGAGTTCAAGCGGTATGTGGATCAATATCCTTGTCTCTGTTGTGCCATTTGCTATTCTCTTCTTCTTCCTATTCTCTATGATGGGAAATATGGGAGGAAATAGTGGCCGAAATCCAATGAGTTTTGGACGTAGCAAGGCCAAAGCTGCAAACAAAGAAGATATCAAGGTACGGTTCTCAGATGTTGCTGGTGCCGAGGAAGAAAAACAAGAATTAGTAGAAGTTGTTGAATTCCTAAAAGATCCAAAACGATTTACAAAACTTGGTGCGCGCATTCCTGCGGGTGTTCTTTTGGAGGGACCTCCGGGAACAGGTAAAACTTTGCTTGCTAAGGCAGTAGCCGGAGAAGCTGGTGTTCCATTCTTTAGTATCTCAGGTTCTGACTTTGTAGAAATGTTTGTCGGAGTTGGAGCTAGTCGTGTTCGTTCTCTTTTTGAAGATGCCAAAAAAGCAGCACCAGCTATCATCTTTATCGATGAAATTGATGCTGTTGGTCGCCAACGTGGTGTTGGCCTCGGTGGAGGAAATGATGAACGTGAACAAACCTTGAACCAACTCTTGATTGAAATGGATGGTTTTGAAGGAAATGAAGGAATCATCGTTATCGCTGCGACGAACCGTTCAGATGTTCTAGATCCAGCTCTTCTCCGCCCAGGACGTTTCGATAGAAAAGTCTTGGTTGGTCGCCCTGATGTTAAAGGTCGTGAAGCAATCTTGAAAGTTCACGCTAAAAATAAACCTTTGGCAGACGATGTTGATTTGAAACTAGTTGCCCAACAAACTCCAGGTTTTGTGGGAGCTGACTTAGAAAATGTTCTAAATGAAGCGGCCCTAGTTGCAGCCCGTCGCAACAAATCAATCATTGATGCTTCAGATATTGATGAGGCAGAGGACAGAGTGATTGCTGGACCATCTAAGAAAGATAAAACAGTATCACAAAGAGAACGTGAATTGGTTGCTTATCATGAGGCTGGACATACCATTGTTGGTTTAGTCTTGTCAAATGCCCGTGTTGTTCATAAAGTTACCATTGTACCACGTGGACGTGCAGGTGGTTACATGATTGCACTTCCGAAAGAGGATCAAATGCTTCTATCTAAAGAAGACATGAAAGAGCAATTGGCAGGTTTGATGGGTGGTCGTGTAGCTGAAGAGATTATTTTTAATGTCCAAACTACAGGAGCTTCCAATGACTTTGAACAAGCTACACAGATGGCGCGTGCGATGGTCACTGAATATGGTATGAGTGAAAAACTTGGCCCAGTTCAATACGAAGGAAATCATGCTATGTTTGGTGCACAAAGTCCTCAAAAATCAATTTCAGAACAAACAGCCTATGAGATTGATGAGGAAGTTCGTTCATTATTGAATGAAGCACGAAATAAAGCAGCTGAGATTATTCAATCAAATCGTGAAACCCATAAACTGATTGCAGAGGCATTGTTGAAATACGAAACATTGGATAGTACACAGATTAAATCTCTTTACGAAACAGGAAAAATGCCTGAGACAGTAGAAGAGGAATCTCATGCACTATCTTATGATGAAGTAAAATCAAAAATGAGTGAAGAAAAATAAATTTAGAGAGGTTAGACCTCTCTTTTTTTGTTCAAATGTGATGGCTACCGAGCAGATGCCCTGATAGTCGACCCTCCTCGTACAGGCTTAGATGATAAGCTGTTGAATACCATACTGACCTATGTTCCAGAAAGAATGGTCTATGTATCCTGCAATGTTTCGACCTTGGCGCGAGATTTGGTTAAACTAGTAAAAGTCTATGATCTCCAGTATATCCAGTCGGTTGATATGTTTCCTCACACTGCACGAACAGAAGCAGTTGTTAAGTTAGTGAAGAAAAGAAAAAATTAACTTCACTGAAAAAAGTTCTTGACAAAGGTAAAAAAGTAGGTATAATAGAAAGAGTTGAAAAGCTCAGGTCCGTTGGTCAAGGGGTTAAGACACCGCCTTTTCACGGCGGTAACACGGGTTCGAATCCCGTACGGACTATGGTGTATTGCGGTTAAAAAAACTTGAAAAAAGTTCAAAAAATCTGTTGACAGAGACAGATGGCTGTGATATACTAATATAGTTGTCGCTTGAGAGAGAATGAGTGACAAAGACCTTTGAAAACTGAACAAGACGAACCAATGTGCAGGGCACTATAACTGAGGTTATAGTACTGAACAATGAAAAAACAATAAATCTGTCAGTGACAGAAATGAGTGAGAACTCAAACTTTTAATGAGAGTTTGATCCTGGCTCAGGACGAACGCTGGCGGCGTGCCTAATACATGCAAGTAGAACGCTGAAGCTTGGTGCTTGCACCGAGCGGATGAGTTGCGAACGGGTGAGTAACGCGTAGGTAACCTGCCTGGTAGCGGGGGATAACTATTGGAAACGATAGCTAATACCGCATAATAGTAGATGTTGCATGACATTTGCTTAAAAGGTGCAATTGCATCACTACCAGATGGACCTGCGTTGTATTAGCTAGTTGGTGAGGTAACGGCTCACCAAGGCAACGATACATAGCCGACCTGAGAGGGTGATCGGCCACACTGGGACTGAGACACGGCCCAGACTCCTACGGGAGGCAGCAGTAGGGAATCTTCGGCAATGGACGGAAGTCTGACCGAGCAACGCCGCGTGAGTGAAGAAGGTTTTCGGATCGTAAAGCTCTGTTGTAAGAGAAGAACGAGTGTGAGAGTGGAAAGTTCACACTGTGACGGTATCTTACCAGAAAGGGACGGCTAACTACGTGCCAGCAGCCGCGGTAATACGTAGGTCCCGAGCGTTGTCCGGATTTATTGGGCGTAAAGCGAGCGCAGGCGGTTAGATAAGTCTGAAGTTAAAGGCTGTGGCTTAACCATAGTACGCTTTGGAAACTGTTTAACTTGAGTGCAAGAGGGGAGAGTGGAATTCCATGTGTAGCGGTGAAATGCGTAGATATATGGAGGAACACCGGTGGCGAAAGCGGCTCTCTGGCTTGTAACTGACGCTGAGGCTCGAAAGCGTGGGGAGCAAACAGGATTAGATACCCTGGTAGTCCACGCCGTAAACGATGAGTGCTAGGTGTTAGACCCTTTCCGGGGTTTAGTGCCGTAGCTAACGCATTAAGCACTCCGCCTGGGGAGTACGACCGCAAGGTTGAAACTCAAAGGAATTGACGGGGGCCCGCACAAGCGGTGGAGCATGTGGTTTAATTCGAAGCAACGCGAAGAACCTTACCAGGTCTTGACATCCCTCTGACCGCTCTAGAGATAGAGTTTTCCTTCGGGACAGAGGTGACAGGTGGTGCATGGTTGTCGTCAGCTCGTGTCGTGAGATGTTGGGTTAAGTCCCGCAACGAGCGCAACCCCTATTGTTAGTTGCCATCATTCAGTTGGGCACTCTAGCGAGACTGCCGGTAATAAACCGGAGGAAGGTGGGGATGACGTCAAATCATCATGCCCCTTATGACCTGGGCTACACACGTGCTACAATGGCTGGTACAACGAGTCGCAAGCCGGTGACGGCAAGCTAATCTCTTAAAGCCAGTCTCAGTTCGGATTGTAGGCTGCAACTCGCCTACATGAAGTCGGAATCGCTAGTAATCGCGGATCAGCACGCCGCGGTGAATACGTTCCCGGGCCTTGTACACACCGCCCGTCACACCACGAGAGTTTGTAACACCCGAAGTCGGTGAGGTAACCTTTTAGGAGCCAGCCGCCTAAGGTGGGATAGATGATTGGGGTGAAGTCGTAACAAGGTAGCCGTATCGGAAGGTGCGGCTGGATCACCTCCTTTCTAAGGATAAGGAACTGCACATTGGTCTTGTTTAGTCTTGAGAGGTCTTGTGGGGCCTTAGCTCAGCTGGGAGAGCGCCTGCTTTGCACGCAGGAGGTCAGCGGTTCGATCCCGCTAGGCTCCATTGGTGAGAGATCACCAAGTAATGCACATTGAAAATTGAATATCTATATCAAATAGTAACAAGAAAATAAACCGAAACGCTGTAGTATTAATAAGAGTTTATGACTGAAAGGTCAGAAAATAAGGTTAAGTTAATAAGGGCGCACGGTGGATGCCTTGGCACTAGGAGCCGAAGAAGGACGTGACAAACGACGATATGCCTTGGGTAGCTGTAAGTAAGCGATGATCCAGGGATTTCCGAATGGGGGAACCCAACAGGTACTACCTGTTACCCACATCTGTTAAGGATGTGAGGAGGAAGACGCAGTGAACTGAAACATCTAAGTAGCTGCAGGAAGAGAAAGCAAAAGCGATTGCCTTAGTAGCGGCGAGCGAAACGGCAGGAGGGCAAACCGAAGAGTTTACTCTTCGGGGTTGTAGGACTGCAATGTGGACTCAAAGATTATAGAAGAATGATTTGGGAAGATCAGCCAAAGAGAGTAACAGCCTCGTATTTAAAATAGTCTTTGTACCTAGCAGTATCCTGAGTACGGCGGGACACGAGAAATCCCGTCGGAATCTGGGAGGACCATCTCCCAACCCTAAATACTCCCTAGTGACCGATAGTGAACCAGTACCGTGAGGGAAAGGTGAAAAGCACCCCGGGAGGGGAGTGAAATAGAACCTGAAACCGTGTGCCTACAACAAGTTCGAGCCCGTTGATGGGTGAGAGCGTGCCTTTTGTAGAATGAACCGGCGAGTTACGATATGATGCGAGGTTAAGTTGAAGAGACGGAGCCGCAGGGAAACCGAGTCTGAATAGGGCGCATTAGTATCATGTCGTAGACCCGAAACCATGTGACCTACCCATGAGCAGGTTGAAGGTGCGGTAAGACGCACTGGAGGACCGAACCAGGGCACGTTGAAAAGTGCTTGGATGACTTGTGGGTAGCGGAGAAATTCCAAACGAACTTGGAGATAGCTGGTTCTCTCCGAAATAGCTTTAGGGCTAGCGTCGACATAAAGATTCTTGGAGGTAGAGCACTGTTTGGGTGAGGGGTCCATCCCGGATTACCAATCTCAGATAAACTCCGAATGCCAATGAATTATGGTCGGCAGTCAGACTGCGAGTGCTAAGATCCGTAGTCGAAAGGGAAACAGCCCAGACCACCAGCTAAGGTCCCAAAATAATTGTTAAGTGGAAAAGGATGTGGGGTTGCACAGACAACTAGGATGTTAGCTTAGAAGCAGCTATTCATTCAAAGAGTGCGTAATAGCTCACTAGTCGAGTGACCCTGCGCCGAAAATGTACCGGGGCTAAAACAATTTACCGAAGCTGTGGATACCTTTATAGGTATGGTAGGAGAGCGTTCTATGTGTGAAGAAGGTATACCGTGAGGAGTGCTGGAACGCATAGAAGTGAGAATGCCGGTATGAGTAGCGAAAGACAGGTGAGAATCCTGTCCACCGTAAGACTAAGGTTTCCAGGGGAAGGCTCGTCCGCCCTGGGTTAGTCGGGACCTAAGGAGAGACCGAAAGGTGTATCCGATGGACAACAGGTTGATATTCCTGTACTAGAGTATGTAGTGATGGAGGGACGCAGTAGGCTAACTAAAGCAGACGAATGGAAGTGTCTGTCTAAGCAGTGAGGTGTGATATGAGTCAAATGCTTATATCTATAACATTGAGCTGTGATGGGGAGCGAAGTTTAGTAGCGAAGTTAGTGACGTCACACTGCCAAGAAAAGCTTCTAGCGTTTAAACATACTCTACCCGTACCGCAAACCGACACAGGTAGTCGAGGCGAGTAGCCTCAGGTGAGCGAGAGAACTCTCGTTAAGGAACTCGGCAAAATGACCCCGTAACTTCGGGAGAAGGGGTGCTGACTTTAAGTCAGCCGCAGTGAATAGGCCCAAGCAACTGTTTATCAAAAACACAGCTCTCTGCTAAATCGTAAGATGATGTATAGGGGTGACGCCTGCCCGGTGCTGGAAGGTTAAGAGGAGTGCTTAGCGTAAGCGAAGGTATGAATTGAAGCCCCAGTAAACGGCGGCCGTAACTATAACGGTCCTAAGGTAGCGAAATTCCTTGTCGGGTAAGTTCCGACCCGCACGAAAGGCGTAATGATTTGGGCACTGTCTCAACGAGAGACTCGGTGAAATTTTAGTACCTGTGAAGATGCAGGTTACCCGCGACAGGACGGAAAGACCCCATGGAGCTTTACTGCAGTTTGATATTGAGTGTCTGTACCACATGTACAGGATAGGTAGGAGTCTAAGAGATCGGGACGCCAGTTTCGAAGGAGACGTTGTTGGGATACTACCCTTGTGTTATGGCCACTCTAACCCGGATAGGTAATCCCTATCGGAGACAGTGTCTGACGGGCAGTTTGACTGGGGCGGTCGCCTCCTAAAAGGTAACGGAGGCGCCCAAAGGTTCCCTCAGAATGGTTGGAAATCATTCGCAGAGTGTAAAGGTATAAGGGAGCTTGACTGCGAGAGCTACAACTCGAGCAGGGACGAAAGTCGGGCTTAGTGATCCGGTGGTTCCGTATGGAAGGGCCATCGCTCAACGGATAAAAGCTACCCTGGGGATAACAGGCTTATCTCCCCAAGAGTTCACATCGACGGGGAGGTTTGGCACCTCGATGTCGGCTCGTCGCATCCTGGGGCTGTAGTCGGTCCCAAGGGTTGGGCTGTTCGCCCATTAAAGCGGCACGCGAGCTGGGTTCAGAACGTCGTGAGACAGTTCGGTCCCTATCCGTCGCGGGCGTAGGAAATTTGAGAGGATCTGCTCCTAGTACGAGAGGACCAGAGTGGACTTACCGCTGGTGTACCAGTTGTCTTGCCAAAGGCATCGCTGGGTAGCTATGTAGGGAAGGGATAAACGCTGAAAGCATCTAAGTGTGAAACCCACCTCAAGATGAGATTTCCCATGATTTTATATCAGTAAGAGCCCTGAGAGATGATCAGGTAGATAGGTTAGAAGTGGAAGTGTGGCGACACATGTAGCGGACTAATACTAATAGCTCGAGGACTTATCCAAAGTAACTGAGAATACGAAGTGTAAGGTTTTCTTGAGATTTGATAGATATTCAATTTTGAGTAGGTATTACTCAGAGTTAAGTGACGATAGCCTAGGAGATACACCTGTACCCATGCCGAACACAGCAGTTAAGCCCTAGAACGCCGGAAGTAGTTGGGGGTTGCCCCCTGTGAGATATGGAAGTCGCTTAGCTTTTATCCGCCATAGCTCAGTTGGTAGTAGCGCATGACTGTTAATCATGATGTCGTAGGTTCGAGTCCTACTGGCGGAGTATAGATCGAAACGTTCAATTGAGCGTTTTTTTATTTATTAATATAGTGGACTGTTGAAATTTCAAATTTTAATTTTTAAATCTATAATTGCCTCTTTATTTTATTTTTAGTTAGTTTAGCTTTAAATTCTTCTTTTATAGGATTTGAAGCTTTTTTAGTTCCTTTTTTTGTTAGACTAGTGTTACTAATAAGAAGGGGAATTTTTATATGCTTCAGAAATTTTATGACCGAGCATTTGTCTTTTTGAAACTAGTTGAACAAGAATATGCCTTTTTAGGCCAGAGTTGTGCAGAGTGGGAATCACTTCATCTTCGGTTTTTACTATATTACTTAATCCGATTTAAAATTAAAAGTGATAGGGACTTTTCTCTGTATCACTTTAGAACAGCTTATCGTCTATATCTAGATAAATTACTGCAAGGTGGTACAACTCTCATCCAATAGGAAGCATCTATATCATAATTACGAACGATAGTTATAGTTATATTTTAAAAAATATAGAATTAGCTTATAATCAAAGGCTTTTGTATTTAGAAATGAAAGAATTTCCAAATCTTTTCTACTGTTTCTTCTTGATAAAAAGGCGATTTTTTCTTATAATAAATTGTAAGATATAATTGCGGGTGAAATTCCTGCCATGTATATGAGAAAGGACGAGCTCCTAGTAGCTCAGACGAATTTTATTATGACTTCAGTTGTTGTTGTAGGTACCCAATGGGGTGATGAAGGTAAAGGGAAAATTACAGATTTTCTTTCAGCTAATGCAGAGGTAATTGCTCGTTATCAAGGTGGTGATAATGCTGGTCACACGATTGTGATTGATGGTAAGAAATTTAAGTTGCACTTGATTCCATCTGGAATTTTCTTTCCTGAAAAAATCTCTGTTATTGGGAATGGGATGGTCGTGAATCCAAAATCCCTTGTGAAAGAGTTGAGCTATCTTCATGAGGAAGGTGTGACAACTGATAACTTGCGTATTTCTGATCGTGCGCATGTTATTTTGCCTTACCATATTGAGTTGGATCGCTTGCAAGAAGAGGCTAAGGGCGATAATAAGATTGGTACTACAATAAAGGGAATTGGTCCAGCATATATGGACAAGGCTGCTCGTGTTGGAATTCGTATTGCGGATCTTTTGGATAAGGATATTTTCCGTGAGCGTTTGGAACGCAATCTTGCGGAAAAGAATCGTCTGTTTGAAAAATTATATGATAGCACCTCTATTTCAGTTGATGACATTTTTGAAGAGTACTATGAGTATGGCCAACAAATTAAGCAGTATGTGACAGATACGTCTGTTATCTTGAACGATGCGCTTGATAATGGCAAACGTGTGCTGTTTGAAGGGGCGCAAGGTGTCATGTTGGATATTGACCAAGGGACTTATCCATTTGTTACTTCTTCAAACCCTGTCGCTGGTGGTGTGACAATTGGGTCTGGTGTTGGTCCAAGTAAGATTGACAAGGTTGTAGGTGTATGTAAAGCCTACACAAGTCGTGTAGGAGACGGACCTTTCCCAACTGAATTGTTTGATGAAGTGGGAGATCGCATCCGTGAAGTAGGTCATGAATACGGTACAACAACTGGCCGTCCACGTCGTGTAGGTTGGTTTGACTCAGTTGTGATGCGTCACAGCCGTCGTGTATCTGGGATTACCAATCTTTCATTGAATTCTATCGATGTTTTGAGCGGTTTGGATACGGTAAAAATCTGTGTGGCCTATGATCTTGATGGTCAACGTATTGATTACTATCCTGCTAGTCTTGAGCAGTTGAAACGCTGCAAGCCAATCTACGAGGAATTGCCAGGTTGGTCAGAAGACATCACTGGAGTCCGTAATTTGGAAGACCTTCCTGAGAATGCACGTAACTATGTTCGTCGTGTAAGCGAGTTGGTTGGTGTTCGTATCTCAACTTTCTCAGTAGGACCTGGTCGTGAACAAACTAATATTTTAGAAAGTGTTTGGTCATAGGAGATTTTTAAGATTAGTTTAAGACAGGTTGGGTATACTATAGTCAGTTACAAGAAGACCTCCTAACTTGTTGTAACAAATATCCTAAACTTTTCTTTTTCATAATAATCTCCCTATTAAGTCACCACATTCGGTGGCTTTTTTTGTGTTGAGAATCATGATATAATAATAAAATCGACAAGTAGGAAAAGAGAAGAACGATGAATTATACAGTTGAAGAAAAAGAAGCCTTTATGAGAGAGGCTTTGAGAGAGGCTGAGATTGCCTTAGAACACGATGAAATTCCAATTGGTTGTGTGATTGTCAAGGATGGAGAAATCATTGGTAGGGGGCATAATGCGCGCGAGGAGTTGCAACGGGCGGTCATGCATGCAGAAATCATGGCTATAGAGAATGCGAATGTGAGTGAAGAGAGTTGGCGCCTGCTGGATTGTACGCTTTTTGTGACCATTGAGCCTTGTGTTATGTGTAGTGGTGCGATTGGGCTTGCCCGTATTCCAAACGTAGTTTACGGGGCTAAAAACCAGAAATTTGGTGCAGCTGGAAGTCTGTATAATATTTTGACAGATGAGCGTCTCAATCATCGTGTAGAGGTAGAAACGGGAATTTTGGAAGATGACTGTGCAGCAATTATGCAGGACTTTTTCCGAAATCGACGGAAAAAATAATTTCTCTTTAAAAACCGAGGGGAATGTGGTATAATAAATAGTAGAGCAACAGTTCTGCGTGAAGTGGGTCAGGGGAGGAATCCAGCAGCCCTAAGCGATGTGAATTGTGTGCTCTTTTTTCGTGCTTTTTTCGAATAAATAAGATAAAATAGCCTAGAATAAATGATTATAGAAAAGAGAAAAATATGAAAATTCGTGGTTTTGAATTGGTTTCGAGTTTTACAGATGAAAATTTATTGCCTAAGCGTGAGACAGCGCATGCGGCTGGTTACGACTTAAAGGTTGCAGAACGCACTGTGATTGCTCCAGGAGAGATTGTTCTCGTCCCAACAGGAGTCAAGGCTTATATGCAGCCGACAGAGGTGCTCTATCTCTATGACCGTTCATCAAACCCTCGTAAGAAAGGCTTGGTCTTGATTAACTCAGTTGGGGTCATTGATGGGGATTATTATGGAAATCCTGGGAATGAAGGCCATATCTTTGCTCAGATGAAAAACATTACTGACCAAGAAGTGATTCTTGAAGTTGGAGAACGTGTGGTCCAGGCTGTCTTTGCACCATTTTTAATCGCAGATGAGGATGAAGCAGACGGCGTGCGAATTGGTGGTTTTGGGTCGACAGGGCATTAAGATAAGGACCTGCTTTCAAAACCATAACAGGAGAAATCAGCTGATGGAAAGAAGGATAATAAAATGAGTTATAAAAACTTTCAGTCTTTTACTCCAGAAAATTGTCAAGGGTATAAGAAAGTCTATAATATCAGTATTGGAGGATTTCTTTACTTAGCTTTTCTTCCAGAAGCCTATTATAAAATTCTTTGTATTTCTTCAGAATATATGTCAATAATTGACTGTGAAAATGATCAGGTAACTACTGTAGATGGGGATTATGATGAGACGGAATTAGTAGCCATGTATGAGGGCTGTGATTCTCCCATTTCTATTGCGGGACAATATGGTGGAAGTCTCCCTTTGGACAATGGGGAAGATATCCGAGTGACAATGGAAAAAGATCAATCTGGGAAGTATCCGATTTTAACCATTTTTTGGGAAAAGGATAAAGAAACTAGGGTACAAATTTATAAAGGTTATTTACCGTATATTTTTGGTTTTAGTCCGGATGGAGAGTATTATGCTTATGCAGATGATGGCGGATTGACTGTTTTAAAGAAAGATAGTTGATAGCGTGAAAAAAAGAAATTTTAAAATGAGAGGATTAGAATCATCGCAAAGAAAAAAGCGACATTTGTATGTCAAAATTGTGGGTATAATTCCCCTAAATATCTGGGACGTTGTCCTAACTGTGGGTCTTGGTCTTCTTTTGTAGAAGAGGTTGAGGTTGCCGAGGTCAAGAATGCGCGTGTGTCCTTGACAGGTGAGAAAACTAAGCCCATGAAACTAGCTGAGGTGACTTCTATCAATGTCAATCGAACCAAGACGGAGATGGAGGAATTCAACCGTGTGCTTGGAGGCGGAGTGGTGCCAGGAAGTCTTGTCCTCATCGGTGGAGATCCAGGAATCGGGAAATCAACCCTTCTTTTACAAGTTTCAACCCAGTTGTCTCAAGTAGGGACCGTTCTCTATGTTAGTGGGGAGGAGTCTGCTCAGCAGATTAAGTTACGAGCAGAGCGCTTGGGAGATATCGATAGCGAGTTTTATCTCTATGCAGAGACCAATATGCAGAGTGTTCGAGCAGAGGTGGAGCGCATCCAACCAGATTTTCTCATCATCGACTCCATCCAGACTATTATGTCTCCTGAGATTTCAGGGGTGCAGGGGTCTGTTTCTCAGGTGCGTGAGGTGACCGCTGAGCTTATGCAGCTGGCTAAGGCCAATAACATTGCCATCTTTATCGTAGGGCATGTGACCAAGGAAGGGACCTTGGCTGGTCCGCGTATGTTGGAGCATATGGTGGATACGGTGCTTTACTTTGAAGGGGAGCGCCACCATACCTTCCGTATTTTGAGGGCAGTCAAAAACCGTTTTGGTTCCACTAATGAGATTGGGATTTTTGAGATGCAGTCGGGTGGATTGGTTGAGGTACTCAATCCGAGTCAAGTTTTCCTAGAGGAGCGTTTGGATGGGGCTACTGGCTCGTCAATCGTTGTGGCCATGGAAGGGACCCGTCCGATTTTGGCGGAGGTTCAGGCTTTGGTAACACCAACCATGTTTGGAAATGCTAAGCGTACGACGACTGGACTTGATTTCAATCGTGCAAGTCTGATTATGGCTGTTTTGGAAAAACGAGCAGGGCTTCTCTTGCAGAACCAGGATGCCTATCTCAAATCTGCTGGTGGTGTGAAATTGGATGAGCCTGCCATTGACTTAGCAGTTGCGGTTGCTATTGCTTCGAGCTATAAAGATAAGCCTACCAATCCTCAGGAATGTTTTGTGGGAGAATTGGGCTTGACTGGAGAGATTCGGCGCGTGAATCGTATCGAACAACGCATCAATGAAGCGGCAAAACTGGGCTTTACCAAGATCTATGTACCCAAGAATTCCTTGACAGGAATCACTCCACCCAAGGAAATTGAAGTCATTGGTGTGACAACGATTCAAGAAGTTTTGAAAAAGGTCTTTGCATAATCCGTGACAAATCCTCTTAAAAATGATAAGATAGGAGAAATATTTGATTATCAAATTTTTGAGGAGGGAATCGTGTCGTATTTTGAACAGTTTATGAAAGCCAATCAGGCTTATGTTGCCCTACATGGGCAGTTAAATTTGCCACTTAAACCGAAAACCAGAGTAGCTATCGTGACCTGCATGGACTCGCGTCTACATGTTGCCCATGCTCTTGGTTTGGCACTTGGAGATGCTCATATCTTGCGGAATGCGGGTGGTCGAGTGACTGAAGACATGATTCGTTCACTGGTGATTTCCCAGCAACAAATGGGGACAAGAGAAATCGTGGTGCTTCACCATACAGACTGTGGAGCTCAAACCTTTCAAAATGAAAGTTTTCATGAACATTTGAAACACGAGCTCGGAGTTGATGTGTCTGATCAAGATTTTTTACCATTCCAGGATGTTGAAGAGAGTGTGAGAGAGGATATGCAATTGCTTCGAGAATCTCCATTGATCCCTGATGATGTGGTTATTTCAGGTGCTGTCTATGATGTGGATACAGGAAGTATGAGAGAAGTATACTAACTTTGTCTCGAAAAAATCTCATCCTAGCATAAAATCGATTGTTAAAATATAGGATTTTTAGTTTTAATATAGCTAATATAAAATAGCATAAAACAAGGGTATAAATGTTTGCTCTTGTTTTATTTTTGATTGAAAAATAAAGGAAAAAGCGCTACAATGGTAGATGGAAAATGTTGTGTAAAAACAAGTGATACATAAATACCGGAGGAAATCATGTCTTTTTCTGATTTAAAGCTGTTTGCCCTTTCTTCTAATAGAGAATTGGCAGAGCGTGTGGCGCAAGAAATTGGGGTAGAGTTGGGGAAATCGACTGTTCGCCAATTTTCAGATGGGGAGATTCAGGTCAACATTGAAGAATCGATCCGTGGAAAACACGTCTTTATCCTACAATCAACTAGTTCACCTGTAAATGATAATTTACTTGAAATTTTGATTATGGTGGACGCATTGAAGCGTGCTAGTGCAGAATCTGTCAATGTTGTTATGCCTTACTATGGCTATGCACGTCAGGATAGAAAAGCGCGCGCGCGTGAGCCAATCACTGCAAAACTCGTTGCAAACATGCTAGAAGTTGCTGGGGTAGATCGTTTGTTGACGATTGATTTGCACGCTGCACAGATTCAGGGATTCTTTGATATTCCTGTAGATCACTTGATGGGTGCTCCACTGATTGCGGACTATTTTGAACGTCGTGGCATGGTTGGCTCTGACTACGTGGTTGTCAGCCCAGACCATGGTGGGGTGACTCGTGCTCGTAAATTGGCAGAGTTTTTGAAAACTCCGATTGCGATTATTGACAAACGCCGTAGTGTAGACAAGATGAATACCAGTGAAGTGATGAACATCATTGGTAAGGTAGAAGGTAAGACTTGTATCTTGATTGACGATATGATCGATACAGCTGGAACCATTTGTCATGCAGCGGATGCTCTTGCTGAAGCAGGTGCTGTTGAAGTTTACGCAAGCTGTACGCACCCAGTACTTTCTGGTCCTGCTATGGATAATATCCAAAAATCAGCTATTAAAAAATTGGTTGTTTTGGATACTATCTACCTACCAGAAGAGCGTTTAATTGATAAGATTGAACAAATTTCGATTGCTCATCTTCTGGGCGATGCTATTATCCGTATTCACGAAAAACGTCCTCTTTCTCCCCTATTTTGTATTGAGAAAAAGATTTAATCTTTCACTTGAAGTAGACAGAACTCCTAGCAGGTTTCTTTTCTTGCTAGGAGATTTTTATAGTCAAAATCTGCAAGCCTTTTCAAAATATGCTATACTGAGAAAAAAGGAGGATTTCTATGAGCCAAGAATATATCAATCCAAGTGATGGTGTGATTCGTCAGTATCTGGCGACCAGTAAAACGATAGCGGTAGTGGGCTTGTCCGATCGTGAAGAAACAACTAGCAATCGAGTGACCAAGGAAATGCAGGCTCGAGGCTATAAAATCATTCCAGTTAATCCCAAGGCTGCAGGTGGGGAAATTTTGGGAGAGAAGGCTTATGCGAGTCTAGCTGAGATTCCTTTTCCTGTGGACATTGTCAATGTATACCGACGTAGCGAGTTTTTACCAGATGTGGCGCGTGATTTTCTCAAGGCTGATGCCAAGATTTTTTGGGCGCAATTAGGACTTGAAAATATAGAAGCGGAAGAAATCTTGCGTGCTGGAGGATGCGATGACATCGTGATGAATCGCTGTATCAAGAGAGAACACACACGCTTAATTCTTGAGCAATAAAAAGGTAGCCATGGGCTACCTTTTTATTTTATAAAGTACCAATCAATGCTTGCATGCCAAGACTGGTGAGGATGATGGCAATCCAGCAAAGGGCTCCAAGAAGGATGGATTTACCGCTGGATTTGACCATGGCAATCAGATTGGTTTTGAGACCGATGGCACTCATGGCCATGATGATAAGGAATTTGGAGAGTTGTTTGAGAGGGGTGAAGAAGCTACTAGACACGCCGAGAGAGGTGAGAAGAGTCGTTAAGAGAGAGGCTAGGATGAAATAAAGGATAAAAAGTGGGAAGACTTTTTTTAGTTGGAAATCTTGGCTGTTTTTTTGCTGGCGACTTTGCCAGTAGGAGAGAAAGAGAGTGATGGGAATGATTGCTAAGGTGCGCGTGAGTTTGACAATGGTTGCAGATTCGAGGGTATTGGTATGGTAAAGACTGTCCCAAGCACTAGCTGTGGCCGTTACAGAAGAAGTATCATTGACCGCAGTTCCTGCAAAGAGGGCGAAGCCGTCATTGGATAGGTGAAGCCAGGTTCCTAGAGTTGGAAAGATGAGCGCAGCCAAGACATTGAAGAAAAAGATAACGGAAATGGCTTGGGCAACTTCTTTTTCCTTGGCATGGATAACGGGTGCTGTCGCAGCAATGGCAGAGCCACCGCAGATGGAAGAACCCACTCCAATCAAGGTAGCCAGTTTTGTGTCTAGCGCAAAGAAACGCTGGAAGAGGTAGGCAACGATTAAGGAAATCGAAATGGTGGAAAGGATGACAGGGAGTGAAGTTTGTCCAACTGCGAAGACTTGCGAGATATTGAGACCAAAACCGAGTAAGATAACGGCATACTGGAGCAATTTTTTGGAACTAAAGGTCAAACCTGCATCTAGTTGTTTGTAGGGTGAGAGCCAGGGGTGGAGGAGCATTCCAGCAAAAATTGCAAAGACAGGTGCACCCACGACGGGGAAAAATCCTCCCAGGAACCAAGATACGATAGAAATGAGAAGGCAGGCCAAGATTCCTGCTCCATTTTTTGATAAAAATGACATATAAACCTCCGAAAATAAGCACTTATTATTATAGTCCTGTCGAGAAGAAAAGTAAAACAGAAAGTGAAAAATGCGGGGTTCAGATGGATTTTGCGGTCAGGAAGCTTTTGTAGTATAATAGTACTATGTTCTGTAAGCAAGGGGGATATCTATGGACTTAACCAAGCGCTTTAATAAACAGTTAGACAAGATTCAAGTTTCCTTGATTCGCCAGTTTGATCAGGCTATTTCGGAGATTCCTGGGGTCTTGCGTTTGACCTTGGGGGAACCTGATTTTACAACGCCAGATCATATCAAGGAGGCAGCCAAGCAAGCCATTGATCAGAACCAATCCTACTATACAGGGATGAGCGGTTTACTGACCTTGCGCCAGGCTGCTAGCGACTTTGTAAAAGAAAAGTACCAGCTAGATTATCATCCTGAAAATGAAATTTTGGTTACAATTGGGGCGACAGAGGCTTTATCTGCTACTTTGACGGCTATTTTGGAAGAGGGAGACAAGGTGCTCTTGCCAGCTCCTGCTTATCCAGGTTATGAACCGATTGTCAATCTGGTTGGAGCAGAGATTGTCGAGATTGATACAACTGAAAATGGTTTTGTCTTGACTCCTGAGATGTTGGAAAAGGCCATTTTGGAGCAAGGGGACAAGCTCAAAGCAGTTATTCTCAACTATCCAGCCAATCCGACAGGAATTACCTATAGTCGGGAGCAGTTGGAAGCCTTGGCAGACGTTTTACGCAAGTATGAGATTTTTGTTGTCTGTGATGAGGTTTACTCAGAATTAACCTATACAGGCGAAGCTCATGTGTCTCTGGGAACTATGCTGAGAGACCAGGCTATTATTATCAATGGCTTGTCTAAATCGCATGCTATGACTGGTTGGCGTTTAGGCTTTATCTTTGCTCCTGCAGCTTTCACAGCTCAGTTAATCAAGAGTCACCAATATTTGGTTACTGCGGCAAACACCATGGCGCAACATGCTGCGGTGGAGGCTTTGACCGCTGGTAAAAACGACGCAGAGCCTATGAAGAAGGAATACATTCAGCGTCGAGATTATATCATCGAAAAGATGACTGCTCTTGGTTTTGAGATTATCAAACCAGATGGGGCCTTCTATATCTTTGCTAAGATTCCAGCGGGCTACAATCAAGACTCCTTTGCTTTTCTGAAGGATTTTGCCTATAAGAAGGCCGTTGCCTTTATCCCTGGTGCAGCCTTTGGACGTTACGGAGAAGGCTATGTGCGTCTGTCTTATGCAGCCAGCATGGAAACGATCAGAGAGTCCATGAAACGACTTGAGGAGTACATGAGAGAAGCATGATTCAGTCTATCACGAGTCAAGGTCTCGTACTCTACAATCGTAACTTTCGTGAGGATGACAAGCTAGTCAAGATCTTTACCGAGCAAGCGGGCAAGCGCATGTTTTTCGTCAAACACGCTGGCCAGTCCAAACTAGCTCCAGTTATTCAGCCCTTGGTGTTGGCACGATTTCTCTTGCGCATCAATGATGATGGGCTTAGCTACATCGAGGACTACCATGAGGTGATGACCTTCCCCAAGATTAATAGTGATCTCTTTGTCATGGCCTATGCAACCTATGTGGCTGCTCTTGCAGATGCTAGTTTGCAGGATAATCAGCAGGATGCTCCCTTGTTTGCTTTCTTGAGGAAGACTCTAGAGTTGATGGAAGCAGGCATAGATTATCAGGTTTTGACCAATATTTTTGAAATTCAAATCTTGACTCGATTTGGGATCAGCCTTAATTTTAATGAGTGTGTCTTTTGCCATCGGGTGGGTCAGGCCTTTGACTTTTCTTTTAAATATGGAGCCTGCCTCTGTCCGGATCATTTTCATGAGGACGAGAAACGTTGCCATCTGAATCCCAACATCCCTTATCTGCTCAATCAATTTCAAGCCATTGATTTTGAAACCTTGGAGACGATTTCGCTTAAGGCCGAAATCAAGCAAGACTTGCGCAAGTTCATGGATCAACTCTACGAAGAGTATGTTGGGATTCACCTAAAATCAAAGAAATTCATTGATTCCCTAGCAGACTGGGGACAATTACTAAAAGAGGAAGACAAATGAAAAAAATCGCAGTAGATGCTATGGGGGGCGATTACGCACCTCAAGCCATCGTTGAGGGTGTCAATCAAGCTCTAGCTGACTTTTCAGATATTGAGATTCAACTTTACGGAGACGAAAGCAAGATCAAGCAATATCTAACAGCGACAGAGCGCATTAGCATCATCCATACAGATGAGAAAATTGACTCAGACGATGAGCCGACAAAAGCTATCCGTAAGAAGAAAAATGCCAGCATGGTATTAGCGGCCAAGGCTGTCAAAGAGGGAGAAGCAGACGCTGTCCTCTCAGCTGGGAACACAGGTGCCTTGTTGGCTGCAGGATTCTTCATTGTGGGTCGTATCAAAAATATCGATCGCCCAGGACTCATGTCTACCTTGCCGACCATTGATGGAAAAGGGTTTGACATGCTAGACCTTGGAGCCAATGCGGAAAATACAACCCATCATCTGCACCAATACGCTGTCCTAGGTTCCTTCTATGCGAAAAATGTTCGTGGAATTTCGAAACCACGTGTTGGTTTGCTCAACAATGGAACAGAAAGCAGCAAGGGAGATCCGCTTCGTAAGGAAACATACGACTTGCTAGTAGCTGATGAAAGTTTGAACTTTGTCGGAAACGTGGAAGCGCGTGATCTGATGAATGGCGTTGCGGATGTTGTCGTAACAGATGGTTTCACGGGAAACGCTGTTCTCAAATCCATCGAAGGTACAGCTTTGGGAATCATGGGCTTACTTAAAAATGCTATTACGGGTGGTGGCCTTCGAGCGAAGCTAGGTGCTCTACTTCTTAAGGATAGTCTTAAGGGGTTGAAGACACAGCTCAACTATTCAGATGTTGGAGGAGCAGTCTTGTTTGGTGTCAAGGCGCCAGTTGTAAAAACTCATGGCTCAAGTGATGCCAAGGCTGTGTACAGTACGATTCGTCAGATTCGTACCATGCTAGAAACAGACGTAGTTGCTCAGACTGCGCGTGAATTTTCAGGAGAATAAAAAAAGATGACAGAAAAAGAAATTTTTGACCGTATTGTAACCATTATCCAAGAGCGACAGGGAGAAGACTTTGCCGTAACAGAGGCTTTGAGTTTGAAAGACGATCTAGATGCGGACTCAGTGGACTTGATGGAGTTTGTCTTGACACTAGAAGATGAATTTGGTATCGAAATCACTGATGAGGAAATCGACCAACTTCAAAGTGTAGCGGATGTAGTAGCGATTATTAAAGATAAAAAATAGCCAAAAGCAACATGCAAGTCATGTTGTTTTTTATTTGCAGAAAAAAGAGAAACTTTTAGTAGAAATTGCGAATAAAGAGATGAGAAAGAAAAAGGAGGAACGTTTATGTATGTGACCGGCTTTTATCCGTGGTTTATTAAGTGGTTTTTAAAATAAAAATGAATGAATTGTTTATTTTCGAATTGTTTTTCGAATAGATAGGTAAGGAAAAAGGGAAGGAGATTACGCGATGCATTTACCAATCTTATTGCCATGGTTAATCAAATGGTATTTAAAATAAATGAAATTTACTTGTTCATTTTAAATTACTTCTCGAATAGATAAGTGAGAAGAAAAGGAAGGAGAGAAGAAAATGATTTCAGTAATTTACCCAATCTGGTTTTTAAAATGGTTTAAAGCCTAGAAACCGTAAACTAAAAAAATAAAAATAAAGGAGAAAAAAGATGACAAACTTTGACAAAATGGAACAGAACTTTGTAGCTCTTACAGAAGAAGAGTTGACGGATGTGAATGGGGGAGCATGGCCGATTGTAGCTTGGGTGATTGCTAATCCTGTGACAGCAGCTAAAATTGCTGGTGGAATTACTGCAGCAGGAATTGCAGGTTATAATTATGTGACGGGTAGATGGTAATAGAAGGAGGAGATGATATGGAAAAATCTATTTTAAAATTTGAAACAATGACTGATACGGACTTGCAGGAAATTCAAGGGGGAGCCTTTCCCCTTCTTATCCCTGTGGCAGTTGGTTTTGTAAAAGGTTTTGTATATACAGGTGGAGCTATTTTAACAACTCGAGCACTCTTTTCAGGTAAATAGGAGTCTGCTATGAAAAAAATCTTATTAGGATTTGCTGAGGGGTATTTTGTCGTATCGATTATTCTTTATATCGCAACGTATTTGATTATGAAAAATCCGATCAATACTCTGTTTTATCCAGAAACCTATCCAATTCTGCTTGGTCTGTTTTATGTAGGATACAAGTACAAAACAAAAAAAAGTACGATTGGAAATTGATGAACCATCAGATCGGAGTTTGAGATGAAAGTTGTTCAATTACTACAAAAAGCTTGGTCAGAGTTTATTGTATTGTTTAGCTCTATAGCTTATCTAATGATTAGAATTGTGGCTGATGTAAACAAAATAAATCTACCTACGTGGTTTGAATGTTTTGATATACCTACGATTTCATTATTTTTGATGACATTTATCTCACTTTATAGAAGTAAAGAGAATATCATTTCAGAATAGTTTATTTCTGGACGTTCATTTTTTAACGGTTACTTTAAACAGGCAGAACTTTTGTTCTGCTTTTTTACATTTAAATGATAGTTTATGCTTTTTAAAGTGCGTTTTAGGCGCGAAAATGGTTTATTTGGGAATATTCTCCTGTTTTTATCCTTATTTGGTTAAAATAATCTTACAAATTTTTAAAGAGATTGTTAGAAAAAGGAGAAGATATGAAATTTAGGAAAAGGCACTATCGTCCCCAGGTGGATCAGATGGATTGTGGCGTGGCTTCTTTGGCTATGGTCTTTGGTTACTACGGTAGTTATTACTCCTTGGCTCATCTACGAGAGTTAGCCAAGACGACCATGGATGGGACGACCGCTTTGGGACTTGTAAAGGTGGCAGAGGAGATTGGATTTGAGACGCGGGCTATCAAGGCGGATATGACGCTCTTTGATTTGCCAGATTTGACCTTTCCTTTTGTGGCTCATGTGCTCAAGGAAGGGAAGTTGCTCCACTACTATGTGGTGATAGGTCAGGATAAAAAGCACATTCATATCGCTGATCCGGATCCTGGTGTCAAGCTGACCAAGATTTCCCGTGAGCGTTTTGCGCAAGAGTGGACAGGGGTCAGTATTTTTATGGCGCCATCTCCGGGCTATAAACCTCATAAGGAGAAGAAACAGGGTCTCCTATCCTTCTTGCCGATTTTATTCAAACAGCGTGGCTTAGTTACCAATATCGTCCTAGCGACACTCTTGGTAACCTTGATCAATATCGTGGGCTCCTACTATCTTCAGTCCATCATTGATAGTTACGTGCCAGATCAGATGCGCTCGACGCTGGGTATTATCTCTATTGGGCTGGTCATCGTCTATATCCTCCAGCAGATTTTGTCCTACGCGCAGGAATATCTCCTACTAATCCTTGGGCAGCGCTTGTCCATCGATGTGATTTTGTCCTACATCAAGCATGTTTTTCACCTGCCGATGTCCTTTTTCGCGACACGCAGGACAGGAGAAATCGTATCTCGTTTTACAGATGCCAACAGTATCATCGATGCGTTGGCGTCGACCATTCTGTCGATTTTCCTAGATGTGTCGACGATTTTGATTATCTCGCTGGTCTTGTTTTCACAAAATATGACACTCTTTTTCATTAGTCTGCTTGCGCTTCCCATCTATACAGTGATTATCTTTGCCTTTATGAAGCCTTTTGAAAAGATGAATCGTGATACCATGGAAGCTAATGCGGTTCTGTCTTCTTCTATCATCGAGGACATCAACGGTATCGAGACCATTAAGTCCTTGACCAGTGAAAGTCAGCGTTACCAAAAGATTGATAAGGAATTTGTAGATTATCTGAAAAAATCCTTTACCTACAGTCGGGCAGAAAGTCAGCAAAAGGCACTGAAAAAAGTTGCTCAGCTCCTGCTCAATGTTGCCGTTCTCTGGATGGGGGCAGTACTCGTCATGGATGGCAAGATGAGTTTGGGGCAATTGATTACCTATAATACTTTGCTTGTTTACTTTACCAATCCTTTGGAAAATATCATCAATCTGCAAACCAAACTTCAGACAGCGCAGGTTGCCAATAATCGCTTAAATGAGGTTTATCTGGTCGCTTCGGAGTTTGAGGAGAAGAAAACAGTCGAAGATTTGAGCATGATGAAGGGAGATATGATTTTTAAGCAGGTTCATTATAAGTATGGCTATGGTCGTGACGTCTTGTCGGATATCAATTTGACCATTCCGCAAGGATCAAAGATGGCTTTCGTGGGGATTTCAGGTTCGGGTAAGACCACCTTGGCAAAGATGATGGTTAATTTCTATGACCCTAGTCAGGGAGAGATTAGTCTGGGTGGTGTCAATCTCAATCAGATTGATAAAAAAGCCTTGCGCCAGTATATCAACTATCTACCTCAACAGCCCTATGTCTTTAACGGCACGATTTTGGAGAATCTGCTCCTTGGAGCCAAGGAAGGGACGACGCAAGAAGATATCTTACGAGCAGTTGAATTGGCTGAAATTCGGGAGGATATCGAGCGCATGCCACTGAATTATCAGACAGAATTAACTTCGGATGGGGCAGGGATTTCAGGTGGACAACGTCAGAGAATTGCTCTGGCGCGTGCTCTCTTGACAGATGCGCCTGTCTTGATATTGGATGAGGCGACCAGCAGTCTGGATATTTTGACAGAGAAGCGGATCGTGGATAATCTCATGGCTTTAGATAAGACCTTGATTTTCATCGCCCATCGCTTGACCATCGCTGAGCGGACAGAAAAGGTTGTTGTTTTGGATCAGGGCAAAATTGTCGAAGAAGGTACCCATGCAGACTTGCTTGCACAGAATGGCTTTTACGCCCATTTGGTGAATAGCTAGAAAGAGGAGAAGATGAAACCAGAATTTTTAGAAAGTGCGGAGTTTTATAATCGTCGTTACCATAATTTTTCCAGTCGGGTGATTTTACCTATGTCACTTCTGTTCGTGTTTCTGTTAGGATTTGCAGTTTTTGCAGAGAAAGAGATTAGTTTGTCTACTAGAGCCACTGTCGAACCTAGTCGGGTCATTGCCAATATCCAGTCGACTAGCAATCAACGCATTGTGGCCAACTATCTGGAAGAAAACAAGTTGGTCAAGCAAGGAGATCTACTCGTTCAGTACCAGCAAGGGGCCGAGGCTGTTCAGGTTGAAGCATACGCTAATCAGTTGGAGATGTTAAAGGATCAAAAAAAGCAGTTGGGTTATTTGCAATCCAGTTTGAAAGAGGGGAGTGATCAATTTCCAGAGGCGGATAAGTTTGGTTATCAGGAGATGTTTCGAGACTATCTCAGCCAAGCTAGTAGTCTTAGGAGTAATGTTTCTCAACAAAATGCCAGCATCTCCTCACAAAATGCGGCAGCAAGTCAGAGTCAGGCCGAGATTGGCAATCTTATCAGTCAAACAGAGGAAAAAATCCGAGACTACAAAACAGCTAAGTCAGCGATTGAAAAGGGAGATCAACTGGATAGTCAAAATGCAGCCTACTCTTTTTACCAAACCTATAAAAACCAAGGTGAAGAAGATCCGCAAGCTAAATCGCAAGTTATTGCGCAAGTGGATGCACAAATTGCCCAACTAGAGTCTAGTTTAGCTACCTATCGTGTACAATATGCGGGTTCTGGAGCTCAACAGGCCCACGCAACGGGACTGGATAGTCAACTGGAATCACTCAAATCTCAGCACTTAGTTAAAGTCGGTCAGGAATTAACTCTTCTAGATCAGAAAATTTTGGAGGCGGAATCAGGTAAGAAGGTTCAAGGAGGTCTGCTGGACAAGGGGAAGATTACAGCAAGTGAGGATGGGGTGCTTCACCTTAATCCTGAGACCAGTGAATCTACGATGGTCGCAGAAGGAACCCTGCTAGCCCAACTCTATCCATCCTTGGAAAAAGAAGGAAAAACTAAACTCACAGCCTATCTCAGTTCAAAAGATGTTGCAAGGCTCAAGGTCGGTGATTCTGTCCGTTTCACTACAAGCAAGGATGGTAATAAAGAGCTCGTTCTTGTTTCTGCGATTACGAATATTGACGCGACAGCTACCAAGACTGAAAAGGGCAATTTCTTTAAAATAGAGGCGGAGACCAGTCTGACTCCTGAACAGGCAGAAAGTCTTCGCTATGGTTCAGAAGGGCGTTTGACGCTAATCACAGGGAAGAAAAGCTATCTCCGATATTTTTGGGATCAATTTTTGAATAAAGGGTAATATTCGTGTTTTTCAGAGAATAAATGATTTTAAAACTGTAAGAAGAGTTCATCTTGCAGTTTTTCTTTATGCTTAAAATAGGAAAACGTTATTTATTCGTAAAAACCTTGAATTTTTCATGCTTTTGTGGTAGAATGTGCTCAAGTAAAACGAAAGGCGAACTTTAAAATGTCAAAACAACTGATCTATTCGGGAAAAGCCAAGGATATCTATACAACTGAGGATGAAAATCTCATTATTTCAACTTACAAGGACCAGGCAACTGCCTTCAACGGTGTCAAGAAGGAGCAGATTGCGGGTAAGGGAGTGTTAAATAATCAGATTTCATCTTTTATTTTTGAGAAATTAAATGCGGCTGGTGTAGCGACTCACTTTGTGGAGAAAATTTCGGACACGGAACAGCTCAATAAAAAGGTTGAGATTATTCCTTTGGAAGTTGTGCTCCGCAACTACACGGCTGGTTCCTTTTCAAAACGTTTTGGCGTAGAAGAAGGTATCGCATTTGAGACTCCAATTGTCGAATTTTACTATAAAAATGATGATTTGGATGATCCCTTTATCAATGACGAGCATGTGAGATTCCTTAAAATTGCGGATGACCAGCAGATTGCTTACTTGAAGGAAGAAACGCGTCGTATCAATGAACTATTGAAAGCTTGGTTTGCTGAGATTGGTCTCAAGTTGATTGACTTTAAGCTAGAGTTCGGTTTTGATAAGGATGGCAAGATTATCTTGGCAGACGAATTTTCGCCAGATAACTGCCGTTTGTGGGATGCTGATGGTAACCATATGGATAAGGATGTTTTCCGTAGAGGACTAGGTGAATTGACTGACGTCTACGAGATTGTTTGGGAGAAATTGCAGGCTTTGAAATAAACTGTTATAAACGGAAAACCTTCGTCTTTCAGATGTAAGGACTCAGGCTGAAAAGGTCCCCCAGACCTTTTCACTCCGTCGTGGCTTAGGAGAATTAACAGACGTCTACGAGATTGTCTGGGAAAAGTTGCAAGGTTTAAAATAACACCTTCAAGGTCATTTGTGAACATTGCAAGAGCTGAAATAAAGGAATAAGAATTGATGAATAAACGTATTTTTGTTGAAAAAAAGGCTGATTTTCAGGTCAAGTCAGAGAGTTTGGTGAGAGAGCTCCAGCACAACTTGGGACTTTCAAGCTTGAAAAGTATTCGCATCGTGCAAGTTTATGATGTCTTTGACTTGGCAGAGAACTTGTTTGCGCCTGCAGAAAAACATATCTTCTCTGAGCAGGTGACAGACCATGTATTGGACGAATCGGCTGTGCAGGCTGATCTTGCTAACTATGCTTTCTTTGCCATTGAAAGCCTGCCAGGGCAGTTTGACCAGCGTGCAGCTTCGTCACAAGAAGCCTTGCTTTTACTGGGAAGTTCGAGTGATGTGACGGTCAACATAGCTCAACTTTACTTGGTTAATAAAGATATTGATACAACGGAGTTGGACGCTGTCAAGAACTATCTGCTTAATCCAGTAGATTCTCGTTTCAAGGACATCACGACAGGGATTGCCAAGCAGGAATTTTCAGAGTCAGACAAGACCATTCCGAAATTGAATTTCTTTGAAAGCTATACAGCAGAAGACTTTGCCCGCTACAAGGCCGAGCAAGGGATGGCCATGGAAGTGGATGATTTGCTCTTTATCCAAGACTACTTCAAGTCAATCGGGCGCGTGCCGACTGAGACGGAGCTCAAGGTTTTGGACACTTATTGGTCTGACCACTGCCGTCACACGACTTTTGAGACAGAGTTGAAACAGATTGATTTCTCAGCTTCTAAATTTCAAAAGCAATTGCAGGCGACTTATGACAAGTATCTAGCCATGCGTGATGAGTTGGGACGTTCGGAGAAACCACAAACCTTGATGGATATGGCGACTATTTTCGGTCGTTATGAGCGTGCTAATGGTCGTTTGGACGATATGGAAGTGTCTGACGAAATCAATGCCTGCTCGGTTGAAATCGAAGTGGACGTTGATGGTGTCAAGGAATCTTGGCTCCTCATGTTCAAAAACGAAACCCACAACCACCCAACGGAGATTGAGCCATTTGGTGGGGCTGCTACTTGTATCGGTGGAGCTATTCGTGACCCATTGTCAGGGCGTTCTTATGTCTACCAAGCTATGCGTATCTCAGGTGCAGGTGATATTACAGCTCCGATTTCAGAAACTCGTGCTGGGAAATTGCCACAACAAGTCATTTCGAAAACAGCGGCTCATGGTTATTCTTCATATGGGAACCAAATTGGTCTTGCGACGACTTACGTTCGTGAGTACTTCCACCCGGGCTTTGTAGCTAAACGCATGGAGTTGGGTGCCGTTGTTGGTGCAGCTCCAAAGGAAAATGTGGTTCGTGAAAAACCGGAAGCGGGAGATGTCATTATCCTCCTCGGTGGTAAGACTGGCCGTGATGGTGTCGGTGGTGCGACAGGTTCTTCTAAGGTTCAAACAGTTGAGTCTGTAGAGACTGCTGGAGCAGAGGTTCAAAAAGGGAATGCCATCGAAGAACGCAAGATTCAACGTCTTTTCCGTAATGGCGCTGTCACTCGTCTTATCAAGAAATCTAACGACTTTGGTGCAGGTGGTGTCTGTGTAGCTATCGGTGAATTGGCAGACGGTCTTGAAATAGACCTCAACAAGGTTCCTCTTAAATACCAAGGCTTGAATGGAACCGAAATTGCCATCTCAGAATCACAAGAACGGATGGCTGTGGTGGTTCATCCTGAGGATGTAGATGCCTTCGTTGCAGAATGTAACAAAGAAAATATTGACGCTGTTGTGGTTGCGACAGTGACTGAAAAACCAAATCTAGTCATGCACTGGAATGGTGAAACGATTGTCGACTTGGAACGCAGTTTCCTTGATACCAATGGTGTGCGTGTCGTTGTCGATACCAAGGTTGTGGACAAGGATGTCAAACTCCCAGAAGAGCGCAAGACAAGTACTGAAGCCCTTGAAGCTGATACTCTTGCGGTACTATCTGACATCAACCATGCAAGTCAAAAAGGCTTGCAGACCATCTTTGATAGCTCTGTTGGTCGTTCAACAGTCAATCACCCACTTGGCGGTCGTTACCAACTCACACCGACTGAAGCTTCTGTTCAGAAATTGCCAGTTCAACATGGTGTAACGCATACTGCTTCTGTCATGGCTCAAGGATTTAACCCTTATGTGGCAGAATGGTCTCCATATCATGGCGCTGCTTATGCGGTTATCGAAGCAACTGCTCGTTTGGTTGCTGCTGGCGCCAACTGGTCTAAGGCTCGATTCTCTTACCAAGAGTATTTTGAGCGAATGGATAAACAAGCAGAGCGTTTCGGTCAGCCAGTAGCAGCCCTTCTAGGCTCTATCGAGGCACAAATCCAACTTGGCTTGCCATCTATTGGTGGTAAGGACTCTATGTCTGGTACATTTGAAGAATTGACGGTGCCACCAACCTTGGTTGCCTTTGGGGTAACGACAGCAGATAGCCGTAAGGTGCTCTCTCCTGAGTTCAAGACTGCTGGTGAAAATATCTACTACATCCCAGGTCAAGCTCTTTCTGCTGATATCGACTTTGATTTGATTAAGAAAAACCTTGCTCAATTTGAAGCCATCCAAGCTGACCACAAAGTGACATCTGCATCAGCTGTTAAATACGGTGGTGTCCTTGAAAGCTTGGCTCTTGCTACCTTTGGAAATCATATCGGTGCAGAGGTAACCTTGCCTGAACTTGAAACGGCTTTGACAGCTCAATTAGGTGGATTTGTCTTCACCTCGGCTGAAGAAATCGTTGGAGTGGAGAAGATTGGACAAACAAGTGCCAACTTTACACTCCTTGTCAACGGTGTGAAGCTAGATGGACACAAGCTTGACAGTGCCTTCCAAGGGACATTGGAAGAAGTTTACCCAACTGAATTTGCTCAAGCAAAAGAACTGGAAGCAGTGCCAGCTATCGCTTCTGAGATAGTCATTAAAGCTAAAGAAACTATTGAAAAACCAGTGGTTTACATCCCAGTCTTCCCAGGAACCAACTCGGAATATGATTCAGCCAAGGCCTTTGAAAAAGAAGGTGCAGAGATTAACTTGGTGCCATTCGTGACCTTGAATGAAGAGGCTATTGTCAAGTCAGTTGAAACTATGGTTGACAATATCGGCAAGGCTAATATCCTTTTCTTCGCGGGTGGTTTCTCAGCTGCGGATGAGCCAGATGGATCAGCTAAGTTTATTGTCAATATCCTGCTCAATGAAAAAGTGCGTGTGGCTATTGATGGCTTTATCGCTCGTGGTGGCTTGATTATTGGTATCTGTAATGGATTCCAAGCTCTTGTCAAATCAGGTCTTCTTCCATACGGTAACTTCGAGGATGCCAGCAGTACTAGCCCAACCCTTTTCTACAATGATGCCAACCAGCACGTGGCCAAGATGGTGGAAACTCGGATTGCCAATACCAACTCACCGTGGTTGGCTGGAGTGCAAGTGGGCGATATCCATGCCATTCCAGTGTCGCACGGTGAAGGAAAGTTTGTTGTGACGGCTGAGGAATTTGCAGAGCTCCGTGACAATGGTCAAATCTTCAGCCAATACGTTGACTTTGACGGCAAACCAAGCATGGATTCTAAGTACAATCCAAATGGTTCTGTAAATGCCATCGAAGGAATTACCAGCAAGAACGGCCAAATCATCGGTAAAATGGGACACTCAGAACGTTATGAAGACGGTCTTTTCCAAAATATCCCAGGCAATAAAGACCAGCACCTGTTTGCGTCGGCGGTTAAATACTTTACTGGAAAATAAGATTTGCAGATTTTCTAATAGATAGTATCAGTAATGTAAAAGTCATGTAGATCTAGTTCGTGTTGATTGCAAATGCTTTATTTTGCGAGTGAAACGAGCTTCTACCGTATCATTCGGCTCTACTGAAGGAATGATGCAAAAATAAAAATTAGGTATAAAAAATGACATACGAAGTAAAATCTCTTAATGAAGAATGTGGTGTTTTCGGTATCTGGGGGCATCCAGATGCTGCTAAATTGACCTATTTTGGTCTCCACAGTCTTCAGCACCGTGGTCAGGAGGGGGCAGGAATCCTCTCCAATGATCAGGGGCAATTGAAGCGTCATCGTGATATGGGGCTTTTATCAGAAGTGTTCAGAAATCCAGCTAATTTGGATAAACTGACTGGAGCGAGCGCGATTGGGCATGTTCGTTATGCGACTGCTGGCGAAGCTTCTGTAGATAATATCCAGCCCTTCCTCTTTCGCTTTCATGATATGCAGTTTGGACTTGCTCACAACGGAAACCTGACCAATGCCGAATCGCTCAAGAAAGAATTGGAACAAAGAGGAGCTATTTTCAGTTCAACTTCGGACTCGGAAATCTTGGCCCACCTCATTCGTCGGAGTCACAATCCGAACTTGATGGGCAAAATCAAAGAGGCGCTCAGTCTCGTCAAAGGTGGATTTGCTTATATCCTGCTGTTTGAGGACAAGTTGATTGCTGCGCTTGATCCTAATGGCTTCCGTCCGCTTTCTATCGGGAAAATGGCAAACGGAGCGGTGGTGGTTTCGTCTGAAACCTGTGCCTTTGAAGTCATCGGTGCTGAGTGGATTCGTGATGTAAAACCAGGAGAGATTGTAATCGTGGATGACAATGGTATCCAGTACGATAGTTATACGAATGATACCCAGTTGGCGATTTGTTCTATGGAGTATATCTATTTTGCTCGCCCTGACTCCAATATCCATGGTGTCAATGTCCATACGGCCCGTAAGAGAATGGGAGCGCAACTAGCGCGTGAATTTGAGCACGAAGCGGATATTGTGGTCGGTGTACCAAATTCCTCGCTCAGCGCAGCTATGGGATTTGCAGAAGAATCCGGTTTGCCAAATGAAATGGGTCTCATCAAAAACCAATACACGCAACGCACCTTTATCCAACCGACTCAAGAATTGCGAGAGCAAGGGGTGCGGATGAAACTGTCTGCTGTTTCGGGCGTTGTCAAAGGTAAACGTGTGGTGATGATTGATGATTCCATTGTTCGTGGGACAACCTCTCGCCGTATCGTTCAGCTTTTGAAAGAAGCAGGTGCGACAGAAGTTCACGTTGCCATTGGAAGTCCTGCGCTAGCTTATCCATGCTTCTACGGGATTGATATCCAGACGCGTCAGGAGCTGATTGCGGCCAATCATACGGTAGAAGAAACCTGCCAAATCATTGGTGCGGATAGCCTGACCTATCTTTCGATTGATGGCTTGATTGAATCCATTGGGATTGAAACAGATGCGCCGAATGGTGGTCTCTGTGTCGCTTACTTTGACGGTGACTACCCAACGCCTCTCTACGACTATGAAGAAGACTATCGTAGAAGTTTGGATGACAAGATCAGTTTTTACAAATAGACGGATAAAGACTCTCCATGAAAGGAAAGGAAGAGAAGATGACAAATAAAAATGCTTATGCGCAATCTGGTGTAGATGTTGAAGCAGGTTATGAAGTTGTTGAGCGGATCAAAAAGCACGTGGCTCGTACGGAGCGTGCAGGTGTCATGGGAGCTCTTGGTGGTTTCGGTGGCATGTTTGACCTTTCAAAAACAGGTGTCAAAGAGCCGGTCTTGATCTCAGGGACTGATGGTGTCGGAACCAAGCTCATGCTGGCTATCAAATACGATAAGCATGATACCATCGGTCAGGACTGTGTGGCCATGTGTGTTAATGACATCATCGCTGCAGGTGCGGAACCTCTTTACTTCCTTGACTACGTAGCGACTGGCAAGAATGAACCAGCTAAACTAGAACAAGTGGTTGCTGGTGTGGCAGAAGGTTGTGTGCAGGCAGGCGCCGCCCTCATTGGCGGGGAAACGGCTGAAATGCCTGGTATGTATGGTGAAGATGACTACGATCTGGCTGGTTTTGCAGTCGGTGTGGCTGAAAAATCTCAAATCATAGACGGTTCAAAAGTAGCTGAAGGTGATGTCCTTCTCGGACTTGCTTCGAGCGGGATTCACTCAAATGGTTACTCACTCGTGCGTCGTGTCTTTGCCGACTATACAGGTGAGGAAGTCTTGCCAGAATTGGAAGGCAAGAAACTCAAGGAAGTCCTACTTGAGCCGACTCGTATCTATGTCAAGGCTGTCTTGCCACTCATCAAGGAAGAGTTGGTCAACGGTATTGCCCACATCACAGGTGGTGGTTTTATCGAGAATGTTCCTCGTATGTTTGCGGCTGACTTGTCTGCTGAAATTGAGGAAAGTAAAGTTCCAGTGCTTCCGATTTTCAAAGCTCTTGAAAAATACGGTGAAATCAAGCATGAAGAAATGTTTGAAATCTTCAATATGGGTGTGGGACTCATGCTTGCAGTTAGCCCTGAAAATGTAGATCGCGTCAAGGAATTGTTGGATGAACCAGTCTATGAAATTGGTCGCATCGTTAAGAAAGAAAACGAAAGTGTCATCATCAAATGAAAAAAATAGCGGTTTTTGCCTCTGGTAATGGCTCAAATTTTCAGGTGATTGCTGAAGAGTTTCCGGTGGAGTTTGTCTTTTCAGACCATCGTGACGCCTATGTGCTAGAGCGGGCAGAAAAGATTGGTGTCCTATCCTACGCTTTTGAACTCAAGGAGTTTGAGAACAAGGCAGACTATGAAGCAGCTCTTGTCGAACTCTTGGATGAGCACCAGATTGACTTGGTTTGTTTGGCGGGTTATATGAAAATTGTCGGCCCAACCTTATTGTCGGCTTATGAAGGTCGGATCATTAACATTCATCCAGCCTACCTACCAGAATTTCCAGGCGCTCATGGGATTGAGGACGCTTGGAAAGCTGATGTCGCTGAGAGCGGCGTGACCATTCACTGGGTGGACTCAGGTGTGGACACAGGCAAGGTCATCAAACAAGTCCGTGTTCCACGTCTAGCTGATGATACCATCGAAAGCTTTGAAGCTCGTATTCATGAGGCAGAGTACAAGTTGTATCCAGAAGTTATTAGAGAATTGTTGGATAAGTAAATGAAAGGAAATAACATGACTAAACGCGCCTTAATCAGCGTCTCAGACAAAGCGGGCATTGTTGAATTTGCCCAAGAACTCAAAAAACTTGGTTGGGATATCATCTCGACAGGTGGGACCAAGGTTGTCCTTGACAATGCTGGGGTGGAGACCATTGCTATTGACGATGTGACTGGTTTTCCAGAAATGATGGACGGTCGTGTCAAGACCCTTCACCCAAATATTCATGGTGGGCTCTTGGCTCGTCGTGACTTGGACAGCCATCTTCAAGCAGCTAAGGACAATAATATCGAATTGATTGACCTCGTTGTAGTAAATCTTTACCCATTCAAGGAAACCATCCTCAAACCAGACGTGACATACGCGGATGCGGTTGAAAACATCGATATCGGTGGGCCATCTATGCTTCGTTCAGCAGCTAAAAACCATGCCAGCGTGACGGTTGTGGTAGACCCTGTTGACTATGCTGTGATTTTGGACGA
Source organism: Streptococcus oralis (assembly GCF_016127915.1). Taxonomy (NCBI): domain Bacteria; kingdom Bacillati; phylum Bacillota; class Bacilli; order Lactobacillales; family Streptococcaceae; genus Streptococcus; species Streptococcus oralis. Next base: position 1,059,332 of record NZ_CP066059.1, on the reverse strand, counting down.
ATTGGCAGCAAATGGTGAAACGACTTATGAAACTCGTCAACGTTTGGCAGCCAAGGTTTTCCGTCACACTGCGGCTTATGATGCTTTGATTGCGGAATACTTCACAGCTCAAGTGGGCGAAGCAAAACCAGAAAAACTCACTTTGACCTATGACCTCAAGCAAGCCATGCGCTATGGGGAAAATCCTCAACAGGACGCCGACTTCTACCAAAAAGCTTTGCCGACTGACTACTCGATTGCTTCAGCAAAACAGCTCAACGGTAAGGAATTGTCATTCAACAATATTCGTGACGCTGATGCGGCGATTCGTATCATTCGTGATTTCAAAGACCGTCCAACCGTTGTGGCTCTCAAACACATGAACCCATGTGGAATTGGTCAAGCTGATGACATCGAAATTGCTTGGGATTATGCTTATGAGTCTGACCCAGTGTCTATCTTTGGTGGAATTGTCGTCCTTAACCGTGAGGTGGATGCTGCGACAGCTGAGAAGATGCATGGCGTCTTCCTTGAAATCATCATCGCACCGAGCTATACGGATGAAGCGCTAGCCATTTTGACCAACAAAAAGAAAAACTTGCGTATCCTTGCCTTGCCATTTGATGCTCAAGATGCCAGTGAAGTGGAAGCAGAATACACAGGTGTTGTTGGTGGACTCCTCGTGCAAAACCAAGACGTAGTGAAAGAAAGCCCAGCTGACTGGCAAGTGGTGACCAAGCGCCAACCAACTGAGACAGAAGCGACAGCTCTTGAGTTTGCTTGGAAGGCAATCAAGTATGTGAAATCAAACGGTATCATCGTGACCAACGACCACATGACACTTGGTGTTGGCCCGGGTCAGACTAACCGTGTAGCTTCAGTCCGTATTGCCATTGACCAAGCTAAAGACCGCCTTGATGGCGCTGTGCTTGCTTCGGATGCCTTCTTCCCATTCGCGGATAACGTGGAAGAAATCGCTAAAGCAGGTATCAAAGCCATCATCCAACCAGGTGGATCTGTCCGTGACCAAGAATCTATCGAAGCAGCGGATAAATACGGCTTGACTATGGTCTTCACAGGAGTAAGACATTTTAGACATTGATGGGTATTTAAAAATTAGCTCATTATCAACTATGATGAATGATTTATCGCTAGCAATGAGAGAAGACGTAAGTGTTCTTCTCTTTTTGTATGTCTAAAACAATAAGCATTTTAGTGTTAGAAATTATTAAAATGATTTGTCAGAGCTGTTCATGACTAATCTCGAAAAACTCAGTTTCTCACTTAACTATTTTTCATACGTTTTATGGTGTTTAAGGTTGTTGTGACTAGCTCGTTAACAGGCATTGTGTGGTAATCTGTTTTTAACCATTCATCAAAAATATTGTAGAGACCTCCAACGATGAATCTACTATCATAGGTGATTTGTCTTTGATTACTATTTGTGACATGCCAAGGTGCCATGACAGTGGTATAAGCAGCAGAAAGCTTATCATAAGACCTTTGCAAGATAAGCACGAGCAAGTTTGCGTCTTGCAAAATTTTTAATGGCTCAGTGTACTGGCTCCAATACTGAAAGAAAAGGTTCACTAAATCTTCAAAATTAGTCAGTTTTGCTGTTTGAAGTTCGATAATATAGTCTTGAATTAAGCGGTCTAAATAGTTCGTAAGAACTTCCTCTTTTGAATGGTAATAACGATAAAACGTTCGTCTAGCAATTTGAGCATGTTCGCTGAGTTCAGCAATGCTGATATTTTGTAGAGACTTCTTAGTTGCTAATAAATCGAACAAGGCTTCTTCCAGCCATTGCCGCATTTGATATTCCATGATATTTTTCCTTTCCTGTCACACTTTTGATCAAACTGTGCCAATTTCTCTTAACCTCTTGTTTTTGTAACAGTTTATCTTTATACTAAAAGTGTTGCGCGTGATATATGATTATCATTTATTCTTAACATTGTACAATTGTTAGTTGTTATTAAGGAGGTAAAGATATGAGCATTCTTTTTAATGTTTGGATGCTACCTATTTTATTTATTTTACACGATTTTGAAGAAATGATTTTTATGCCCTTGTGGAAAACACGGCATCATCAAAAATTAGAAACTTTTAAGAAACCGTTCTTTGGTTCCGTTACGCAAGGCTCCGCTTTTGCAGTAGGTGTGTTGGAGGAATTTATCATCCTGGTGTTTATTTCTGGATTCTGCCAAATAACTCACAACACTTTACTCTATTTATCTTTTGTAATAGCTTATACATCTCATTTCATAATCCATTATATCATGTGCATGCGATTTAGGGGTTATGTTCCTGGAGTCGTCACAGTAACCCTAGAATTGCCAATGGTTCTAATGATTATTTCCCACTATTGGTCTTCTGACGTTCCTTTGTTATCAGTCTTTGTCTATCTTTTATTAGCCATGATAATAGCTTTTACGAATCTTAAAATAATGCATCTCATTATGCCAAAAATCCAAACACATCTAGAAAAATATGCGAAATGAAAAACGATTAAATGAGAGCTACTTTTTAACCTTTCTGATATAACTGGTTAATGAGTAGCCAATAATCTATCGAAGCTGCTGACAAATACGGCTTGACTATGGTCTTCACAGGAGTGAGACATTTTAGACATTAAGAAAATAAAAGGGAAGAAAACAGTTTCTTTCCTTTTTTTGCGTAAAAACGCGGAGCAAAACAAGATTAAAGCGAACGTTTGTGATATAATATTAGTAAATAATTCGCAAAAGAGGTTGAGAGATGAAGCTGTTAGTTGTCGGTTCGGGTGGTCGTGAACATGCGATTGCTAAGAAGTTGCTTGAGTCAAAAGACGTTGAAAAAGTTTTTGTAGCTCCTGGAAATGACGGAATGACTCTGGATGGTTTGGAATTGATGGACATCTCTATTTCCGAACATTCTAAATTGATTGAGTTTGCAAAAGCCAACGATATTGCTTGGTCCTTTATCGGGCCAGATGATGCCCTTGCTGCTGGAATCGTAGATGATTTTAACCAAGCTGGTCTCAAGGCTTTTGGTCCGACTAGGGCTGCAGCGGAGCTGGAGTGGTCCAAGGATTTTGCTAAGGAAATCATGGTCAAATACGATGTTCCGACAGCAGCCTATGGCACATTTTCAGATTTCGAGGAGGCCAAGGCTTATATCGAGGAGAAAGGCGCTCCTATCGTTGTCAAGGCAGATGGTTTGGCACTCGGGAAAGGTGTCGTCGTTGCGGAGACGGTTGAGCAAGCGGTCGAAGCTGCTCACGAGATGCTCTTGGACAATAAATTCGGGGATAGCGGTGCGCGTGTGGTTATCGAGGAATTCCTTGACGGAGAAGAGTTCTCCCTCTTTGCCTTTGTCAATGGGGACAAGTTCTACATCATGCCAACGGCTCAGGATCACAAACGTGCTTACGATGGCGACAAGGGCCCTAACACTGGCGGGATGGGTGCCTATGCACCAGTTCCTCACTTGCCACAGAGCGTGGTTGACACAGCGGTTGACACTATTGTCAAGCCAGTCCTTGAAGGGATGATCAAAGAAGGTCGTCCTTATCTGGGTGTCCTTTACGCAGGTCTTATCTTGACAGCTGATGGACCTAAGGTTATCGAGTTTAACGCTCGCTTCGGAGATCCTGAAACCCAGATTATCTTACCACGATTGACATCTGACTTTGCGCAAAATATCACGGATATTCTTGATGGCAAGGAGCCAAACATCACTTGGACGGATAAGGGTGTGACTCTGGGCGTGGTTGTCGCATCCAAGGGCTACCCGCTAGACTACGAAAAGGGTGTCAAGTTGTCAGCCAAAACCGATGGCGACATCATCACCTACTACGCAGGGGCTAAGTTTGCGGAAAATAGCAGAGCATTGCTATCAAATGGCGGACGTGTCTATATGCTAGTTACCACAGCAGACACCGTCAAAGACGCCCAAGATACCATCTACCAAGAACTCTCCCAACAAAACACAGAAGGTCTCTTTTACCGAACAGATATCGGAAGCAAGGCTATTAAGTAAAGATATAAGAATAGCGCGACGAAGTCGCCAAATACGATAATGGTCGTTTGATTTGCGAGCATTAGCGAGCTAATATAGAACAATCACCGCCGTTGTGAATGAACGATTGGATGATAATCCAATCGTTCAGGGAAATCGGAAGACCTTGGGCTTCCGATTTAGGTATGAGACACCTTTGGTGGCTGCTGCCGTCCCTCACAACTTAAGGTGATTGAAAAAAGAAAGGAAAGAAAAGGAATATTATGACTAAACCAGTAATTTCCATTATCATGGGCTCAAAATCCGACTGGGCAACCATGCAAAAAACTGCCGAAGTCCTAGACCGTTTCGGTGTAGCCTACGAAAAGAAGGTTGTCTCTGCCCACCGTACACCAGACCTCATGTTCAGACATGCCGAAGAAGCTCGTAGCCGTGGCATCAAGGTCATTATCGCAGGTGCTGGTGGCGCAGCCCATTTGCCAGGGATGGTCGCAGCGAAAACAACCCTTCCTGTCATCGGGGTACCTGTCAAGTCGCGCGCTCTTAGTGGCGTGGACTCGCTCTACTCTATCGTTCAGATGCCAGGTGGTGTGCCTGTTGCGACTATGGCTATCGGTGAAGCAGGAGCGACTAACGCTGCCCTCTTTGCCCTCCGTCTCCTGTCAGTAGAGGATCAGGCTATCGCGACAGCATTGGCAGATTTCGCAGAAGAGCAAGGGAAAATCGCAGAGGAGTCTACAAATGAGCTCATCTAAAACAATCGGAATTATCGGTGGCGGTCAGCTGGGTCAGATGATGGCCATTTCTGCTATCTACATGGGGCACAAGGTCATCGCGCTGGATCCTGCGGCGGATTGCCCAGCCTCTCGCGTGGCGGAGATCATCGTGGCTCCTTATAACGATGTGGATGCCCTCCGTCAGTTGGCTGAGCGTTGCGATGTCCTCACCTATGAGTTTGAAAATGTCGATGCTGACGGCTTGGATGCGGTTATCAAGGAAGGTCAGCTCCCTCAAGGGACAGATCTGCTCCGCATTTCCCAAAATCGTATTTTTGAAAAGAACTTCCTCTCAAACAAGGCTCAAGTCACTGTGGCACCTTACAAGGTTGTGACTTCAAGCCAAGACTTGGCAGACATCGACCTATCGAAAGACTATGTCCTCAAGACCGCGACTGGTGGTTACGATGGGCATGGACAAAAGGTTATTCGCTCGGAAGCAGATTTGAAAGAAGCTTCTGCACTAGCCGACTCAGCAGACTGTGTCTTGGAAGAATTTGTCAACTTTGACCTTGAGATTTCAGTCATCGTGTCTGGTAATGGCAAGGACGTGACAGTTTTTCCGGTTCAGGAAAATATCCATCGCAACAATATCCTGTCCAAGACCATCGTGCCAGCCCGCATTTCAGAAAGTCTAGCTGAAAAAGCCAAAGCTATGGCTGTGCGAATCGCAGAACAGCTTAATCTGTCTGGAACACTTTGTGTGGAAATGTTTGCGACAGCTGATGACATTATCGTCAACGAGATTGCCCCACGACCACACAACTCTGGGCACTACTCTATCGAAGCCTGCGACTTCTCCCAGTTTGATACTCATATTCTGGGTGTTCTCGGAGCACCATTGCCAGCCATCAAACTGCATGCGCCAGCAGTCATGCTAAATGTCCTCGGGCAACACGTCGAGGCGGCTGAAAAATATGTCACAGAAAATCCAAGCGCCCACCTCCATATGTATGGTAAAATAGAAGCGAAGCACAACCGCAAGATGGGACATGTGACTTTGTTTAGTGATGTGCCGGATAGTGTGGAAGAGTTTGGGGAAGGGATTGATTTTTGAAATGGCAGAAGAATTTGATGAATTGCCAGATGATGAAATAACGACCGTAACACTGACTTATACGGACGATTTGATTGTTCCAGAGATTGCGGATAGAGAGGGATTCATATTTTAGAGAGAGCTGGCAATCAGCTAGTCTTAGAACATTTTTGTTCCGTGAAGGAAGTTAAGGATTATCTGAGTAGTTACGGCCTGCCTAGACATCCTGAGAGAATTTCATTTGAATTTTCTATACATGAAGACTCAGAAAATGATAATCTTTAAAGCTAAATGGAAACCAGTTTATGATTCAAATTATTGTCAACGCTTTTGTGGAGGAAGGAAAAGAAATCGCCGTTGTGGAAGTGCTCTTTGCCAGTGCCGACCATGAAAAAGTAAAAGCCAATATCAGGAATTAAAGATTCAATATCCAAACAATTATCTGGCTATCTATGATTTGCCATTGGATACAGATTTAAGTAGCTTACCACACTATCCGTCGGTTGTGACAAGCAAGGAGGAGTTTAATTAGTCTATGAAAACTATCGGTCTGATTGGTGGTATGAGTTGGGAAAGTACCACATCTTACTACCAAATCATCAACGAAACCATCAAAAAAGAGCTGGGTGGCCTGCATTCTGCTAAGATTCTACTTTATAGTGTTGATTTTGCAGAGATTGAGCATTATCAAGCAGTCGGAGACTGGGAGAAAAGCGGTCAACTGTTGGCAGATATTGCTAAGCGCTTGGAGCAAGCTGGTGCGGATTTCATCGTTATTTGTACCAACACTATGCACAAGGTTGCTCCGCAGATACAAGGAAAGATTACGATTCCAATCTTGCATATTGCGCAGGCAACTGCGCAGGCCTTGTTGGCTGACGGTATTCAAAAAGTCGGCCTCCTAGGGACCAAGTACACCATGACCCAAGATTTTTACAAGGAGAAATTAATAGAGTCTGGGTTAGAAGTGCTGATTCCAGATCAAGCAGGCATTACAGAGGTTAATCGAATTATTTATGACGAGCTCTGTCTAGGTGATATCAAAGAAAGTTCAAAGCAGACTTATCTTGCCGTTATAGATGATTTGAAAAAAGCAGGCGCTGAAGCTGTTATTTTGGGTTGTACCGAGATAGGTCTCCTCGTCAAGCAATCCGACACTGACCTACCTCTCTACGACACAACAGTGATTCATGCAGAGAAAGCGGCGGAGTGGGTGGTGAATAAATGATTATAGAAGACAAGCACAACCGTAGGGTAGGGCATGTGACAGTGTTTAGTGATGTGCCGGATAGTGTGGTTGAGTTTTAGGAGGAATAATTAATATGGCAAGTATGGAAGAACTTTTTCCGGAGTTCTATATAGAAAAATTAACTTCTATTGATTTTAAGCGAGAAAAAAATAACCTTATTGTTTTAGATACGAATATCCTCTCAGATATTTTGGGATTACCGACAGACTTAGCTGAAAAGTATTTAGACACAATAGAAGCTGTTAAAGACCATCTATTCATACCTTATATAGTTGGATTAGAATATCATTTTAACAAGCAGTCTATCAAAATGGTAACGGAAATCCAACGAGATTCTTATGCAGAAAGTATAGTGAATGAAATTCGGAGTTTGGTAGAAAATTTTAAAGATAAGGGTGGTAAAGATCCTCTTGGATTTTTACGAAATAAAAATCAGAAAAAAGAAGTAAAAACTAAACTCTTGGAAATCTTGAAAATTGATGACTTAGAAGCTGAAATTAATAAAATCTTTGATGAAAAATATACAAAGGATGTAAGTGAGTTACAAGAACGCTTAAAAAAAATAATTAATGATTCAGTAGCTGAAAAGTTAACCCAAGAGTGGATTGACAAGGTTCAGGAAAAAGGGGGAAAGAGATACGAACAACAGATACCTCCAGGAATAAATGATAGTAAAAAAGATTACGAAAAAAGTCCCAATCGTACCTATGCAGGATTGACATATTCACGAAAATATGGAGATTATATATTATGGGAAGAACTGTTACATAAACTTTCTAAGGATGGAAAATCACTTGGAAACAAAGTAATTTTTGTAACTAATGATGGTATTTCCGATAGGAAATCCGACTTGCTTTATAAGCAAAGCGGGAGAACTATTGGTCCAAGAATAGAGTTAATGACAGAGTTATGGAATCTAAATGTAGACTATGATATTAATAATCCTATTGAAAATACTGAAGAGAAAGTTTGTAAAGAGTTATACATAATAAACAGTGAGCGTTTTATTCAACTAGTCAATGAGTTATCGGATGAAGATGCTAAGCAATATAGAGTACAAAATTCTTTGTTTGGTGGTATCAATGATGATGAGGATGATGATTTATTCAATTTAAATCCTAACCCATTTTATCCAAATAACAACTCATTCAATTCAAACTTTAATTCATTTTATCCGAATAACAGCTCATTCAATTCAAACCCTAGTTCATTTTATTCAAATAGTGATCCATTCAGCTCGGACTTTGATGAGATGTTTGAAGTTCAAAATAAAATAAAATCTATTGATAATGAGTTAAAACGAATCTATTTGGAGCGTTCCAAGATAGAGGCTGATTTATGGTTGAATGATGTAGGAACAGATGGAAAGATATTTCAATTAGAGGAAAAAAGGAATATTTTAGATTATGACGAAGCTCGGTTAATAGAACAAAAAAATTCACTAGAGCATAAAAAAAGTAAACTAGAGGCAAATAAATTTGGCTCATGGGGGACTGATGATGACCTGCCATTTTAAATCATAGAGGTTAATTTATCTGAACGTTAAAGTAGAGAGAAAAATATATAGAATTGGAGAAATCATGATCAACCGTTACTCTCGCCCTGAGATGGCGAACATTTGGAGTGAAGAAAATAAATACCGTGCTTGGCTTGAGGTGGAAATCTTGGCTGATGAGGCATGGGCTGAATTGGGAGAAATTCCTAAGGAAGATGTGGCTTTGATTCGCGAAAAGGCGGACTTTGACATTGACCGTATTTTGGAAATTGAGCAGGAGACGCGTCACGATGTGGTTGCCTTCACACGTGCGGTTTCTGAGACTCTTGGTGAAGAGCGCAAGTGGGTCCACTATGGCTTGACTTCTACTGACGTGGTGGATACTGCCTATGGTTATCTTTACAAGCAGGCAAACGACATCATTCGTCGTGACCTTGAAAACTTCACCAACATCATCGCTGATAAGGCTAAGGAGCACAAGTTCACCATCATGATGGGTCGTACTCATGGTGTGCACGCTGAGCCTACAACATTTGGTCTGAAATTGGCAACTTGGTACAGCGAAATGAAACGTAATATCGAGCGTTTCGAGCATGCGGCTGCTGGTGTGGAAGCTGGTAAAATCTCTGGTGCGGTTGGGAACTTTGCCAACATTCCACCATTTGTAGAGCAATATGTCTGCGACAAATTGGGTATCCGTGCTCAAGAAATTTCTACACAAGTCCTTCCTCGTGACCTTCACGCTGAGTACTTTGCGGTTCTTGCTAGCATCGCGACTTCAATCGAACGTATGGCAACGGAGATTCGTGGTCTGCAAAAGTCTGAGCAGCGCGAAGTGGAAGAGTTCTTTGCTAAGGGGCAAAAAGGGTCTTCAGCAATGCCTCACAAACGCAACCCTATCGGTTCTGAGAACATGACAGGTCTGGCGCGTGTTATCCGTGGTCACATGATTACAGCCTATGAAAACGTGGCTCTCTGGCACGAACGTGATATTTCTCACTCATCAGCTGAGCGTATCATCACACCGGATACGACTATTTTGATTGACTACATGCTCAACCGTTTTGGAAATATCGTCAAGAACTTGACGGTCTTCCCAGAAAACATGATCCGCAACATGAACTCAACTTTTGGTCTTATCTTTAGTCAGCGGGCTATGTTGACCTTGATTGAAAAAGGCATGACTCGTGAGCAAGCCTATGACTTGGTGCAACCAAAAACAGCCTACTCTTGGGATAACCAAGTAGACTTCAAACCGCTTCTAGAAGCAGATCCAGAAGTGACATCACGCCTCACTCAAGATGAAATTGATGAAATCTTCAACCCGGCATACTACACTAAACGAGTGGATGATATCTTTGAACGTATCGGACTTGGTGATTAATCCTAACAATAAAAAGCGAGATTTAATCTCGCTTTTTTGTATGCTTATCGAAGGGATTAATCTTCTTTTCTCTTAGTGAGTCCGTAGGCTGCTAGTGTGGCCATGAGTCCTGCTGCGACCAAGCCCGCAGAGTCTTGACTTCCTGTTGCAGGGAGTTGTTTTTCATCTGCTTTGCTAGTAGTTGTTTCAGCTTGCTCAGCTTTCTCAACGGCAGTTCCGACTTCGACAACCTGAGCGACCGCTTCCTGCGATACCGCACTATTGACAAGGGTTCTTTCTTTCTTACCGTCAGCAGTAGTGCTGACAGAGTAGAAAATCGTACGACGGCCATTTACACCAGTAACGACGATTTGCGTTTGTCCGAGTGGTAATTGTGGATTTTCACGTGTTACGGTAGTGAACGGAATCTCTTCTTCTTGGATGTCCAGTCTTGGTTTTGCCTCTGTGGCTGGAGCAAGACCGTGTTCATCTCCTTTGTGAGTAATAGGGGCGCCGATTTCAACCACCTGGGTCACAGGTTCTTTGGTTACTTGGCTATCTAGAACCGTTTCTGTTTGTTTCCCATTTTCAGTAAGGACGGAGATGTAATGAGTGCGTTCGCCCTCTACACCTGGTGTGATGATTTTTTCCTGACCAGCTGGGAGATTCGGATTTTCCTTCTTGATAACTTCAAATGGAATCTTTTCTGCTCTTGTGATGAGTTCCGGTTTGGTTTCAACATTGGCAGCTAGTTCATTTTCATCGAGGCTTCCTGAGTGAGTTGTCGCTGGTTTGAGGCCTAGGCGGGCTGCCTTGAGTTTGGCTACAAGAGCGTCTAACTCGGCTTGTTTGCTGCGATTGAGGTTGTAGTTGAGAGCTTCTTTAGCTGCATTTAGGGCATCCAAGCTTTCCTGGCTGTATCCTTCCAAGTTAGTAGGGATTTGAGCAAGCTCCTCACGGAGAGCATTGTAGTCAGCGCGGAAGTAGTCTTTGTTGTGGTCTGCGAAGGCAGTCATGAGTTCAAAGATTTCTTCTTCCTTGTACTCAGCACTTGGTTTGTCTGCCCAGATAGCAAGCATGCTTCCGACGGTTGGAAGGTCTACTTCTGGATACTTGGTAGATGCAAGCTGGTTAAATGGCACTTTACCAGAGTTTTCAAGTGCTTTTGATAGTGGGTAGGCTTCATCTGGTTTGTGATTGCCTAGGACGTAGTACCAGTCTCCGTTGGTGTTGAGGAGTTTATAGCCTTTGCTTGCTAGGTACTGAGGCGTTGCAAGGTTATAGCCCCACCATCCCTTAGACCAGTAAGAGATGATGACATCCTTGTCAAACTCAACATCATCCTTGTCTTCGTAGTAGAAACCATCGTTGAAGGCCATTGGTTGAAGGCCTCTTTCTTTGGCCATGGCAGCAAGGGTGTTAGAGTACTCAGCAAACTTGCCATAGAGTCCATACCATTTGAGGTAGTACCAGCCTTGCGCGTTGGTAGCATCATTGGCATATTCGTCTGTACCGTAGTTGAAAATCTTTGTCTTGCCTGCAAAGAAGTTCATGTACTTGCCGATGAGGGCTTTGACAAAGTTCATCGCTTCTTCGTTTTCGAGGTCCATGGTTGTTTTAGAGACCTTGTCAAAGTTGGCTTGAGGATTCTTGATTCCAAGTTTTTCCATAGCGACGAGCATGGCATCCATGTGGCCTGGGCTGTTGATTGCTGGAATGAGTCCGAGGCCTTTTGATTTTGCGTACTCGATCAATTCAGTGATTTCAGCTTGACTAAGAGTGGTTCCGTTTGGATCATCGTAGTAAGCTTTTGTTCCTTCGATGATGGCCTTCTTGACATCGTCACTTGCATAAGTTTTTCCGTTAGCTGTGATGGTCATGTCATCAAGTAGGAAGCGAAGTCCATCATTTCCTAGGAGGAGATGCACATCAGAATATCCAAGTTCGCTAGCTTTATCAATGATACGTTTGAGTTGCTCAGCTGAGAAGTACTTACGTCCAGCGTCGATGGAGATTACCTTGTTTTTGGCAAGTTTTTCAACTTCACGTTTCGCGTCTTCTTCTTTTTGAGCTTCTGGTGTGAAGGTCAAATTGCTGACAGCTTCTTGGAGTTTTGCGATTGCTTGGTCAATGGTGTCTTGTTGGGCACGGCTGAGGTTGCTATCGAGTGAGCGAATGGCTTTTTCAGCTTCTTTGACAGCTGCGACACTTTCCGCAGTATAGCGGTTAAGGTCTGTTGGGACTTCTTTCAGAGCTTGCTCAGCAGACTCATAGTCAGCTACGAAGTATTCAGCATTGGCATTTGCGAAGCTACGCATGAGTTTGAAGAGGCGTGATGGTGAATAGCGTGCAGATGGGGTGTCCGCCCAAGCAGCTACCATACCACCGATGAACGGGATAGTAGCCCCATCAGATTTTGGTACAGAAGTGATTGGAGTATTCTTGATACCATTGAGTCCTTGGTCGAGGTTGTACCAGCCTTGACCATCTGCATTCCGTCCTAGAACATAGTACCAAGCATCGTTGGTGTTAAGGATTTGGTGGCCTTTTTCAACTAGAAGTTTAGAAGAAGCGACGTCGTATCCGCCCCATCCACCAGTCCACATTGAAACGATGATGTCTTTGTCAAAGGTTCCAAAGCTAATGTCGCTATTGTAGTAGATACCGTCGTTAAAGGCCATTGGTTTGAGTCCGTGAGATTTGACGATACGAGCAAGGTCATTAGCGTAGGCGATAAATTTATCATAACCCTTGTCTGGGAAACCATCTTCTGGATACCATTTATAGGCTTGAAGAACGCTCCAGCCTTTAGCGTCTGTAGCATCATTGGCGTACTCGTCTAGTCCGATATTGAAGATGTCAGATTTGCCAGCGAAGTAAGCAGCATACTTGTCGATCAGAGCTTTGGTAAATGCAACCGCTTCTTTGTTATCAAGGTCAACAGTACGAGCAGATTCCTTACCAAAGTAGTTGAAGTTCGGTTTTTGGATACCTAATTCTTTCATGGCATGCAAAATCGCATCCATGTGCCCAGGGCTGTTTACAGTTGGGATGAGACCAATACCTTTATTTTTAGCATAGTTGATCAAGTCCGTCATCTGACTCTCTGTCAAATGGTTGCCGTTTGGATCCTTGTAGTAGGCATCAGTTCCGTTTTCGAGTGCACGTTTGACATCGTCACTTGCATAGGTTTTGCCATTGGCTTTGATGGTCATGTCGTCCAACATGAAACGCATGCCATCGTTTCCAACTAGTAAATGAAGATCCGTGTAGCCGTAGTGTTTGGCTTTGTCGATGATTTCTTTGAGTTGGTCTGGAGAGAAGTACTTGCGTCCAGCGTCGATTGAGATCATTTTTCGTTTTGCCAGTTTTTCATTTACCTGAGCTGCTCGTTCTGTGCTAGGAGCGGCTACTACAGGTGTGACGACTTCATTTTTCTTTTCGGAAGAAGTGCTTTCGGCAGGAGTTTCAGCTGGGGCAGGGTTTTTTTTCTCGGCGCTAGGAGTTGGAGCAGCATTTTCTGTCACAACTGGTGCGCTTGACTCTTCGGTTGTTGGAGCAACTGTTTGAGGAGCCTCCTGGTCTTCTTTGACCTCCTCTTTTACAGGTTTGTCAGCCTTTTCTTCCAGTTTTTCTGGAACCTTGGAGTCTACAGCTTCTTCGGTTGCTTGTGGACTCTCCTGAATCGTTTGAACAGTTTCTACAGCTGTTGGAGCTGGAGTAATCTCGTCGGCAGATACGACTTGTGCGCTAAAAGCAAATCCTATAAGTACAGAAGCTGCCCCAACCGCGTATTTACGGATGGAGAAGCGCTGTTTCTTTTCTAGTTTCATGACAAAACCTCCTTGTTATTATCATATATGATAGCGTTTACATAAAACCAATTTTATTTTATTATCTGCGGAGTAAAATGTCAAGTGGGTTTATATAAGAACTATAATAAATAGAGGAAATCATAAGATTTAGGAGAAATTTGCTAATAAGGGATAAAACCGAGGAAAAACCAAACGAAATTTTACCTTGTTTTTAGTAAAAATGCTACTAATTAAATAAGAGCCCTTCATAGCGTTTTCACAACTTCTTTCTCGTGCTATAATGAATAGAGAAAAAGCCTGAGCTAGGCTCAGGCTTTTTCTTAATGACCTCGGTTACATGAGATGAATTTGATTTTGTAGTAGTCTGCTCGCTTATAAGTTTCACTATAGGCAAGGACTTAGCCAGTGGCCTCAAGTTTTGTAGTCTTCGTTTGGAAGACAGTTGGGAATTGTGTATCGATTCCGAGTACAGAAGCAGCATGCTCTGGTGTTGGGAATGCGATTTCGTTGATTTCCTCAAAATGTTCATCACTCATGTGAATGCGGTAATCCAATTTGAAACGTGTATAGATAGAGCTATAATAGTCAAGATTTGGATAGTTGGCATTGATGTATTGCTCAGGAATATAAGATGTGTGGTAGATGTATGTCACGTCGTTTGTCTGACGAATACGTTCAATCTTATAGTAGAATTGATCTCCACGTAGTCCAAGTTTATCTAAATATTCAAGTTTGTTTCCGCGCTCGATAGAAAGGACAGTAACTTTATCGTCTTTTGTTTCAAAGATTTCGACATCTGAAAACTCAACGAGTTTGTGCTTACGGGCACGTGAAACGAAAGTACCTTTACCTTGTTGGCGGACAATGTAGCCGTCTTTAGCAAGGTCATTCAAAGCACGTACAACTGTGATTGAACTCACATCGTACATCGCGATCAATTCGGCTTCTGTATAAAATTTATCTCCACTTGCAAATTGACCAGAGATGATTTTGTTTTTTAATTCATCTTTAATATATTGGTATTTAGGAATAGCCATAAATTTCACCTCGATTCTCTTTCTCCAATTTTGATTTTACCACAAATATAAAGAAAAGAGTAGTATTAAGGTCAAAAAATTAAAATAATAGACTAAAAATGTTATTTTACATGTAAAAAAATTCATTTGATGTTCTTGTGAATTATCATACATAAAAAGATCGTTTTCATGCTATTTTTAGATAATTTCGGTAAACAGTAAGTAAAAAAATAGAAAAATTTTAAATAATTTTCTAAAACCTATTGACAAATGCAAAAGATTTGATTATAGTTAATATTATAATAAATGAAAGCGCAAACTTAATTCGTCAGAGGTAATAACATGACAAGATTTAAAATTGAGGACGATTTCTATTTAGACGAAAAACCGTTCAAGATTTTGTCCGGCGCCATTCATTATTTTAGGATTCCAGCAGAGGATTGGTATCATTCTCTCTATAACTTAAAGGCGCTTGGCTTTAATACAGTCGAGACCTATGTGGCTTGGAATTTACACGAACCTGTTGAAGGGGAGTTTGATTTTGAAGGTGCCAGAAATTTGGAGAGATTTCTTCAAATAGCACAAGATCTGGGTCTCTATGCCATTGTACGCCCGTCTCCATTTATCTGTGCAGAATGGGAATTTGGTGGCTTGCCGGCTTGGCTCTTGACCAAGGACATGCGAATTCGCTCGTCCGACCCAGCCTACATCGAGGCTGTTGCTCGCTATTATGACCAATTATTGCCAAGGCTTGTGCCTCGCTTGTTGGATAATGGCGGAAACATTCTTATGATGCAAGTCGAAAATGAATATGGCTCTTATGGAGAAGATAAGTCTTATCTACGAGCGATTCGGAAATTGATGGAAGACCGAGGGATTGATTGCCCACTCTTTACTTCAGATGGTCCTTGGAGGGCTACTCTGAAAGCCGGAACCTTGATCGAAGATGACCTCTTTGTGACAGGGAACTTCGGTTCTAAAGCTCCGTACAACTTTTCACAGATGCAGGAATTCTTTGATGAGCATGGCAAAAAATGGCCCCTCATGTGTATGGAATTCTGGGATGGTTGGTTCAACCGTTGGAAAGAACCCATCATCACTCGTGATCCAAAAGAATTGGCAGAGGCTGTTCGAGAGGTATTGGAGCAAGGCTCTATCAACCTTTACATGTTCCATGGTGGAACAAACTTTGGTTTCATGAATGGTTGCTCAGCTCGAGGAACTCTGGATTTGCCACAAGTCACATCTTACGACTATGATGCCCTTCTCGATGAAGAAGGAAATCCAACTGCTAAATACCTAGCAGTCAAGAAGATGATGGCAACACACTTCCCAGAGTATCCACAGTTGGAACCGCACTATAAGGAAAGCATGGAGATAGGGTCTATTCCACTAGTCGAAAAAGTTTCCTTGTTTGAAACCCTGGATAATCTCTCTAGTCCTACTGAAAGCCTCTATCCAAAAGCGATGGAAGAACTTGGTCAAAGTTATGGCTACCTTCTCTACCGCACTGAGGCAAGTTGGGATGCAGAAGAGGAACGTCTCCGTATCATCGATGGACGTGACCGAGCTCAACTCTTTGTAGATGGTCAATGGATTGCTACTCAATACCAGACAGAGATTGGTGAAGATATCTACTGTCAGGGAAATCGAGAAGGTTTTTCAGAGATTGACATCTTGGTCGAAAATATGGGGCGTGTTAACTACGGACATAAGTTCTTGGCAGATACGCAACGTAAAGGAATTCGTACAGGTGTCTGCAAGGATCTACACTTCATGTTAAATTGGAAACAATATCCACTTCCATTGGATAATCCTGAGAAAATTGATTTTTCAAAAGGATGGACAGAAGGACAACCGGCCTTTTACGCTTTCGACTTTACCGTTGAAGAGCCGAAGGATACCTACTTAGATTTATCTGAGTTTGGTAAGGGAGTTGCTTTTGTCAACGGGCGTCACCTAGGACGTTTCTGGAATGTCGGCCCGACCCTCTCACTTTATATCCCTCATAGTTATCTCAAGGAAGGTGATAACCGCATTATCATCTTTGAAACTGAAGGCGAATATAAAGAAGAGATTCATTTAACTCGTAAACCTACACTAAAACACATAAAGGGGGAAAACTTATGACAATTGTAGGATGCCGTATCGATGGACGTTTGATCCACGGTCAAGTAGCCAATCTTTGGGCAGGGAAACTAAACGTTTCGCGCATTATGGTTGTAGACGATGAAGTCGTTAACAACGATATTGAAAAGAGCGGCTTGAAACTTGCTACACCACCAGGTGTAAAACTTAGTATCTTGCCAATTGAGAAAGCGGCAGCAAATATCCTTGCTGGTAAATACGATAGCCAACGTCTCTTTATCGTTGCACGTAAACCAGACCGTTTCCTTGGTTTGGTTGAAGCAGGCGTTCCGCTTGAAACACTCAATGTCGGCAATATGTCTCAAACACCAGAAACTCGCCCTATCACACGTTCTATCAACGTGGTAGATAAGGATGTGGAAGACTTCCACAAACTGGCAGAAAAAGGTGTGAAACTCACTGCTCAAATGGTTCCAAACGATCCCGTATCAGACTTTTTGAGTTTATTAAAATAGGAAAAAATTTTTAGGAGGTCATTGTTATGATACAATGGTGGCAAATTTTACTTCTCACTTTGTACTCAGCTTATCAAATCTGTGATGAGTTGACAATCGTTTCATCTGCAGGTTCCCCTGTATTCGCTGGTTTCATTACTGGTTTGATCATGGGAGATGTGACAACTGGTTTGTTTATCGGTGGTAGCTTGCAGTTGTTCGTTCTCGGGGTTGGTACCTTCGGTGGTGCCTCTCGTATCGACGCAACTTCTGGTGCGGTTCTTGCAACAGCATTCTCTATCTCTCAAGGTATTGATACAGATCTTGCGATTACAACAATCGCTGTACCAGTAGCAGCACTTTTGACATACTTCGACGTTCTTGGACGTATGACAACTACTTTCTTTGCACACCGTATTGATGCTGCGATTGAACGCTTTGACTACAAAGGTATCGAACGCAACTACCTACTTGGTGCGCTTCCATGGGCTCTTTCTCGTGCCCTTCCAGTATTCTTCGCTCTTGCTTTTGGTGGTGCTTTCGTACAATCAGTAGTAGACCTTGTTAAAGAATACCAATGGGTTGCAGATGGTTTGACTCTTGCAGGTCGTATGCTTCCAGGTCTTGGATTTGCAATCTTGCTTCGTTACCTTCCAGTTAAACGTAACCTTCACTACCTTGCAATGGGATTCGGTTTGACAGCTATGTTGACTGTTCTTTACTCATATGTAACAGGTCTTGGTGGCGCTGTTGCGGGTATCCTTGGTACTCTTCCTGCTGATGTTGCTGAAAAGATTGGCTTTGCTAACAACTTCAAAGGTTTGTCTATGATCGGTGTTTCTATCGTAGGTATCTTCCTTGCAGTTGTTCACTTTAAGAACAGCCAAAAAGTAGCTGTAGCAGCACCTTCTACACCATCAGAAAGTGGGGAAATCGAAGATGACGAATTCTAATTACAAACTTACAAAAGAAGATTTTAATCAAATCAACAAACGTAGCTTGTTTACTTTCCAATTAGGTTGGAACTACGAACGTATGCAAGCTTCTGGTTACCTTTACATGATCTTGCCTCAATTGCGTAAAATGTATGGGGATGGAACTCCTGAATTGAAAGAAATGATGAAAGTTCATACTCAATTCTTCAATACTTCTCCATTCTTCCACACAATTATCGCTGGTTTTGACCTTGCCATGGAAGAAAAAGATGGTGTAGGTTCAAAAGATGCCGTTAACGGTATCAAGACAGGTTTGATGGGACCATTTGCTCCTCTTGGAGACACAATCTTTGGTTCACTTGTACCTGCTATCATGGGATCTATCGCAGCAACTATGGCTATCGCTGGCCAACCATGGGGTATCTTCCTTTGGATCGCAGTTGCAGTTGCTTACGACATCTTCCGTTGGAAACAATTGGAATTTGCCTACAAAGAAGGGGTTAACCTTATCAACAACATGCAAAGTACTTTGACAGCTTTGATTGACGCTGCATCTGTACTTGGTGTCTTCATGATGGGTGCTCTTGTAGCAACAATGATCAACTTTGACATTTCTTACAAATTGCCAATCGGTGAAAAGATGATTGACTTCCAAGACATCTTGAACTCAATCTTCCCACGTTTGCTTCCAGCAATCTTTACTGCCTTTATCTTCTGGTTGCTTGGTAAGAAAGGTATGAACTCTACTAAAGCGATCGGTATCATTATCGTTCTTGCAGTAGGTCTTTCATTCATCGGTAAATTCTTGCTTGGAATGGGCGCATAATTTATGGTGAAATCGTTAATTTTGGTGAGTCATGGTCGTTTCTGTGAAGAACTTAAAGGTAGCACTGAAATGATTATGGGTCCACAAGACAACATTCATGCAGTGGCTCTTCTTCCAGAAGATGGTCCAGAAGAATTTACTGCAAAATTTGAAGCTGCTATCGAAGGATTGGATGATTTCCTAGTCTTTGCGGACCTTCTCGGTGGAACACCATGTAACGTGGTAAGCCGTTTGATTATGGAAGGTCGCGACATTGAACTCTATGCAGGGATGAATCTTCCAATGGTGATTGAATTTATCAATGCCAGCCTTACAGGTGCAGATGCGGACTACAAGAGCCGTGCTGCAGAAAGCATTGTGAAAGTCAATGATTTGTTAGCGGGCTTCGATGATGACGAAGATGAATAATACTCTTCGAAAATCTCTTCAAACTACGTCAGCGTCGCCTTGCCGTATATATGTTACTGACTTCGTCAGTTCTATCTACAACCTCAAAGCAGTGCTTTGAGCAGCCTGTGGTTAGCTTCCTAGTTTGCTCTTTGATTTTCATTGAGTATACGATGTGACAACGTGAAAATCGTTAGAACAGCTTGTATAGAATATACATGGGAATGGGAGTAAATCCCATTCCCATATTTTCAATAGGAATGAAACAATAATAGATTAGAGGAACTCTATGCTAAATTACACAAAAGAAGAATTACTTGAACTGGGTGCAGAAATCACGACTCGTGAGATCTACCAACAGCCTGATGTATGGAAAGAGGCTTTTGAAGCCTATCAAGCAAAACGTGAAGAAATTGCAGCCTTCCTACAAGGAATCGCTGATAAGCATGACTATATCAAGGTCATCTTGACGGGTGCTGGTACTTCTGCTTATGTGGGAGATACCTTGGTGCCATATTTTAAGGAAGTCTATGACGAGCGCAAATGGAATTTCAATGCCATTGCGACAACTGATATTGTTGCCAATCCAGAAACTTATCTGAAAAAAGATGTGGCGACTGTCCTTGTTTCCTTTGCTCGTAGTGGGAATTCACCTGAAAGTGTGGCGACGGTTGATTTGGCTAAAGCCTTGGTTGATGACCTCTATCAAGTGACCATTACATGTGCTGCAGAAGGGAAATTGGCTCTTCAAGCCCATGGCGATGAGCGCAATCTTTTGCTCTTGCAACCAGCTGCTTCTAATGACGCTGGATTTGCCATGACTTCTAGCTTTACGTCTATGATGCTAACAGCTCTCTTGGTCTTTGATCCTACAGAATTTGCTGTGAAAGCTGAACGTTTTGAAGTTGTGTCTAGCCTTGCGCGTAAGATTCTAGACAATGCAGAAGATGTTAAAGAGCTTGTTGACCTAGACTTTAATCGTGTCATCTATTTGGGTGCAGGTCCTTTCTTCGGCCTTGCTCATGAAGCTCAGCTCAAGATTTTGGAATTAACAGCTGGTCAAGTGGCGACCATGTATGAAAGCCCAGTTGGCTTCCGTCACGGTCCAAAATCATTGATTAACGAAGATACAGTTGTTTTGGTATTTGGTACAACGACAGACTACACTCGCAAGTACGACTTGGACTTGGTTCGTGAAGTGGCTGGTGATCAGATTGCTCGTCGTGTCGTGCTCTTGAGTGATCAAGCCTTTGGTCTTGAAAATGTCAAAGAAGTAGCCCTTGGTTGTGGCGGTGTCTTGAACGATATTTACCGTGTCTTCCCTTACATCGTTTATGCCCAACTCTTTGCCCTATTGACTTCACTCAAGGTAGAAAATAAACCAGATACACCATCTCCTACTGGCACTGTAAACCGTGTGGTACAAGGTGTGATCATTCACGAATATCAAAAGTAAGGAAGTGTCTATGAGTAAATTACAATTAAGTCCTAATAAAGAAGCCTGCCTGCAAAAACTCTCTGATGAAAATGGAATCATCTCAGCTCTTGCCTTTGACCAACGTGGTGCTTTGAAACGCCTTATGGCTCAATACCAAACGGAAGAACCAACAGTTGCTCAAATGGAAGAACTTAAAGTCTTGGTTGCAGATGAATTGACAAAATACGCATCATCTATGCTCCTTGACCCTGAGTATGGTCTTCCAGCTACTAAAGCCCTTGATCCAAATGCTGGTCTTCTCCTTGCTTATGAGAAAACTGGTTACGATACAACAAGCACCAAACGTTTGCCTGACTGCTTGGATGTTTGGTCTGCAAAACGCATCAAGGAACAAGGCGCAGACGCTGTTAAGTTCTTGCTTTACTATGACGTAGACAGCTCTGACGAACTCAACCAAGAAAAACAAGCCTACATCGAACGTATCGGTTCTGAGTGTGTGGCGGAAGACATTCCATTCTTCCTTGAAATCTTGGCTTACGATGAAAAAATCGCTGACGCAGGTTCTGCAGAATACGCCAAAGTAAAACCACATAAAGTTATCGGTGCGATGAAGGTCTTCTCAGACCCACGTTTCAACATCGATGTCTTGAAAGTAGAAGTTCCAGTCAACGTTAAATATGTTGAAGGCTTTGGTGATGGTGAAATCGTTCATACACGTGAAGAAGCAGCAGCCTTCTTCAAAGCGCAAGATGAAGCGACTAACTTGCCATACATCTACTTGAGTGCAGGTGTGTCAGCTAAACTCTTCCAAGAAACACTTGTCTTTGCCCACGAATCAGGCGCAAACTTCAACGGCGTTCTTTGTGGCCGTGCTACATGGGCTGGATCCGTTGAAGCCTACATCAAAGACGGTGAGGCAGCAGCTCGTGAATGGCTTCGGACAACTGGATTTGAGAACATTGACGAACTTAACAAGGTTCTCCAAACCACAGCGACTTCATGGACTGAACGTGTAGAAGCATAAAACAAGTATAGAAGAACCCCCTTTTGTTAAGAAAATACTCAAGTTTTTCTGACAAAGGATTCTGAAAATAAAACTACAACTATAGATGGTGAGACACTCTCTATGGTTTGTTTACTTAAGAGAAATGGATCAAAGGAGAGAAGAATGAAAGCATACACAGAGCGTGTATTTGGAAATCATGAGGGCAAGGATGTCTTGGCCTATCGCTTTGAGACTGATGGTGGTTACCAGCTTGAAGTTATGACTTATGGTGCGACCATCTTGCGCTATGTCACACCTGACAAGGCTGGAAACTTTGCCAATGTGATCTTGGGCTTTGATGATTTTGATAGCTATGTAGGCAATAGTCCCAAGCATGGAGCAAGTGTAGGTCCTGTAGCGGGCCGTATTGCAGGTGCGACATTTGAGCTCAATGGGCAGACCTATGTTCTTGAAGTCAATAATGCTAGCAACTGTAACCACAGTGGTTCAACAGGTTGGGATGCGAGCTTATTTGAATTGACTGAGGTGAGCGACCATGGCTTGACCCTCTACACCGAGCGTACAGACGGGACAGGAGGATTTCCTGGCAATCTCAAGATCTGGATCAGCTACCACTTGGAAGAAACTGGTGCCTACGAAGTCAGCTATAAGGTGACGACAGATCAGGATACGCTTGTCAATCCGACAAATCATAGTTACTTCAACTTGTCTGGTGATTTCACGCAGACAGTTGACCGCCATGTCTTCCAGCTAAATACGGAGGGCATTTACCCAATCGCTCCAGACGGTGTTCCGGCTAAGACTCCAGATGCTACTCGTGATGTGGTGAAACACATCTACAATGGAGCTTTGTTGAAGGATATCTTTGCAGAGGAAGATGAGCAAATCCAGTTGGTATCTGGTTTGGATCACCCATTTGCTCTTCCTGCAGGTCATGACAATGCTGGTTTCCTTTATGACCAAAACTCAGGTCGTTTCCTGCTGTTCAAGACAGAGGCCCCTTGCTTTGTGGTCTACACAGCAAACTTTGTGGATGAGAGTGTCATCATCGGAGGCCAGCCAATGGTGCAACACAATGGGGTTGCCCTTGAAGCGCAGGCTTTACCAGATGCCATTCACAGCAACCTCAAAGACCAAGTCATTCTCAAAGCAGGGGAAACTTTCACCAGCAAAACTCGCTACGAGCTTGTTGTAAAATAAAAAGAAGAGCTGGTTTCCAGCTCTTTTGAGTTGTCTTCGTTGACATTTTATCTCAATAGTTTATAATTGATGTAATACATAAAGTTACAACAAATAAAAGGAGAAACCCTATGACTTATGCATACCAAAGCCACATTTATCTAGCAGAGGCGGTTTTAAATGTCAAGGATTTGACGAGTCAAACGGCTTTTTATCACCAGATTATTGGCTTGGAGATTTTATCCCAAACAGAGACAGAAGCGATTTTGGGACTTGGTCGAAAAGCCTTGGTTCACTTGATTCAGGCAGAAAAGGCTGGCGAAGTAAGGGAGCATTATGGGCTCTACCATCTGGCGATTTTGTTGCCGACGCGAAAAGCCTTGGCAGATGTCTTGAAACACCTAAGTGACTTGCGGATTCCTCTGGTCGGGGGTGCAGATCATGGATACAGTGAGGCTATTTATCTAGAGGATTTGGAAGGAAATGGCATTGAACTCTACCGTGATAAGCCAGTGTCTTCATGGGATATTCGAGAAGACGGTCGCATTATCGGTGTGACCGAAGCCCTTGCGGCACAGGACATCTATGAGTTAGGGGAAAAGGTGGATCCCTTTATCCTAGCTGAAGGGACGAGAATGGGGCATATCCATCTATCGGTGAAGGATAGTCGTGCGGCGAGCCAGTTTTATCAAAAAGTGTTAGGGCTAGAGGATAAATTTAGCATTCCTAGTGCTAGTTGGATAGCGGCTGGTCAGTACCATCACCACCTGGCTGTCAACGAATGGGCTGGAAAAGGGCTGGCTCCGCGTGAGCAAGGCTTGCCAGGCTTGGCCTACTACGTCCTTGAGGTCGAAAGAAAGGAAGAACTCTTGGACATCGTTCAGCAAGCACAAGAGCTAGAAGCACCGATCAAGTGGCTAAATTCGAGTGAGTTGGATTTGGTAGACCCAGATGGGATTGTGACCCGCATTCGCTTGGCACGATGAGATGTGAAAAACACATCATAGACATAGGAAAAGGCGGATAAGCTCGCATTCTGTTTTTAGAATGCGGACTTGTCCGCTTTTTTATGAAATGACGAAAGCTTTCTTGGCTCTGGCAAAGGCATTGGTCGGGGATATTTTCCCTTTTCTAGGGGTTCATGCTATAATACTAATAAACTTTTCTTTCTCTAGGAAGGTAAACACCCAAAATCGGCTAGACTGCTGGCAATCGTTGTCACGATGCTTTTAAGAGAAAGTAGAACTTTGTTTGAACATCCGTATTGAGTTTAGGAGACGAGAAATAAGATGGACACAAGTGTAAAAAATTTAATTAGTATGGGCCCTCTGGAGGACTCTTTTATCTATTATGATTTGGGGAATCAAGTATTCTACAGTGCAAAACAAGGCATGAATTATTCAGCCATAGCAGCCCCTATTGCAATCTATTCCTTGCAACGGCTGTCAAAGTTGCTCAACCAAACCTTTGGAGATGTCTCCTCCCCTTTCAATTTGATCTTTTTTATCTTGATGTCTCTGTTTTTGATTTTCGGGACCATTCTCCTTGCCAAATCTACCCGACGCAACATGAAGACAGATAGATTTAGAAAAGTCCGGCTCACAAAAGCCAATATCAAAACACTTAGGAGAAAATCTAGATGGACTGTCCTAGTTGAGATTTTTTGTTTCCTCATGATTGTGTTTTCCATCTATCGCTATTTTAGCTACTCCGATTTTCAGTTCTTGATTATTTATATGTTAGGGATATTTTCGCTTGTTTATATGATCTATGAATTTCGGATGAAAACACGCAAACGACTGTTCAAGGAGCTGATGGAGACATTACAGGACGGTAGCCGAGGGAAAGAGGGCGAATTATAAGATGAGAAAAATAATCTTTATTGGACAGAGCGGTGATAAGGCCGTTTACTATAACACGCGAACGAGAGAAGCTCTTGTAGCAGATAAGAGCGCCTTGTTAAATACAGAAGGAGCTAGGAAGACCAATAAGGCTATTATTCCTTTGATATTACTTTTTGCGTTATTTGGTGGAGGTGTTGGACTTGCTATTTTTTCCTTTACTTCTCCATTTAGATTAAACGAGAGGATGATTCCAATCATTTTACTAGCCATATTTTTAGTTTTTGTTGGAAGTATTTATATGTTGGAAAAAGCATTGTATAAAAATGTTCGTTCCACAGTTTTGGCAAACGAAGAACAATTTAAAGTTGCAGTGAATGGAAATTTACTTTGGGAAGGATTTTCCGATAAGAAAGCAACATTAGGTAAAATTTTCTTTTTCTCGTTTGTTATCTTGGTTCTTCTGTTTTGTTTAGGAATTGTAAGTTTATTTGGAATACCAGGAATGCTTATTCCTTATTATAACCATGAGTGGTTTGATCTTTCATTATTATTTTCACCAGTGGCAGGGGTACTTCCAGCAGTGGTCGTAATTGCTCTATTCCAAAACAACCCTATCCGCTGGATGTTGGCTGTACAAAAGTATGAACAAGGGAAAGTGATTTTTAGGGAAGAGAAGGACTATAAACACGAGTGAAACACTATTACCATTACCAGTGGTTGATGATGTTTCATCAACGACCTATGATAAAAATTGAAGTTTCTGATTGTAGTGATTGGTGGAAACTGTGGTGATTTTATATGAGAAAAATAATTTTTATTGGACAGAGCGGTGATAAGGCCGTTTACTATAACACGAGAACAAAAGAGGCTCTGGTAGCCGATAAGAGTGTTTTGTTAAATACGGAAGGGGCTAGGAAGTCTAATAGGGCCATTATTCCTTTGATGTTGGTTTTCATTTTCTTAGGTTTAATAGGGGGAATGGTCGCTATACCAGCTTTTTCCGGTTTTCGATATAACAGCTGGATGGTTCCGCCTTATATCGTTGCCCAATTCTTTGTCTGCTTTGGCTTTATATGGATGATGGAAGAGGCCTTGTATAAAGAGGTGAAACAGGTTCAAGGGGCAAGTTCTCAACAGTTTGCGAAAGCCGTTTATTCAAATCTGCTTTGGGAAAATTTTAGTAAGAAAAAAGCGACGTTTGGGAAGATGATAGTTTTTCTAATAATACAGTTAGTAATTCTATTTTTAGCATTTATAGGAATTGCTACCATACCAAATATTGTAAATTCATTTATAAGGCAGGAGAAATTTGATGCACAAATTTTATTTTCATTATTGATAGGTCTTTTTCCTGCCTTGTTGTACCTTTTCTTATTCCAAAACAATCCTATCCGCTGGCTCTTAGCTGTGCGGAAGTATGAGCAGGGAAAGTGATATTTAGGGAAGAAGTAGAAAAGAGAGGCTGATAATGTCACAAGAGAGATATTTGCAGATCAAAAAAGAGCATCAAGTTCGTAAGTTTGTGGGGCGTTTCCTCTTCATTCTTCTCGCTATACTCGATGTTCTACTGGTATCAAGTCATTCCAATTATGTCCCGCTTATAACGGTGGCTATGGTAACGATTGTGCCTTTTAATCATTTTCTACTTGGTCCTCTTAGGAGACAGAAAAAAACCATAGAAAAAGAGCATCCAGAATGGAAAATACTCAGCACACAGGGAGTAAGGGTTCCCTCGGCTGAAGCCAATAAAAGAACCTTGGCTGGTATTGGGATCTTGATGGCCTTGCTGCTGTCTTTTGGGCTATTCTATAAACCTGTAAAACAGCCGAACGACCAAGTAAACAAGCCGCCTAAGCTTGATTCTAAAGCGCCTGAAACGTCCAAGTCTTCTGAGTCTGAGTCGTCCAGTTCCTATAAGACCAAAGAATCCAGTTCCTCAGAGTCGAAATCCTCGTCTTCGACTGAACAAAATTCTAAAACCGAAAGTTCAGGAACAAAACCGTCAAAAAGCGAATCCAATAATCCTTATTACCAGATTCCAGGACTTACTGACGAACAGGTGAGAGATATCATATCGAAATCTGTAAAAGATTTGAGAGAAAAACAGTCAAAAGAAAAATCTGAAGAGTAGACTCGAGGACATCGATGTCCTTTTTGGATGAGTTAGTTTTGAGATTTTACTGTATAGAATAACAGGAGGAGTTCATATGACTAAAGAAGTGATTGGTTTGATAGTTGGGACAATCGTCATCTTCCTATCTTTAGTATTTGTGTGTGGGACCTTTCTTTTCCTCTATCTTCGAGATCAGAGGTTGGTTCGCCTTGCCAAGTCATCCGTTCCTGGAACGGTTATCGGCTATAGCCGTTTTCGTGAGGGGTATTCACCTATCGTCGAATACACGGTGGATGGGATTGCTTATAAGAAAACCTTGCAGTATTTTATGTTCAAAACGGTCACAATTCCGTGGGGGACTACTAAATTTTTAAAGGACTATACAAGAGAAGATATGCTGGCGCCTTCGATCACTCGCTATAGCAACTCCTTTGTTTCCTTCAAACGCTTGATGCAGACCCATTTCCCCCTTCATTCGGAGCTGACAGTCTGGTATGATCCAGACAAGCCGAACAGGGCCTATGTCGAACGTTATAGCGGAATGGACAAGTTTTATAAGTGGTTTGGTATCGGATTTGGGCTGGCTCTAGTTCTAGTCTATGGGATAGTGATCCTAGCCTTTTTGTCCAAGTTATAAGTCATAAAAGTCAGTTGGTTAATAGGAAATTTTATTTCCCATCGAGTTTCAAGGAGGACAGAGTTTCTTTTCCATTTTCATGCTCACCAATCTTTTCTGTCTGATCCAGAGGAAAGGTTTCCACCCACAAATACAGACAGGAAGTGAATTTTGACAAAGCCCCTTATTCGAGATATAATGAAGAAAAAGTGACCAAGGATAAATCAATGACAAACTCAAAGTATATAACACGTCTGAAACGTTCAGAGGGCCAGTTGCGTGGAATTCAAAAGATGATTGAAGAAGATCGTGACTGCGCAGATATTGTTACGCAGTTGACAGCAGTGAAATCTAGCGTTGAGCGCGTGATTGAGATGATCATTACTGAAAATCTCACTGACTGTATCAACCAACCACTAGACGACCCCGAGGCTCAAAAGGAACGCCTAGAAAAGGCCATCCGATACCTGATTAAACGGAAGTAAACTAATTTGCTATTGATAAACAATGCAGACAAAGGCATTTAAGTCTATTTCGATAAAGAAATCATGTCGGACAAACGGATGAGTTCCCCCAATACCAATGAGAAAACCTTTTTTTAGATACCATCAATTTGCTTCTTTTTAGATGCGACGGGCTACGAGCCCTATATCATTGGGTTGCAGAAATGAAAAAACCGATTAAGGAACTTAATCGGTTTTTTGCTTATTTTACTTGACCGGGCCAAGCATTCATACCACCTTCAACATTGATAACGGTGAGGCCTTGGGCGCTTAGAAATTCACAAGCAGATGCGGAGCGTACTCCACCTTGACAGATGACATGGTATTCCTGGTCAGGTTTGAGTTCTTTGTAACCTTGCTCCAAGGTACTTAACGGAAGATTTTTGGCACCTGGTGCATGTCCTGCTTGGAATTCATGCACTTCACGTACATCGATAAGATTTAGATTTTCATTTAGGTATTTTTCATAAAAGTCAGCCATGCTGATACTCGTTTCCATATTTGACTCCTTCTGGATTAGCCATTTTATATTGTGAATAAGCGTCGTCAAGGTTTTGGATGGCAATTCCTGCCGCTGGAGGATACGCTCTGTGATCTAGCTACGCAAAACGCTGATGCAGGCGTCTGGTTCATCCAAGTTCTCCCATAATTTGTTTAGGGGGATATGAATGGTATCGACCTTGGGTCGCCCCCCTGAAATTCGCCACTTATCCGTACATCTAGGGATTTTGGCCCTTAGTCAGATCGTCTTCGAGCGGACACCATTGGATATTGTCGCTTAGACCTTCGATAAGGTTCAAGGCTGCGCAGCCAATTATTTTATGCTTCTAGATGACCTTGCCTGTCCAAGCGCTCATACCGCCTCGGACATTGATGACATCGTAGCCTTTTTTCTTTAGCTTCTTCGCAGCTAGTTTGCTTCGCACACCAGAATGACAAATGACATAAAGTGTTTCTTTTGTCGCAGGTGTGTAAGAACCGATTTCCGTTAAAGGAACATTTTTGGCATTTTTGATATGACCTCTACGGAATTCCATAGGCGTCCGAACATCTAGTAGCTGAATTGGTTCTCTGAGTTTAGCTTCTAACTCGCTGGTAGAAATACTGTCAATTTTTGTAAATAATAAGTGAAACATAGGCACCTCCAAATATACCCTTATGGGGTATATTAAACCATGAAGTCAAGCTTTTGTCAAGTAAGTTGTTTTGAGTTAGGATGGGGAATGGTTTCGAGAGTCTAGAAAGAAGTCCTAGACCGGCTTATTCTTGACCTTTCAAAGTCTTTTTGATATGATGGCCTCAAACTAATTGTGAGGTGATAAGATGACCAGTGAATACCAGAAAATGATAGCGGGAGAACCCTATCATCCCTTTGATCCCGAGTTGCGGGCCTTGGCTCAGACAGCACGTCAGAAGCAGGCGGATTTCAACCAGGAGTTAGATCCCTTGAAAGGGGCGGAGATGATCAAGACTTGGTTTGGCTCAACTGGGCAAAATCTTTATATCAATCCACGCTTGGTGGTCGATTATGGAGTCAATATACATCTAGGGGAAAATTTTTATTCTAATTGGAATTTGACCATGCTGGATGTTTGTCCGATTCGCATCGGAGACAACGCCATGCTTGGCCCCAACTGTCAGTTTTTAACCCCACTCCATCCACTGGATCCGGATGAACGCAATTCAGGTGTCGAATATGGCAAGCCCATCACCATTGGAGATAATTTCTGGGCTGGAGGTGGCGTCATTGTCCTTCCTGGAGTGACACTGGGCAATAACGTCGTCGCTGGAGCAGGGGCCGTGATTACCAAGTCCTTTGGAGACAATGTCGTCCTAGCTGGCAATCCTGCGCGTGTTATCAAGGAAATCCCAGTAAAAGAAAACTAAAAAGAACAGCCCAAGCTGTTCTTTTTATGAGTTTAATTCTTATAAATTTTTCTTCTTTTTGGCTTTTTTAGTCAAGGAAACATCGCACTGGGAAATCTTGCTTGTCAGGTAGCTCGTCAGTTGAAAGTCGTCTACTTGAGGATTGAGATCGACTTCGTAGACGGTTTGCAAGGATTTACCAGAGTTGCTGGTATCTACTGAGATAAGGTCAGACTCGGTGCAAAATTGATCCAGCGCGATCTGAATAGTATCTAGGCGGTCTTCTTTATTGGGAAGTGTGATGGTTAAGAGTCTACGACGTTGGTGATTGCTCTTGCTCTGTTGTTTTTCCAAAAGGAGCCAAATACCTAGGATAAAGACCGTGAAGAGAACGGCTAAGAGAAGGTAGCCTGTCCCTGCCGCCAGACCGATGATCATGGCTAGAAAGATAGCGATTAGCTCTCGAGAGCCACTCGTGGCAGAACGGAAACGAATGAGACTAAAGGTCCCTGCTACTGCAATCGACGTTCCGAGACTGCCATTGACGAGGAAGATGACCAGCGTCATCAAACAAGGTAAAAGGGTCAAACTGATGACAAATTCCCGTGTGTAAAGAGTCCGCTGCTTGTAGGCCCAGCTGAGTGCTAGTCCTAGAAAAAGGCTGATGACAAGGGCGAGTAGGAGTTGGAGGGGGTCAGCAGTGGCGGTTGCGTCGTTGAAAATAGAGTTAAAAAGGTTAGACATAAGCATTACCTACACTTTCTCCGATAGGTTGTGGGGCATAGGCTAGTCCTTGTGATTTATGGTAGGCGCAGGAGTATTTTGAAAATTTTTGCTCTACCAGACCATACTTATCAAGGATATCCTGTAGCCATTGCGGTTTGTCACCAGGCGCTTTGATTTCCATGATGACCAGGTCGTCTTCTAAGAGAGGCAGGCCTTTTTTGTCAGCAAATAGGCAGATCTGTTTATCACGATAGGTCAAGTTTTGGTCAAGAGTAACACGAATTTTCTGGTAGGGGAATCCTTGGATTTTCTTTTTTTCTTTTAGTGAAAAACGGTCATAAGAGATATAGATACGTGGTTTGAGAGCCTTGCTGTAACGTTGACGTAGCTTTTGAACCTCTGCTACCAGAAAGCTATCTTTGATCAGGTGTCCTCCCCAACCCTTGGTGATGAGCTGGGTTATGGTATCTGACTGGGATAGGACGCGGTGCTTGTGACCGATACCGGCTTCGTCTTTGGACTTGATTTCTAGAAAGACGGGGCTGTCAGCGTTTGGCTGTGCGAGATAGGTCCGCATACGGATTTTTTCCTTCTTA
Organism: Streptococcus oralis; assembly: GCF_016127915.1. Lineage (NCBI taxonomy): Bacteria > Bacillati > Bacillota > Bacilli > Lactobacillales > Streptococcaceae > Streptococcus > Streptococcus oralis. Next base: position 1,027,984 of record NZ_CP066059.1, on the reverse strand, counting down.
TGCTGATCCTGCAAGGAGTCTTGGATGAGCTGAAAATCTTCTGTGTCAAAGTAGATATTGGAAATAGTCGAAGTCGGATAGTCGTCCTCGATGAGGTAGTCTTTCAAATCTTCTATTAAATCGTGTAGGTCTGTTTTAGAAACCATGTACTTGGTTTCGATCCGTTCAAAGCTTGTTTCTAGGGGTTTCATAAGTCTTTCTCCTTCAGATAAATCATAGATTAAACAAGGTAAACTTGCTTGGAACAAGTCTAGAGGACATTTCTAAAAGTTTTATTAAGCGAAACTTAACTGAAACTGAATTTAAGGAAACTTTCAGAAAAGTTTTAGTTTTGTTTCAGGAATCTTCTGTAGACTGTCTAGCTATATCATACGAAGGAGAGGAAAAAGCTATGAAATCAAAGAAATGGACCCTACTCGCAACGAGTTTAACGGCAATGGTGCTGATGGCAGCATGTGCCCAGTCAACAACTACATCCAATGCTAATGCAACGACTAATAGTGCCACAACAACTGCAACAAAGACAAACCAATCTTCCTATTTTACAGAGAAGGACAATGATACTTCTTATGACGAAAGCACAGCTTCTAAGATTGAGTTATCTGGCTCATCAGCAAACGTCTCTGGAGATGGGGTGACAGTCTCTGAATCAACAGTGACCATCACAAAATCTGGAACCTATGTGATTTCAGGTCAGTCTGACGGAGTGCAGATCAAGGTCGAGGCAGATAAGTCTGCAGATGTTCACCTAGTCCTAAAAGGTGCAAGTATGACCAATACAGATGCAGCAATTTCAGCGACATCAGCCGGTCATGTCTACCTAACTCTAGCAGAGGGAACTACCAACAGTCTCTCTGACTCAAGCTCTAACAGCGACGAAAATGCAGACGCAGCTCTCTTTTCTAAGGTAGATTTGACCATCAACGGGAAAGGAACTCTCAATGTAGATGGCAAGAAGAACAATGGTATCAAGGCCAATGACACCCTCCATATCACGGGTGGAACCTATAACATCACAGCAGTTGGCGATGCCTTTAATGTTAATGATGAACTCAACATCACTGGTACGACTATGACCATCGATGCCAAAGAAGATGGCGTAAAGGTGGACAATGACGAGGATACTTCAGTCGGAACCATGTACCTATCCAACAACAATATCACAGTCACAGCAGGAGATGATGGAATTCACGCTTCTGGTAACCTAGTGATTGATAGCGGTACCTATACCGTCAAGAATTCAACAGAAGGGATAGAAGGAAAATCCATCACCATAAACGACGGCGATATAAATGTCTATGCGACAGATGATGGTGTCAATGCGGCTAACAAAAATGCTCAACAAAGTGAGATTTTCTTTACCATGAACGGTGGGAACCTGACAGTAGAAGTTGGTCAAGGGGATACAGACCCAATCGACTCAAACGGGGATATCACGGTTACAGGTGGAACCATTAAAATGATTGGTCAAACAGGTTTTGACTTTGATGGAACAGCGACCTACACAGGCGGGGATATCTATCTCAACGGCGAAAAACAAACGGAAATCGTCAACTCTATGCCTGGAGGCGGTGGACCAAATGAAGGCCCTCAAGGAAATGGTGGTCCTGGCGGTCCAGCCCCTGGCGGACGAGGATAAAAAAGAATCTCCTTTCTCGAAAGAGAAGGGAGAGTTTTTATGTTTGAGAGATGGATTATAGCTAAAACAACTCCCAATTAGGTCTTGAAAATTTCTTAGTCTGTTTCATATAAAAATGAGTAAAATGAATTTCCATCGCCAAGGTCATTAGAGTTGCGATAGCAATGACGATGGTAGGATTGGCTGAGAAAAGCAGAGGAAGAATAGGCCTTTAAAAAGTGGACAGGAAAGACCATTTCAGAGTATCGAAAAGAGATTTAGAAACAGCTCTAAAAGCAATAGCTATCCATTATAAGCATCAGATAATAATATCTGGTGCTTTATTTTTAAAAAAATTCAGATTTTTTCTTGACAAGTGAGTGATTGCTCACTATAATAGGTTTATATTTAGTAAGTGAGTAATCGCTCACCAAGGAGAAAGTAAATGAAAACATTACTACATTTACAAGATTTAGTAAAATCTTTTGACCATCAAATAGTTCTGAATCATGTCAGCTTTGAATTGCAGCCAGGAGAAATTATAGGATTAATTGGTCCGTCTGGTGCTGGTAAATCAACTATGATTAAGACTACGTTAGGAATGGAAAAGGCTGATGGAGGCGTAGCTTTAGTGTTAAATCACACTATGCCCAATCGCCATATTTTAGGAGATATTGGCTATATGGCCCAATCAGATGCTTTATACGAGTCCTTGTCAGGCCAAGAAAATCTGGAATTTTTTGGTCAGCTAAAGGGGCTTTCTAAAAAAGACCTAAAGGCGGAAATTGCTCATATAGCTCAAGTAGTAGATCTGACAGACTACTTAAACAAGGCGGTATCTGGTTATTCTGGAGGAATGAAACGGCGTTTGTCTCTTGCTATCGCGCTGTTAGGAAATCCTCAACTCTTGATTTTGGACGAACCGACAGTTGGAATCGACCCTTCTCTTCGAAAGAAAATCTGGAAAGAATTATTCGCGCTTAGAGACAATGGGGTAGGGATATTAGTTACTACCCATGTTATGGATGAAGCAGAGTTGACGGATAAGGTCGGCTTATTATTAGGCGGAAAAATCATTGCTTTTGATACACCGCAACACTTAAAAGAAAGTTATCAAGTTTCAAGTATTGAAGAAGTATTTTTAAAAGCAGAAGGTGAGTAAAATGAGAACAATAGCGATTGCAAAAAAAGTCATCAAAGAATTACTTCGTGACAAACGAACTCTAGCCCTGATGTTTATAGCACCTGTTTTTATCATGTGGTTGATGAACCTCATGTTTTCAGCTAGTACAACCGTGAATGTCAAGTTGGCAACACAAGATCTACCAACTGGTTTGGTAATGAAAATGGATGAGCTCGATCATGTAGACGTCGAGACTTATCAAGGCTTAGATCAAGCCAAAGAAGCGCTAGCAAATGAAAAAGTCGATGCTGTGATTTCTTATAAAAACGGTGAGTACCAGGTCGACTACGCAAACACAGACGCCTCCAAAACATCTATGATACGACAAGTGTTACGAACGAGTATCGCCAGTGAAGGCACCGATCAGTTAGTATCTCGTGTTAAACAAGCTCTTCCACAATTGGACTCGGACGCAAAAACACCAGTAATCAAGGAGTCTTACCAGTATGGAGATGAAAATACAAGCTTCTTTACCAGTATGATTCCGGTTTTGATAGGTTTTGTAGTTTTCTTCTTTGTCTTTTTGATTTCAGGTATGGCGCTTTTGAAAGAGCGCACCAGTGGAACACTAGAACGTTTGTTAGCAACACCAGTGAAACGATCTGAAATTGTCTATGGCTATATGTTGTCTTACGGTATTATTGCGATTTTTCAAACGGCAGTTGTCGTCTTAGCAGCAATTTGGCTACTAGATGTAGAAGTTGTAGGAAATATTTTAAATGTTATAATAGTTAATGTGGTACTGGCTCTTGTAGCACTAGCTTTTGGAATTCTCTTGTCTACTCTAGCAAAATCAGAATTCCAAATGATGCAATTTATTCCTCTCGTGATTATGCCTCAACTCTTTTTCTCAGGGATTATTCCATTGTCATCCATGGGAGAGTGGGCTCCAACTGTGGGGAAATTTTTGCCATTAACCTATTCTGGTGATGCAATAAGCCAGATTATTCTTTACGGACACAATCTTGGTGATATTTTGCCAAATCTTGGTGTTTTAATGATTTTCTTGATTATTTTAACAATTCTCAATATTGTTGGATTGCGTCGTTATCGTAAAGTTTAGAAATCAACATAAATAATGCTAAAAAGGTGTGAAGATTAGATGGATAAGACTGTTTTTGAATCGTTTGAAGATTACTTAGAAGAAGCGAATTACCCTCAAGGAAAGAAAAAAATCATGCAGGCAGCAGTGGATCTCATATCAACTAGGAGTTACCATGGGACCTCAACTCTTCACATAGCTGAGCGTGCTGGACTAAGCCAGGCAACTTTGTTTAAGTATTTTAAGACGAAGGATGATCTACTGACGGCTATTTTACATCCTGTAGTCCCAAGCATTTTCGGTAGTTTTTTTGAGGAACTCTTAGCTTTTGAAACGACAGAAGAGAGGGTTCGTTATCTCGTCCACGATCGTATGAGCTATCTCAAAAAAAATCGTGCTTTGATGAAAATCATTCTGCAGGAGAGTTTTTCAAATAAAAAACTAAAAAATGAACAGATTTTTATCTGGAATGCTATTCAAGATAAACTTCGAGTGCTTCATAAAGAATTGCTGGCAGATCCACGTGTAAATCCAGAGATAACGATTCCTCAAATGGTTCGTATTTGTGTTGGTCCATTGTTTGCTTACTTCGCTCAGCTTTATGTCGTTAGCGACAATGGAGAAATAAAAGAAGAAGACCTAGACTTATTAGAAAAACAGATTTTAGGTGGTTTGTGGAAATAGAGTAGGCCTAGACAAAATGGAGGCTAGATTCTATTGGTTTGGCTTCTTGTACAAGATAATATAAAAGGGTATACATTACCTGATGCAGATTCGTGCTTTTTTATTATTGAATTTGGTATTTTGGTGATAGTCCTCAATCACTTTACTAAAACAGAAACCGACCTCTCCAGCAGAGCAACGATTTCTTAAATGTATGGAAGAGGAGTTTTCTGGCTTGCTAAAGACAACTCCTTGACACTTCGTCAGCTTTTGATACAATAGTACAAAATTAGAGGAGGTGGGCTATGATTCAGAAGCATGCGATTCCCATTTTAGAGTTTGATGATAATCCCCAGGCGGTCCTTATGCCAACACATGAGGGGCTGGATTTAAAGTTGCCAAAGAAGTGCATCTATGCGTTTTTGGAGGAAGCGATTGACCTCTACGCTCAGGAAGTAGGAGCGGATTGTGTTGGTGAGTTCGTTTCTGCCACCAAGACTTATCCAGTCTACGTCCTCAACTACAAGGGCGAGGAGATTTGTCTGGCCCAGGCGCCCGTAGGTTCTGCCCCAGCGGCCCAGTTTATGGATTGGTTGATTGGTTATGGTGTGGAGCAAATCATTTCCACTGGAACCTGTGGCGTCCTAGCTGATATAGAGGAGAATGCCTTTCTCGTCCCTGTTCGCGCTCTGCGAGATGAGGGGACCAGCTACCACTATGTAGCGCCTTCTCGTTATATGGAGATGCAGATTGAGGCTATCTCTGCCATTGAGCAAATCTTGGAGCAAAGAGGCATTCCTTATGAGGAAGTTATGACCTGGACGACAGATGGTTTTTACCGAGAGACGGCTGAAAAGGTTGCCTATCGTAAGGAAGAAGGTTGTGCTGTTGTGGAGATGGAGTGCTCGGCTCTAGCGGCAGTAGCTCAGCTACGTGGAGTTGTCTGGGGGGAATTGCTCTTTACCGCAGATTCCTTAGCAGATTTAGACAACTACGACAGTCGTGACTGGGGCTCAGAAGCTTTTGATAAGGCACTCGAACTCTGTCTTGCCATTGTGCACCACATGTGAGTGTTCTGACTGTTTTTATGGTAGAATGTAGCTATGTTATTCAAATCATTTTTGGAAAAAATCAAGACGATACTGGGACGCTTGTCGCCAGCCCGTCGCATCTTTTTAAGTTTTGCCCTAGTGATCTTCTTAGGCTCGCTTCTTTTAAGCCTCCCCTTTGTGCAAGCAGGAACGTCACAAGCGACCTACTTTGACCATCTCTTTACGACTGTGTCTATGGTCTGTGTGACAGGGCTCTTTACCCAGCCAGTGGCGTCTACTTACAATATCTGGGGCCAGTTGATCTGTATGATCTTGATCCAGATTGGTGGTTTGGGGCTCATGACCTTTATCGGAATCTTTTACATCCAAGGCAAGCAAAAGCTCAGTCTTCGTGGCCGTGAGACTATTCAAGAAAGTTTTGCTTATGGAGAAACCCAGTCTCTAAAGGACTTCATCCGATCGATCTTTCTGACGACTTTTCTGGTGGAAGGAATTGGTGCCTTTCTCTTGAGTTTTCGCTTTATTCCTGAATTTGGCTGGGGCCGAGGGGTGTTAACCTCTATCTTTTTGGCTATTTCAGCCTTCTGTAATGCTGGATTTGATAATTTTGGAAGTACGAGTTTGGTAGCTTTTCAAACGGACCCCTTGATCAATCTAGTGATTGCAGGTTTGATTATCACGGGTGGTCTAGGATTTATGGTCTGGTTTGACCTAGCGACCCAGTTTGGGAAAAAGAAAAAACGCCGCCTGCGTTTCCATACCAAGTTGGTTCTCTTTTTAACGGCGGGAATTCTGCTCTTTGGAACCGTATCGACTTTGTTCATCGAGTGGAACAATCCTGGAACGATTGGAAATCTCAGCGCTCCAGAGAAAGTGCTGGTTAGCTTTTTCCAAACAGTTAGTATGAGAACGGCAGGTTTTGCTTCCATTGACTACACCCAGGCTCGACCAGTTACCTTGTTCATCTATATCCTACAGATGTTTCTGGGCGGAGCGCCTGGAGGGACAGCAGGGGGGCTCAAGATTACGACCTTCTTTGTCTTGTTGGTCTTTGCTCGTAGCGAACTATTGGGCTTGCCTCATGCCAATGTGGCTCGGAGGACCATTGAACCCCGAACTGTGCAAAAATCTTTCAGTGTCTTTATTATCTTCTTGCTAACATTCTTGCTGGGCTTGATCCTGCTAGGAATAACAGCAGAGGGAAATCCGCGCTTTATCTACCTCATGTTTGAGACCATTTCAGCCCTTGCGACAGTTGGGGTGACGGCAAATTTAACACCAGAGCTAGGCCAGATAGCCCTCAGCATCGTTATGTTATTGATGTTTATCGGCCGTATTGGTCCCTTGACACTACTGGTCAGTGTAGCAGAATACCAGCCAGACAAGAAAGATACGATTCACTATATGAAAGCAGATATCACTATCGGATAAGAAAGGAAGAACGATGTCAGATCGGACAATTGGAATTTTAGGCTTGGGAATTTTTGGGAGCAGTGTTTTGGCTGCCCTAGCCAAGCATGACATGAATATCATTGCTATTGATGACCACGAGGAACGCATTAATCAATTTGAACCTGTGCTGGCGCGTGGGGTAGTTGGAGATATCACGGATGAAGAACTCCTTCTATCAGCGGGGATTGACACCTGTGATACCGTAGTTGTCGCAACGGGTGAAAATCTGGAGTCCAGTGTTCTCGCGGTTATGCACTGCAAGAGTCTAGGAGTGCCGACCGTTATTGCCAAGGTCAAAAGCCATACAGCTAAAAAGGTTCTAGAAAAAATTGGCGCGGACGCAGTCATCTCACCAGAGTTTGAAATGGGACGCTCATTGGCACAGACCATCCTCTTTCATAACAGCGTAGACGTCTTTCAGCTAGACAAGAATGTATCGATTGTCGAGATGAAAATCCCTCAATCGTGGGTAGGTAAAAGTCTCAGTCAGCTAGATTTACGTGGGCGATACAACCTCAACGTACTTGGCTTTCGTTCCTACGAAAATGCTCCTCTGGATGTCCAATTCGGACCCAATGACCTCTTGAAGGCAGATGCCTACATCATGGCCGTCATTAATAACCAACATTTGGACACCTTGGCAGAGCTAAGTGAGTAGGAGAGGAAGGGCTACTCTCTTTCCAAATAATTAACGAGTCAATATAAGTATTTTATAAGAGGGATTTAAGAAAAATTTTAACTTTTTCTTAATCCTTTTTAATTTTAGGAGATTATACTAGAGTCATCAAAAAAAAGAAAACTCTAAGGAGAATCCTATGAAATTCAATCCAAATCAGAGATATACTCGTTGGTCTATTCGCCGTCTCAGTGTCGGTGTTGCTTCAGTTGTTGTGGCTAGTGGCTTCTTTGTCCTAGTCGGTCAACCAAGTTCTGCACGCGCTGATATCGTCAATCCGACTCCTGCCCAAGTCGTGCCAGACGCAACTTCGGTGAGTGAAAAGAGCGACTTACCAGCAGAGATTCTCAAAAAAGCAGTCGATGTAGCTCTTCCTTCAGAACAGTTTATTCCAACACCTAAAGCAAGTTTGGATCCGACAAGCTCTTCAGAAAAAGTGGACGCAACTGCTAAAGAGCCGGCAGTAGCACCAAAAGAAGAAGTGCAAGCACAACCTGACTCTAAGAAACAAACAGAAGATGCAGTTAAACCTGTGGAAAGTCCTGCGTCTACAGTTTCTGGACAAGACCGTGAAGCCAGTGAAGCGCAACCAGCGACCACCCCAGCTGAAGTGCAAAAAGGTGTGGCTGACAATACCAAAGATACAGTAGATGTCCCAGCTTCTTACTTGGATAGAGCCAATTTCCCAGGTCCATTTACAGCTGGTGTCAACCAAGTCATTCCATACGAATTCTTTGCTGGTGATGGCATGTTGACTCGCCTGATCTTGAAAGCATCTGATAAGGCTCCGTGGTCAGACAATGGAACAGCTAAAAATCCCGCTCTCCCACCAGTAGAGAAATTGGGCAAAGGCCTTTACTTCTACGAAGTGGACTTGGCCGGCACCCAAGGCAAATCTGATAAAGAGCTTCTTGACCTCTTAAAACAAAACGGCACTCAAAGTTATAAGGCCACCATCAAGGTGTACGGTGCAAAAGATGGCAAGGCAGACTTGAACAATCTGGTAGCGACTAAAGATTTGACTGTTAATTTGAATGGTTTGACCACTCCAGCTGAAGTGCAAAAAGGTGTGGCCGAAAACACCAAAGATACAGTAGATGTCCCAGCTTCTTACTTGGATAGAGCTAATTTCCCAGGTCCATTTACAGCTGGTGTCAACCAAGTCATTCCATACGAATTCTTCGCTGGTGATGGCATGTTGACTCGCCTTATCTTGAAAGCATCTGATAAGGCTCCATGGTCCGACAACGGAACAGCTAAAAATCCCGCTCTCCCACCAGTAGAGAAATTGGGCAAAGGCCTTTACTTCTACGAAGTGGACTTGGCCGGCACCCAAGGAAAATCTGATAAAGAGTTGCTTGACCTCTTGAAACAAAATGGTACACAAAGCTATAAAGCTACTATTAAGGTGTACGGTGCAAAAGATGGCAAGCCTGACTTAACTAATCTGGTAGCGACTAAAGATTTGACTGTTAATTTGAACACTTCAACCACACCAAATCAGGTTAAAGACTCTGTTGCTAATAACATCAAAAATAGCATTGATGTTCCGGCTAGCTACCTTGAAAAAGCAAATGTTCCAGGTCCATTCTTGGCAGGTGTTAACCAAGTTATTCCATACGAAGCTTTTGGTGGAGATGGTATGTTGACTCGCCTCTTGTTAAAAGCTTCAGACAAAGCCCCATGGTCAGACAACGGAACAGCTAAAAATCCTGCTCTATTGCCACTTGAAGGCTTGGCTAAAGGTCAATATTTCTACGAAGTGGATTTGAATGGCAATACGGTTGGCAAAGATGGTCAGGCCTTGCTGGATCAACTTCGAGCTAACGGAACACATACATACCTAGCTACTGTTAAAGTCTATGGTTCTAAAGATGGCAAACCTGATTTGACCAATCTGATTGCTACTCGTCAAGTAACGATTCAGCTTCGTGGAAAAGAAATGGCGACAATACCATCTCAACAAGGTCAGATGAATACGAAGCCTTCTGAAACAGGCTCTACAGGTACGACTGAGGGTATGATGGGTACAAATCACCATATGTCAGATATGAAGGTTAATCAACCAGCTTCTAGCCCGATGGCTAATATGATGAAAAAAGATGATAAAGCTATGTTACCAAATACTGGGGAAGCTAAAACGGCTACAGCTGGCCTTGGTATCTTTGGTCTAGCCTTGGCAGGTCTTGTTGGACTCTTGGGTTTGACAACCAAACGAGAAGATTAAGATTCAAATCATTGAAACATTAGAGAAAATAGTGTTATACTAAAGCAAGTATAACACTGTTTTTATCGAAGGAGTGTCAGATGAAAAAGACAATTTTGCTGGTTGATGATGAGATAGATATTTTAGATATTCAAAACCGCTATCTTATACAGGCAGGTTACGATGTTTTGGTCGCCCATGATGGTAAGGAGGGATTAGAACTTTTCAGAAAAAAATCTATCGACCTCATTATCACAGATATTATGATGCCCAATATGGATGGTTATGATTTTATCAGTGAAGTTCAGTATATCGCTCCGGATCAACCCTTCCTCTTTACAACTGCTAAGACAAGCGAACAGGATAAGATTTATGGATTAAGTTTGGGGGCAGATGATTTTATAGTCAAACCCTTTAGCCCACGCGAATTGGTTTTAAGAGTGAATAATATCTTGCGTCGCCTTAGCCGTGGAGGAGAGACAGAACAGATCGAGTTTGGTGACTTGGTAATCAACCATGTGACTCATGAAGTTCGCATTGGGGAGCAACCTTTGGAATTGACAGTAAAATCCTTTGAACTTCTATGGATATTAGCCAGCAATCCCGAGAGAGTCTTTTCAAAGACGGAACTTTACGAGAAGGTATGGCAAGAGGACTATGTGGATGATACCAATACACTCAATGTTCATATCCATGCTTTGAGGCAAGAGTTGACCAAGTATACGAATTCCAATGCTCCTGCTATCAAAACTGTCTGGGGTTTGGGCTATAAGATGGAAAGACCAAGAGGTAGAAAATGAAATTAAAAAACTATATTTTAGTGGGGTATCTAGTGTCGACTCTACTAACGATTTTGGTCGTTTTCTGGGCAGTCCAACGAATGTTGATCGAGAAAAGTGAAGTTTACTTTCTAGTTGGAATGACCTTGATTGCTAGTTTCATTGGCGCTGCAGTGAGCATCTTTCTCTTGTCGCCTGTGTTCTCTTCTCTGAAACATTTGAAAAAACAAGCTCAGGATATAGCAAGCAAGGATTTCAGCACAGAAATCGAAACCAAGGGCCCATTAGAATTTCAAGAGCTGGGCCAGGCTTTTAATGACATGTCTCACAATTTGCAAGCTACCTTTCAATCACTTGATGAGAGCGAGCAAGAAAAGAGAATGATGATTGCGCAGCTCTCTCACGATATTAAAACTCCCATTACCTCCATTCAGGTTACTGTAGAGGGAATTCTAGATGGAGTGATTAAGGAAGAGGAGCGGCTCCACTACTTAGCCACGATTGGTCGGCAAACTGAGCGTCTAAATAAGCTAGTGGAGGAATTGGATGTTTTGACTCTTAACACACAACCTCAAGATACTGCTGATGAAGAAGTCGAAGAGGTCTTTTTAGATCAATTGCTAATTGAGTCAATGAGTGAATTTCAACTCCAGATTGAACAAGAGGAGCGGGATGTTTACATTCAAGTGTCACCTGAGTCAGCGAAAATCAAGAGCCATTCTGACAAACTTTCTCGCATTCTGGTCAATTTGTTAAACAATGCCTTTAAATATTCAGAACCAGGAACCAGAATCGAGGTTCTTGCCCAATTAACAGAACAAGAGCTGACAATCAGTGTGAAAGACGAGGGTCAGGGGATCCTTCCTGAAGATTTGGAAAAGATCTTTAAACGACTTTATCGTGTAGAAACTTCGCGTAATATGAAGACAGGTGGACATGGCTTAGGTCTTGCGATCGCACGCGAACTAGCCCATCAGCTTGGTGGCGAAATCACAGCAGAAAGTCAATATGGCTTAGGAAGCAAGTTTACATTCAGTCTTAATTTGAAATAAAGCCGTAGTAAGTGTCTAGGTTTTGAGGTAAATAGAAAATATTGAGTTAACGGAAAATTCCGTTAGCTCTTTTTTGTGTTTTGGGAGGTAAAATTATGAGACGAAAAAGTAAGGAGAGAATTTCAAGAGAGATGATAATCCAGTTTTTGATGAAGGAAACAGGTTCAACACGAAAAGAAATAATAGCAAGTATAGAAGAACTTGAGGCCTTTGGATTGATAGGATTTAACGTGAACGGTGACTTTAGACTGAAAGAGGTGTAATTGATGAGACAAATTCAGTTTATTAGTGCCAGCCATTATCAGACATCTGATCGCTTTTATGCCTTACCAAAGGTTTTGTTTGAAAATCCTATTTATGAAGATATGAGGTTAGATGCAAAAGCCGCTTATGCTATGCTTAAAGATAGACTAGATCTTTCTTTCAAGAATAATTGGATTGATGAAGATCCTTAACTGTTCAAAATCTACTCTATTAAGAATTAAGAAGCAACTCACAGAGTATGGATTAATTCATGAGGTTCAACAATCTACAAGTAAATCAGGAAATCTAGCTAATCGAATTTACCTTGGTCTCTTACAAGATGACACAGTTGCTAGAATGGTTGATAAATCAGGTGATTTCAAATCTGACACTAGAGGGGTGTCAGATTTATACGGGGCTAGTGTTTACACCAAAGACAAGCTCAAGGCTATTATCGCCGAATTGAGTTAATAGCATAGCCAAAAAATCGTTACATGTCGTAACGATTTTTTCATTTAGCCAATGACAGTAAAGGTCATACAATTTTGGGAAGAGCAAGTATACTATCATAGTGTGCAAAATACTGAAGAAGTGTTTACTCAGGCGTTTCCCTATAACTTATCATAAGCGCTTATTGTGAAATGTGCAAAATTTCAAATGTTGGTAGTTGTGTGTCGGGTTTATTGGTATAAAAAGTAAAGATACATTTTTTCCATTTATCAGGATTGAAAATAACGGCTTTGCCACTTTCGTTGTTTTGCATTTGCTCGTGAATGGTAAAGGATTTTAAACTTTCAGATTCTTCTATATCAATGACTTCTAATGTAGCATATTTACTTGAGTCAAAATGATCAGATATTTCGACTGATGAAGTTATTCCGATTTCAATATTTTGCCAGCCAAACGAATTTAAAATATGATCAAAGTAGCCATCAAATATGAATTTTGTCATTCCGTTGGTATTTTTCCAAATATATAGCGGACAGTAACTGTTAAATAATTGGCCTTCAGATTTTTCAGAGATTAAATAAACTTTGAAAAACAAATCGTCGAATCCATCCATCAAATGACCTGTATTTCGGACACGTTGTCTAATGATATCCATATCATAATCTGCTGGTAATTTTATAGTATATTGCATTGCTTGCATTGCGGTACCTCTTTTCTAATTAACTATTCACAGTATAAATGATTTATATCATGTTGAATAATACTTAAAAATGATATAATTATCACAAAAAGTGATAAGGTGTTTTAAATGAATTTTAATGATATGAGCATTTTTGTGACGATCTATGAGACAAGATCAATAAACAAAAGTTCAAAGATCTTACAATATGCACAATCTAATCTCAGCGCTAGATTGAAAGTGCTTGAAACTGAATTAGATACGAAATTATTTTACAGAAAATATAATGGTTTAGTCCCGACAGAAAGTGGAGACTTATTTTATCAATTTTGTAAGGAAACTTCTAACAATTTAGAGAAATTAAAAAAGAAATGTGAAACCTCGAAAATATCCATCTTAATTTCAGAATTGTTATTTAATCACGATATTAATAATTCACAAACAATTGATTTGAATAAAAGTGAGATCAATATCCAAAAAACTTCGGATATACCAATCATTGCTCATCAGGAAGACTTTGATAAAATTTTTTGCTTTCAAAAAATTGAAAATTTAAAGCATTATGATGAGATTATTGGGCATATCGAGTCAGTTTATGCTTGTTCGAGCAATATAAAGGCTACTGAGGAAATGCCTATATTCGTTAATAAAGATAAAAATTGCCCTTTTAGAAAACAAAGCTTAATGAAGTTTACTCATTTAAAATCAGTTGTAGAAATTGATTCTTTTGAGAATATTATCAGCTTAGTTGAAAACGGGAAAGGAATTGCACTATTGCCTAAATGGCTAAATAAGAGAGCGAATATCAAGCCATACGACCAAGACATCGTTCTTATCCCATTTTATCAGTATGAAAAGCAGAACCAAAGCAGGTAGCCCATTTAGAAGAAATGCTAATGCTATGATGAAAAATCATTTGACAAACATTATAAGTTGTTTTATAATAAGTACACTTATATTAAAAGGAGTGTCAAAATGGAATTTAGTTTTAGTTTAAACATAAGAGCATCAAAAGAAGATGTATGGGCCTACTATGAAAATATTGAAAAGTGGTATGATTGGGAAGAAGATTTAAAAAATATTACATTAAAAGGTGGATTTGAGACGGGTTCATACGGAACTATGGAACTCGAAGGAATGCCCCCTATGGAATATCAGCTCACGCTTGTAAAACCTCTTGAAGAATTTTGGGATAAAACGGCAACTCCATTCGGTGATATTCTTTTTGGTCATCAAATTATTGAGAATAATGATGGCACTGTAAATGTAAAACATACTGTATCTTTGAATAGTGAAGACAAGCAACATCTAGAATTTTTAAGTCAGGTCTTTTCAGATGTTCCTCACTCTATTTTCATTCTAAAAAACCACTTAGAAAGATAGAGGGAGTGCTGTTTGTTGACACTGCAATATTAAAATAATTTAGTTCAACTTATAAATCCCTTTACAAATCTAGCTTTTCATGGTACAATAGTCTTTGTGTGAAATAGCAGCAGGAAAGCATGAAGCTCGTCAACAGGTGTCTTATGACAAGTAACCTTGGCTGTTTAGGCGAAGGGCATCTGCACGAATCAGGGCTTTCTAAGTGACTATTTCCACCGAAATATTATTTATATCAGGAGGACATACACATGTCACGTTATACAGGACCATCTTGGAAACAAGCTCGTCGCCTTGGCCTTTCACTTACAGGTACAGGTAAAGAATTGGCACGTCGTAACTACGTACCAGGACAACACGGACCAAACAACCGTTCTAAATTGTCAGAATACGGTTTGCAATTGGCTGAAAAACAAAAACTTCGTTTCACTTACGGTGTAGGTGAAAAGCAATTCCGTAACTTGTTCGTACAAGCTACAAAAATCAAAGGCGGAATCCTAGGTTTCAACTTCATGCTTCTTTTGGAACGTCGTTTGGATAACGTTGTTTACCGTCTTGGTCTTGCGACTACTCGTCGTCAAGCTCGTCAATTTGTAAACCACGGTCACATCCTTGTTGACGGAAAACGTGTTGATATCCCATCATACCGCGTAACTCCAGGTCAAGTGATCTCAGTTCGTGAAAAATCATTGAAAGTTCCAGCAATCCTTGAAGCAGTAGAAGCTACTCTTGGACGTCCAGCATTCGTATCATTCGACGCTGAAAAATTGGAAGGTTCATTGACTCGCTTACCAGAACGCGACGAAATCAACCCAGAAATCAACGAAGCACTTGTCGTTGAATTCTACAACAAGATGCTTTAAGATAAGAATTTATATTGTAAGAAGCCTACAACAGTGGGCTTTTTGCTTTGTCTTAAAAAACTATAGAACACTTCTTAACTGAGAAGGAGGATAAAAAAATTCCCTGCAAAATGAAATTGCAAGGAACTTTTGTTAATGGTGATGGGCAAGCCAGGCGGAATACTTTTTCCCAAGCCAGAGAGCAAAGAGGAGATTGATGACGACGATGCCTGAAGCGACCAGTGAAAATAGGAAAAATTCGCTAGTCGAAACTCGCCATAAATGTACAATGTCTGTAATCAAATAAGCACTGATAGGAAAACAAAGGATAGAAGTGATGAGAGCAGGAATATATTTGCGAAGAAGAATTGATTGTCCAATGTGAAGCAAGAGATGGAGCGCAAAGGCCACAAATCCTCCTAGCCAAACTAATTCGAGCGCTCTAGATTGACTAAAATACGCTAATAAAGTGATGGTTAAGACAATGAGAAACTCCTCAAAAACAGCAAGAGCAAATCCCTCTGTTGTAATTCCTTTGTGGATTTTAAGAATAGCTGGAGCCTTTTGAGCCAGCAAGGTTTCGTTGAGATGAATCCAAGGGACAAGACCGATAATTTCTTCCATATCGTGAAAGATAAAGAGTAGCGGGAACATCCAAAGATAAAATGCCATAAATCTCTCCTGAAAAGTTATAGATTGCTAACCAATAAAGCAAAAAACGCCCAGTAAGGCGTTTTGAGTTAGGTGTGCTTATTTAACTTCTGTAAAGGTTGTGAATGTTATTTTAGCACCCTTTAAACACCGTCATATCAATGTTTTTAGATTATTCTATAGAAAATGTAGTCATAAATGTAGTCATTTTGCTATGCCGTCAATTTTGCAATTTCTTTGAGGTAGATTTCAACTGCTTCTGCCTTCTTTTTCGGTGCTAATTCAGCATAAGTGTCCATTGTCGTTTTGATCGACTTATGGCCCATTCTTATCTGGAGCTCTTTCCAGTTTGCACCAGCATTCAGCATCAAAGAAGCATGTGTATGACGGAAAAGGTGGAAGCCATAGTTTGGCAGTCCCAACTCAGTCAAACGCTTTTTAAGCGTTGCACGTTCATTTCTATCACACATATAGTTACCGTAAATTGTTGGGAAAATTAGGTCCACAGTTGGTAAATCATGACTCACAAAGTAATCACTCATCTCAGCATGAAAAGCTTTCAAGTCATCCAAAACTTGTCTCGGAACTGCAACTCTCCTGTTACCAGCATCAGTTTTAGCACTGCTCTTGCAAATCATCTCACCCTTGATTCCAAGTTTCTTATCTCCAGCTTTCCACATTAGCGTTTTATTGACGATAATTTCATTGGAATCAAAATCAAGATCATGAATCGTTAAAGCAAGAAGCTCATTAATTCTAAGCGCAGAAGCTAGTAACGTATCGCAGATAACCTTAAATCTTCGATTTGCTCGAGTATCAGGAAGAGTATCAAGATAGTTCAGCCAAGTAGCCAAGTCTTCTCCATGCAATACCATGATTCTCTCCTTTACCACCTTCGGTTTCGGAGGGATTTTTACCGTCCGAGCTGGATTATGAGAAAGTTCGAAATTCGTAATCCCATAATTGAAAATATCACTGAGTTTATAGATAACTGCACCGAAATCTTTTGCGTGTCCCTTTTTGGATTTCTTTACACCGGATTCAACAGATTTTTTAGATTGTTGGGCTAATTTATTAACCCAAATCTGAATATCTGCAGATTTTATCTCTTCAGGCCTATATTCTCCAAACTTAGGGATGAGATAGGTGTCAAGATAGCTTCGAACTCGATTAATCGTATTCTGAGAAGTCACCCAAGTTACAAAACTGACAAACCAGGCTTCTGCTAATTCCTCGAAGTTATTAATCAACAAAGTTTCTTTTAGAGTTGATCCCTTTGCTTCAAAATCAATCCGAGCTTGAATGATTTTCCTGTCCAGACTTTTCAGAGTTTTAGCAGTTATAGATGATGTAACTTTTTTTCCAGTCTTAACATCTACACCAATATACACCCCACGTTGCGTATAGCTAATAGTTCCATTATTTTTGGTAGTTTTAATGACTTTTCGATTGTTGTGAATGATAGTTTCTTTCTGCATAGTAGCCTTTCACGTTCGGATATATATAAAAGGCTAAAATAACAACCTCACATTATTCTATGTGATATTACTATTTTAGCACATTTTTTTAGAATCAAGGAGTTAAATAGGTCAGTACATCCTCTATTCTATAAAACACTGTTCTAGTTCCCTCAATCGGTGGTTCAAGACGCCTTAGTCCGGTCTTCTCCCAAGACTTCAACGTATTTGGTGAAATTTTCAGTACCGAGAGCAGCTCTTTTTGAGTAAGTATACTTACATGTTTTTGAGTATTTTCTTGTTTCTGCATCAAAGCTAGCAAACAATTCAAAATCTGCTCAATTTGATTTAATTTTATGAGTTCATTATTCGTCATTTTTCACTCCCTTTTCTATGACTTGAGTGTCTACGCGAATCCAGATACTTTGCGAAAAAGTACGTCTTATCAATGATGAGATTCAACAGCGAAGGATTTTCAACTCGTGCATATCTAACAAGATTGTTAAACTCAGTAAAGTTGTGAACTTCGATAATATCAATCACAGTTGAAAGAAATTGTTCGTTATTGTTAGTGATTAGAAATTGCTCCAATTCAAAACCACAACCTGATTCAATTTCATCGATATTGTAGAGTGTTTTATCAGGATTCTCTGCGTGTATGAAATAATCGTACATTCCTTTTGGTGACATGACAACTTCTACGTGAGAAGGTGTGTTGAGTTTCTCAGTTAGTAACTCTGATACCTGCGTATAGCTTTTAAGTGATTCGAAAAATAGAACTCCGTGTTTGTGTGCTTTTTTAAATTCTCCAGTTTCTTTGTTGATGTCTTTGTCATGCCAAGGGCTCAGGACAAATGGAATATGCATTTCTTCAAGGACGTCTAAATAATTTTCCGGCGCGCTTTCTTGATAAATCAGGAATGCCCACTTATTCGAACGTTTATCTTTGGGCATGAATACCTCCTTTCAATTAGAATTTCCAAGTTTTTGCAATTCATGTGATTATTGATTATTGAACCAATGGGGGTCGTAGTAACCCCATTGGTTCTGTCAATTAGATTTTATGATAAGGCAGCACTTTCGGTCTTCACTACGTGAACCGAGTACTGCCACTAGTATCTCTTGGTAGATTTAAACCATAGTTTATTTCCTTTCCTGTCTGGTGCAGAGAAATAATAGTCTGGATTGCGACTAGAAATTTCTTCTTTGATATAGGCTTCCATATCTCTCAATAATTTCTGAGCCTGTTGCGTCTTTGGATACTTAATCACAATCGTCACAGAATCTTTTCTTACATCAACAACGCACTTAGATGTTGCTCTATTGAATTTTCTTAAAATAGGATTGAACCTTGTCACAGTAGAAGAGTTATCAATTGAAAATGCTAGTTGAGAATTCTCATCTTGTCGTAAAAACTGTGCTAGTCGAATTGTTTGATATGCAGATTTAAAGTAGTTGACAGGTGTATCATAAAGAGAACGCAGAAGTAACTCTATTATTATGAGTGCTACTGAAATTAACGATAAGAGGATAGATAGGATTTTTGTATAGTACTCACCTTGACTTATCCAATATCGTATAGTTGCAAACAGATTAGATAAGTATGTACTTTGAATATTTTCCATCAAATCATATAGGAGTTTAAATCCTAATGTAATTAAAAGGAAAAGCAAGCTATAGGTTAGAAGGATAACTGTGATATTAAATGTTCTTTGAAAGAAATTTGTTTTAACAATCATAAAATACCTTTCTTAGTGTAATACGTTGGACATAGCAAGGGAAGAACTTGATATGGATGCTCATTATCAATGATTTGAATTAATCCTGTACCTTTCCCTATCGGGATAACAATACCTTCTGGATCCAAGTCTGGGAACAAAAATTGTGTTGTTTTCTTATTGATATTTCCAATCTGGATTAGTACGTTTAATTGCTCACGAACAGAAATCGGAATTGTATTATGATCAAAACGTTGGCTAACTAATAGAAGGTGAACCCTAGTCGCTCGCCCTAGCAGAGCAATTTGGGATAAGAGGGAAAAGAAAGATTCTTTTATCGTTTTATTGACACCTTCTGAAAGAGCTAGAACTTCATCTATTACAATTGTTAAATGCTTAAATTCTTCCTCAGGATTTTCATATAGAATCTCTTGGCGTTCTTGAATAAGATTCAAACTTGAACTTAGATTTTCATTAATTTCTGATACAAAATCTGACTTAGAGCGATTACGCTGAGGATGAAAAACTGCAATCCCATTTTCACGTGCCCACCTGGAAGGTGTATCAAATTTTGGATCTACAATAATCAAGTCCGAAATATTTTTTAGTAAGCTAAGAAAATAGGTTAGAGCATAAGACTTACCAGAACCACTGTTTCCTGCAATAGCCATCGAAGTTACTTTGTTGTAATCAAGAGTAAGATTTTTCATGATTGGAATAAAATACCCTTTTTGATTGCCTACTAATTCATCTAAATCAGGAATTATTAAGCGTTCAGAGATACCTAATTTCCAAGGGAAAAATAATCCTCTTTGAACGTGGATATCATCAGTTTCAAGAGAAAGAAAGTAAGCAGAGTTCTGTTTGAGAACTGTATATCGTGGATAGAGAGCAGCATTAGCAATCAGAAAAATCTTCTGATAAAGTTCATCGTCAATGATATAGCCCGATGGTAGTCTCGGTATAAACATAAAACCTTCTTGCAGGATTTTAATATCAAAACTATTAGTGTAGCTAGTCTCTCCCTGCATAATACTGCCAAGTCCCATATTTAGGGCTTGGAGCAAGTATTGAGCAAGCTCTTTATCAGTCATTATTTAACCTCTTTAAGATTATTAGCACGGAAATAGACATTGTAACCAACTTCGCAAGCTTCAAGGTTGTCAAAATCAACCATCGCTAAATATGCTGGAAGAGCAACTTCAGATTCGAATTTGACTTGGAATGGTGGCAAACCTTTTTGAGTGAACCAGGCTTTGTGGCCGATAATCTCACCAGTTGGTTGACCATCTTCAAACTTGATTTGTGCTTCAAATTCAGTACTCAAGCAGTGAATCGCTTGTTTTTGATCTACATATTGTTTAGCTGTGTTGGCTGAATAGCCGTTTTTACGGTTTCGTGTTTTCATCTGATTTACCTCTTTTAAATTTTATTTTAAAATTATTGTCAAATATGAGCTCATTCATCCGACAAGACTATTATAGCCTAAATACTTTTTTTAAAAATTATGATATTCGTTAAAAAAAATCGTTCGTTCTAACGAACTTCCTAACGAAATTTCAAAAATAAAAATTATAATTACATACGAAAAGGAGAGGAAACACATCCTCTCCTTTTAAAAGACTAATTAGAGCCTCTCACTATATATTTAAAATTGTTTCTTCCATTTCAATAGAGACTGTATTTAAAAAAGTTTTTTGAATACTAGTCAGAGATTCACAAAGTGCTTCAATATCTTGCAAAATATTTTTCGCAAAGAAATTAATCGCTCTTTTGTTATTCTCTATCCGATAGTCAATTCTCAAATCATGCCCACTTTTATTTACTTCATTTATTTTACTATATAAATCTCCGCAACGTATTTCTTCTTCTGAAATAAATTGTTCTTCAAACTCCTCTACATTAATAAATGATGTTTTCACTATTTCTGCGTTTATTATTGAGTCCTGTTGAGCATTTGAATAATCTTTAAATAATCTACTTCTAGCATCAAGTAAATTTTTCACTATGAGTCCTAATGAAAATATCTGATTATTTTCAAGTCTACTAATCACATCAGGAATTATAATATTTGCTACATCTTCATATAACCAATCATTAATTCTCTGGCTTACCTCATGAAATTTTATAGGCTTTTCTTTAGAACCGGGAGGAACTGTTACTAAATATTTAATGATTTTATGCTTAAACGATAGTGTAAATTTGTCTTTTATGAATGCCCAAAAGAATCTGAAAATTTCATTGAAAGGAATAGATATATAGAATAAATCTTCAAAATTATCATTATTTAGAATGGCATTAATTGGTACAAAATTTTGACCAAAGAATCTTATTTCTCGGTCAACATATTCGTAAAAATGCATTTCTGAGATCTTTAAATCTGCAAGATTTTGCCTCTTTGTACAATACTCTGCAGAAAATGAGAAAAGGTTGCATAAACTTTTTTGCAACATTATATCCCGTTTATTTTTCGCTCTAATTCTAGGTTTCGGACCTTTTCTCCCTGCATCTAGATCATGTATAAAAGCAAGTCTAGAAGCGCTATAAAATATTAGATATAATAAACTTTCTAATTCCTCTTCTCCACCAAATATAAAATCAATTTTATCACATTTAAAAATTTCTATACAAGATTGAATAAACCCTTCAGTTATAATACTTGACGTTGTCATTTTCCCATTTTTATATTTATATTCAATAATTCTATCGTCTTCTTCAATTCTCTTTAAATCTGAGTTATTCCCAGGAAAGGTGCTTCTTTTATATCTTGATTTTTTTAAACAATTAGAAAAATTCTGTGATATCCTCCTTGCTAAAATCTGCTCAACTGGTAGATCCATATTGTCATATCCTTTCATAAAATAATTTTAAAAGCTTGCCTTTTATTCTATTTTAAACCACAGAATATGAAAAGTAAAACTATGATAGACAAAATCGAACATAGATGGTTTAGGTAGGTTAAGATAAGGAGTTTTCAAAACCACTTAAATTATTTGAGATATAATTAAATTATGAAAAATTTTAAAGAAAAAAATAATTTGGCAAATACAATGGCAAAGTGATAGACCATCTAAAACGTCGGATATAGTAGCAATACATGCTTAATTATTTCTTATACACTCCAGGATTTGAGCGGAACGATGTATTCTAAACGTCAAATAAATTTACATAACTAAAAAACTGCAGATTTAATCATACAGTTTTTATAATTCAATTTTGTATATAAAATACAATACTACACCGGAACGGAGAAATTATTCATTTTTGTCCATCAAGGAATAATACATTATGTTAGTCTAATCTTTTCATCCCTATTATCGATTAGTATTTATACACTTTAACTAAACATTTTTTTTACAAAAATAAGTGCCAGATAAAAAAGAATAAAAAACAAAAGTAAAATGTAGAAATACCAAGTTCCGAAGAACGGTAAAATGAAAATAATCAGTCCAAAGACACCCATAAAAAGCACAAATAAAATTATACTCGCAAAAATTGTTCTTGCCTTTGCCCCTCTGCCATTAGTCTTTGATATTGATACAATGCTATTAAGCCATCGTAATACAAAATTTTGTCTACTATATTCCATATCAGCACCTAGAAATAGGATTTGAAATATTATCCTTAACTTTTGTAGATCCATTTCAGATGTAGGATAAGCAGCCACAGGGTTAATCTTATTCAGATTTATGGACAATTTATCTGCGCTTTTTTTAAACACAAAAACATATTCATTATTATTTAAAATTATATGAGGAATTCCAATAACATCATCTGAATGTTCTATAACCCATTCGCTCTTACCTAGTGATGATATAACTTCTTTAGGAAAATAAATTATATATTTTTTCTTTGTTCGAATTATTCTAATATCCAAAAAATAAATATTTTGATCCGTAAAGATTATATTATCTGAATTTAAATTTTTTGTTATACCCTTATTATTTTTAGAAAATTCTAATACATCCTTTATAATACGCTTCCCCTGTTTCTTGAGGCTATATTTTTCTACAATACTATTGGAACCATATAATATAAGAGTAAAAATAGCAAAAAGACCAAACATTAATAGAAGCACAATTAATAACGAAATTAAAATATCGTTACTAAAAGAGGGAATTATTTCATAAATTTTTTCTTTAAGAATATTAATAATGGAAATTAGATTTTCTAATTGAAGCCCTCCTAAATAGGCTCCCAATAAAGTTAAAAATGACATCAGAGTAAATGTACTTTTTTCCTTCGATTTAACATACGATTCTAAAGTCTCTTGATAAATACCCTCGTTATATAATTGGCATATCAAATCACTATAGATTAGTTTTAATTTAGGATAGTATTTTAAGTCATTAAACCTTAAAAAATATCCTGAATAATATTTACTTAAAATTCTTTCTATCATTTTATAAAATGGATTTTTTAATCTTTCGTTATTTTTATGCCTTTCGTAGAAAACCAGAAAAACGAGTAAAAGCGAAAAATTGAAAACCGACATTAGTTTCGTGATATCCATAATATTTTACTCCTCCACCTCAAATTTAGGCAAACTATTAATTAAATCAACTGTTTGGACAGATACATTGATGATTCTTAATAGTAAATTGAAGATATATTTTTCATCCTCACTATAGTCGTTTGGGTCATCTGTAATTCCTGATTTTTTATCAGTTTTAACTTGATACTGATCGATAATCCATTCAATAGCAGAGCGTCCATTCACAATATATTCATACGCTTTTTCAGGAATATTACTAATGGTGATGTCGCTGTTAAATATAATTGTGGATAAGTCATTCACCGATTTTCCTTTTTCATCACGCTTTTTAGCAAATCTCATCTTAGTTACTTTGTAACTTGGATTAACGAACGGTGTAATCTCTACTCCATCATAAACAGGGACTTCTTCATAGTTGAGGTGTAGATCCATCAAAGCCCTACCAACTTCAACATATCTCTCTTTATTTTGTGCAATAGGAATTCTTGCGAGGTCTTTCTTCAAATCGTTAGCATACTTCTCTTGGTATTCTTTAGAGTTTAGCAACCCATAGACATAAGCAAAGGTATCATCTAAATTTAATCCCAGCTTATCAGCAAATTCTTGATTCAAGTTATCATTATTTTGGAACAATGAAGTTTCATCAACTTCGTTGTCATAACGCATAAAACCTTGACCCTTTTCCATAAAATCATTACTCGGGATGCAATCAACTACCAACGGTGAGAAATCTCGTGTAGCTCCCCGACCTGTTGTATTGATGACGAGATTATCCTGACCGAATTTATTGTAGTAAAGACGGGCTTCTTCATTAAGCGCCTTATCATGATAGACCCATTTCTTAGTAAACGGCCTATAAAGGCTAAGTTTTAAATGACTTTGATGGTATTCTAGTTCAATATCATTTACAGCAAACCTTTCAAGTTTACGTGACCAGTTGATATAATCAGATTTTCTATTCAGCAAATCCTTTCGTTCATTAACTGGAATACTTTTCAAACGTTTCAACTCATTATTATAATTTTGAACAAGTCTTTCTGTATTTTGAGCTACTTTCTCTTTTGAATAGCCATAGACCCAAGCATCCCTACTAGTCAATATCCCCATTGAATTATTATTGAACACAGAAGTAGACTCTCCTGCTAAACTAGCATATTTCTGATAATTCGGATCTCTTTGATTGAGCCAATCGTTGTTTTCATCAGGAATAATCTCTTGCCAATCTAGTTGCGAAACATCGCCAAATCCAGAAATAATTGCTAGTTTTTCCTTTTGTGATAAATAATCACCAATATCATGATAGTGAAGTTTATGACTATCTGAGCCATCTTTTACTAGAATTGAAATTGCAACAGGAGTACGACTACCCGAACCAAAGATTTTCCCGCCTTCTCTTCGGGATTGTTCTCCTAGTGTTCTCTGGTCACCACGGAGATTAAAGATATAAAGATGATTATATTCTTCATAAAGTCCCGCTCGCAAGCCATCCGCTGAATTGGTATTAAGATAGTTGCCATTCGTCACAAACCCAATCACTCCTTGATTTTTAAGGCGATCTGAAGCCCAACGAAATGCTTTTACATAAGAATCATATAGTCCTTTTGTGAGCACTGCATTAGATTTAGCTACATAAGTATCTGCTAAGCGTTTATCTAATTTTGGATACGAGATATTTTGGTTATTGTCATTTTGACTGTTTTGTCCAATCGAATATGGTGGATTACCAATGATGGCAGTAATTGGTTTTTCTTGCTGGCGTTTTAGACGTTTGTCATTTGTACCAAAGAAAGAGTCATCAAGCGTATCTTCTGTTTCTGTTGATTCAAAGGTATCTGTTAATACAATTCCTTCAAATGGTTTATACGGTTCATCACCATTAAATTCATCAAATACAGCTTCAATATTAATAGCAGCAATGTAATAACTTAAGAGAACTATCTCATTTGCATGCAGTTCTTGAGTATATTTTCTTAAAATATCATTGAAAGTAATTTCACCACTATCCATCAGTGATTTCAAATAATGCAACGTTCTAGTGATAAATGTTCCGGTTCCAGTAAATGGATCTAAAATATGAACATTTTCACTCGCTAAAGTCTTACCAAAGTGCTTCCTCAAGACTACATCGACTGATTTGACAATAAAATCTACAACTTCTACGGGAGTGAAGACAATACCTAATCTTTCTGTGGTTGGTTTGAAACCGGTAGAAAAGAATTTATCGTATAGAGTAATAATGATTTTCTGCTTGGCTTGAGCGTTGTCAATTCCTTCTGCTCGTAGTCGAACTGAATCATAAAATGGTTGCAATTCTTTCTGCTCTTTTTCAAAACCAAATTGTGATAGTTCTTCTACAATTAGTTCCATCGCTGAACTTACTGGATTATTCTTAACAAAGCTGTACTCACCAAAAAGTGCATCAAAAATTGGCAAAGTAATCAAGTGTTGTGCCAACATCTCGATGGCTTGATTTTGATCAATGGATTCATTGATATTGTGCTGCAAACTATGCAAAAATTTATCAAAAGCAGATTGACTATCTGGATTTTGTTCTAAGATGAACTCAATTCCTTGAATGTGACGTCTAGCAATGTCAGCTACATCTTTTGACCAGTCTTCTAAGTAGCGTCTGTCCCCCACTTTTTGAACAATCTTGCCATAAATTGCTCCCTCGACAGCTTCCCATTCAAGTTCAAGTTCTGTTTGGTAAGCAACTATTGGCTCTTTCACATAACTATCATTGAAATTAGGATCGTCTGGTGCACCACCAACCCCAATAACTTGGATATTTTTGGGTTTTTGTTTATTTAATTCCAATTTATTAACTGTAGCCTCAAAACGTTCATCTACTGATCGTAAAGCGTTTAATACCTGCCAAATAACATCGTAAGTTTTATTGTTATCAAGAATTGTTTCAGGTGTTTCACCAGCAGGAACTACAATTGGTAGAATTATGTACCCATATTCTTTACTTTCAAATTTACGAATGATTCGTCCTACCGCTTGAACGATATCTACCTGTGATTTGCGAGGTGAAAGGAAGATAATCGCGTCTAGGTTAGGAACATCAATTCCTTCAGTTAGGAAGCGAACATTTGATAAAATACGTGCTGAATCTTCAGGTATATCATCGCTTGCTAACCAATCTAATGCCTCATTTTTCTCAAGGGCATTCATGCTACCATCAACATGACGAACATTAACAGAGTACCCTTCATCACTATTTAGATAGTCATTTACAACATTCTCAAACTGTTGTGATAGACGCTTACTATCTTCAATGGTTCGTGAGAAGGCTATAGCTCTTTTCATCGGTTCTCCAGAAACTTTATCTGCAAAACTTTCACGCTTAATCATTCCATTCCAAACACCAATGATACGTCCTACATCATCAATATTCAGCCCATTCTCTGAATCAGCAAGAGATTTTTGCATATCTTTCTGAACAACTGTTTCATCTACCGCTAGCACCATCAGCTTATAGTCAGTAAGAATATCATGACTAATGGCATCCCCAAAACCTAAACGATAGAATACACTACCATATAGGCTTTCATCATCCATACTAGAAATAACGATTGAATTTTCTTCAGCTTTTTTCTTAGCATCAGTACCATATAATTTTGGTGTTGCTGTTTGGTAAAGGCGCTTAATCCCTTTGACATTTAAATTACTGTGTACTTTTGTAAATGCTGATGCTTCATCTCCCAAAGCTTTTGCTCCTGTAGTTCGGTGAGCTTCATCTGCAATAATTAAATCAAATTCTGGGAATCCTTCCTTTTGAGCCTTTCCAAGAACATCAATTGACTGATATGTTCCGAATACAACTAACAGCTCTTTTTTAGGTCTATCCATTAATTCTAAATAATTTTCAACAACTTTTTTTGATGAAGTTGTTGCCGGATAACCTATATCACTAGCTTTAATTGTTATATTTGATTCATCCTGCTTGACACTTCCACGACTAGCATTTCTATCACTAGTAACTGCCATTGAAGACATAGTCATCTCTGTATCATTATTCCACCTCTCAATGTTTGGGTAAGAAGTTGAATACTTGGTACTAAATAAAGAATAGTATACTGTTCTTTTTTAGCTTCCTTCGCCATTGCTTCAGCAATTTTTAAACTTGTAAAAGTCTTACCTGTTCCTGGAGCCATTATAAGTTGTCCACGATCATTTTCCTTAAAATGATTCAATGCAGACTGGATCGCACTTTCTTGATAATATCTTAGTTTCTTTTTAGCTTTAACAGTGACTATTTCTGGTGATTCAAAAGAGAATTTTGACCAATCAATTTGAGAATTTCTAAGATCCGAAAGCCCAATACGAATAACATCACTTCGGTCTGCTAGAGCTTTCTCAGCATTTTTGCCCCATTTATCAGTAGAAGCAACGATAATACCTGATTCATAATAGTCTTTCCCAAGTTCCCCTAAAAAAGAATCAATATTAGACTTTTGTATTGTATGATTATAGAACTTTGCCTGAATCGCTACCAATTCACCAGTATACTTTTCAGCAACTAAATCCACTCCTAGATCAACTTTGGGTACCCCAAATTCCTCTGGAACATCTGCTAGCATCCATACATTCTTAAACTCATTCTGGTATGTTGGTTCATTTTGAAAATAGGCACGTGCTAAATACTCAAAGTATGTTCCTCTATCACGTTGCGTTTCAGCAAGTTCATTAATCTGATGTACTAGGTTATCAAAAGTCATTTTATTTCTCCGTTTTGAAAGATAAACTATTATTTAAATAGTAGCCAACCAAAAGCTTACAATACTGTTTTTGTTACTATTATACCATACTTAGATAATTCATATTATTGTTATTTATAATCAGTAAAATAGCAACTATAAGAATAGTTGCTACAGGATTTTATGAAGGAGTTTAATTTATAGTTGGATTACTTTTAATAGCTTAGAATGAATTATTTTCCCATTAAAATACGATAATTTTTTTTCGATTTCAGAGATAAAAGCTATTCTAGCAGGAACAGATTTTTCCTTAGAATTATTTACATCGAAATCTTGCTCGCAAGGAATAAAGTTTAATTCATCCGATAAATGATTGAAAACAATTTTTGGAATTTTTAAACTACATAGATAATACCTAGTTTCATCATTTCGAAAAATTCTTAGGTAGAAGTTGTTCCACTTATCTTGCACTAGAAACAATCTGCATTCTCCATAATACATTACAAGATGGTCAGATTCTTCCATTTTTCTTAACTGTAATGATCTTCGAGGCAAGTATTTTCTAATACCATTTTCATTTGTCAATTCGTAATTTTCATCATCACCTTCATCAACATCAACATCATCATTAGGATTTTGATTTTGAGGTAGATTTACCACAATTATTCTATCATCTAAAATACGTTCTAACATTTGTTCAGCTCTGTCAGGAGCAATTTGATCATAGAATACTCTTAATTCTCTTCTAGCAGCAGGTTTAAGTAAGTACTCACAATTTTCTGTATGAACAGAGTTGGGGTAAGCAGCAAGGTAAATTCCATTACTATTCTCTTTTATAGATAATCGTACTTGTTTACACCCAGGACATAGTAGTTGACCTCTGTATCTGTCTCTTGTTGCTTGTTTGTTTCTATAGAATTCCTCTTCTAGTACGTGAAGTTCAAGTATTTCATTGTTGCTTATACAGTACTGATATTTATTTGTTTCAGGCATAATTATTCCTTTTTAATTATATAAATGAAAGGTAAAGATGTTTGTATTTTATTATACCATAATAGTACAAAATACTCTAATACATAAGGTATCCATAGTTGTTACTAAAGGGTAGGTGGTAGCATAAGCTAGTGAACAAAGAAATTATTTGTTGTAAGTGTATTAAGTGTAAAAATTTTAAGATGTTAATGTTATAATAAACTGGAGGAATTTTTATGGAAGAAAATTTAAACCCTAATATTGACCCACGTATACAATTCAAATTGTTACCACCAGCTACTATTATTAAAAATTTTGTTGATGGAGAGCCCGACTGTAATTATGAGAACTATTTACTAGAGCTACTTAATAAGTCATCTCATTTCAAAGATAAAGGGCAATCTCCTTTCTATAAACCGTTAAATGAAAATAATGGTCAATGTGATGCAATATCGAAAAATTATGAAATAGACTTTAAATTATTATCATCTAGCACTAGATTACAAGCTAGTCATTTGTTTTCTCCGGGCATTAGCAATTATGGCGATGGTATAATTGGTATTCATGAAAGTAAAAAGAAATTCGGTGAAGTAAAAGCTACTCAGATTCATGTTGCATTCCGAACAAGAGATATATCAGAGCTCACTCGATTAGGGGAAAACTTTTTAAATATTAGAAAGTATGGTATTGAAAGAGATATCATAAAAGTGTTGAAAATGCTTGAAAAACAGAAAAACCTTTTATTATTTTTTCCATATTCGTTTGAGCTGATTGATATACTCGAGACAGATAATTCGGATGATATTATTGTAAGCGCGTTAAATTATGATTTCCACTCACTATTTGAATACAGAAGTTTAAAAGCGAAGGGATTTGATACCTATTTTGTAACTATATTTCAAGATAGATTTTATATTTTTTCTATTCTTGACGACATCCTCTGTTTAATTGAGAAAGTAGATTGTATGTTACTGCCTACATTTATTAAATTAAAGAATTACCATCTATAAGGAGGACGAGTTATTGATCAATCCAGATTTTTACAAAAGACTAGCAAAGATATTCTGTGGAGATGAGACAGAGCTGTTTACTTATAAATCAGGACCTCAGCTAGTTTCTTTTTTTAATACCCATTTCCATACTCAAGATAGTTATGGTCAGGGTTTTCCTACAAGATGGATATATGTGAATGACAAGCTGTTGGACTTTTCATCTAGAGGCATTATCAATTCATTTTTCAGCCTTATACTCAGCAAACAATATCTTTTAACAGAGCGTCAGATAAGTGAAGTGGACGCTATAGAGCATCAGCAGAAAATAATAAATGAATTAGATAAAATTTGTTCTGTTTATTCTTTAAAACTCTCAAGAAAAGGAAATGAATTTTATTTAGTAGAAATTGATTTAGATTTAGTTGAGATTGGAAAGGGTGGCTTTGCTGATATTTATTTCCAAAAATCTACAGGATTAGTTGTAAAAAAACTAAATGAGGAATCTGTGAGACGACAATCGTTGAGAAGTAGGTTAAAAAGAGAGTATGAAATAACTAAGTCTTGTTCGGATATTGAGAGTATTATTCGAGTATTTGATTTCGATAGTAGTAATTGTTCATACACAATGGAAAAAGCCGATGATACATTGGGAAATTATATTGAAGCAAGTGAGCTGACAGAGGATTCTAAACTCAATATATTGCGTCAAATACTTTATACTATGTCTCTTGTCCACCAAAGAGATGTTCTACATAGAGACTTAAGTCCGACCAATGTTTTTTTAGTGAATGGGATAATTAAGATTGCTGATTTTGGTTTAGGAAAAAACCTAAACACTCTGACATCTCATCAAACAATGGACACAACTTCCTTTGGTCAACTCTTTTATTGCGCACCAGAGCAATTAATGCTTTTAAAAGATGCCGATAAACGAAGCGATGTGTATTCGCTGGGACGTATTATTAATTTTGTTATGACTAAGTATCCTAATATTTCTTCTCATTCACTTCGTTCTGTTAGTGAAAAAGCTACGAATTTAGAACCTGATTATAGGTATCAAGATGCTACTGAAATGTTGAGTGCATTAAATGCATGGTTGAGAATTAGAAGCGACGATGCTTTTAAGAAGACAATATGGGAAAAAATTAGCAACGGTGTTTTTGATGACGACATAGAAAACTATATCTATGAAATGCCAGCAAGAGAGTTATGTCAAGCATGTATAAAAAAAAGTAATGTTTTTATTGAAAGCTTAATGATCTTTATGAAGTTAGATGATACCCATGCGATTTATATCATTCAGACGATTCATTCTAACTATGAGCAATATTTGAAACGATTTGAAGATGCAGACTCTTTTGCTACCCTTTCTTATAGAGTTCTAAAGGAACAATTTTCATTCAATGTTAAAGAAGTGGCTGCTCAGATTTTACACTATGTAGCTTATGAAGTTGGGCGCTTTTCTGCTCAGCGTAAGATAGATAACTTGATTGAAAATGGGATTGAACCAATGATTGAGTCAATATTAGAAAGATAGATCAGGAGGAAATGTAATGACAAATGATGAATATTTCAATGAAATAGAGACATATTTTAATAAATTAAGAGAATATCGTGAAGAATCAAAGACAATAGCTGAAGGTATTATTGGTGAAAATCTAACTGAAGATGATTTGTTTTTTATTTCTGCACTTAACAGACGGGTTCAACATATTGATGGAATAATAGATTTACTAAGAATGAGAAATCTGGCTTGTGTAGGAATTTTAGTACGAACACAACTTGATAACCTTATGAGAGTCTTCGCTGCTTTTATATCAGAAGATAGAAGAACCTTTATTAAAGAGAGTTTAAGTGGTAAAGCTATTAGAAATATGAGAGATAATCAAAACAGAAAGATGACTGATTTCAATCTTAAGAAAAGGATATCGGAGTATTATCCTGAGATTGAAGAAATATACAATAAATCATCTGGCTATGTTCATTTGTCTGAAGTCGCATTTCATGAAGCCTTTTGGGCCGAACGTTTTGAAAAAAGAGACAAAATTAAATTTTCAGTTGGATTTCCCCCAAGAGAAAAACTAAATCCTATTTTAATTGAATGTGCTGAAGTATTCTGTCACTTTACAGAGATTGAATATGATTTTTACCAAAAAATCATTGATTCAAAAAAAGTTTTTGATAATAAACAAAAAGAGATTTAAAAATCGATATGAACTATGTTGAAATTGAAATATCAATTTTGATAAAAATAGAAGATTTAATAATAAGATAAAATGAATTATGAAGATAGAGAATATTGCTTCAAAAATCACATTAATCTCAATTGCTTATGATTTATATGATGGTTCGTTGAACATTGATGATTGGAAAGCAAAGATTGAATAGATTATAAAATACAAAAACGCTCTAGACAATATGACTAGAGCGTTTTCTATATATCCGAACATCTAATTTATTTCACAAAAAATGTAGTCAAAAATGTAGTCATTCGGTTGATTTTTATTGCAATACATTGAATTTTGAAAATTCAAGAATCGCGTTAAATCAAGGTTTTTGCGTTTCTACTGAAACGTAATGACCCACTATTTAACCTCTGTAAACACAACGTGTTTGCGAAGTTTTGGTGAGTATTTCTTCAATTGAAGACGGTCTGGAGTGTTACGTTTGTTTTTAGAAGTAAGGTACAAGCGTTCACCAGATTCTTTGTGTTCAAGTGTGATATTTACGCGCATGGTATCTCCCTTCTATTATTCAGCTGATGCAGCTTTAGCGATTTTACGTCCTTTGTAGTATCCTTTAAGTGATACGCGGTGAGAACGTGAGTAATCTCCAGTAGTTTCGTCAAAGTTTACAGATGGAGCTGTTACTTTGTAGTGTGTACGACGTTTGTTTTTCTTCGCTTTTGAAGTGCGACGTGCAGGTACTGCCATTTTGATTTCTCCTTTTAAGATATAATTCAGTTAGGTTTGATTTTCATCAACTTTAATAGTATATCAAAACTTTTTTGTAAAGTAAAGTTACTTGACAAAAAAAGATGAAAAAATTCTCCCGTCTGACCCAGCAGACAGGAGAAGGTGTTAAATATCAATCTCAAATGGTTCGTCAATGGTTTCTGATACGTATTTTCCGTCTTTCTTCCGTTGTTTGACACATTCTGTGAGGAGATATTCGATTTGCCCATTGACTGAACGAAAGTCGTCTTCTGCCCATGATGCGAGTGCAGCGTATAACTTTGTTGAGAGTCGAAGGGGGATCTGCTTTTTTTTAGCTTCAGCCATCTTTAGTAAAGACTTCCTGCGTTGACAATTGGTTGTGCATCATGATTGCCACAGAGAACGACTAAGAGATTTGAAACCATGGCAGCTTTTCGTTCTTCGTCAAGCTCTACCAATTCCCCTTCATTGAGACGTTCTAGGGCCATTTCAACCATTCCTACAGCGCCGTCTACAATCATCTTACGTGCATCGATAATAGCAGATGCTTGTTGACGTTGAAGCATGACAGCAGCAATTTCTGGCGCATAAGCTAGGTAAGTGATTCGGGCTTCAAGGATTTCCAAGCCAGCATCCTCAACACGACTTTGGATTTCTTCACGAATACGTTTAGCTACAATCTCACTAGAACCGCGGAGACTACCTTCATCTGCTTGTCCATCCCCTGTAGTATCTACATTAGGAGACACATCGTAAGGATAGATGCGGACAATATTACGGAGGGCGCTATCACACTGCAATGAGAGATATTCTTTATAGTTATCAACGTTGAAGACTGCCTTAGCGGTATCGACAACTCTCCAAGTTACCGCGATACCGATTTCTACGGGATTTCCTAGACAATCATTGATTTTTTGGCGAGAATTGCTCAAGGTCATAACCTTGAGAGAAATCTGTTTCTTGCCAATTTCAAGGCTTACATCATTGCCATTTGATGATTTCATTCCTGAAAAAGGAGATTTTGTGCTAACATCACCACTTTGACCAAGTCGAGTGTGGTTTGCAGGGTTGACTGCTATGCTAAAAGGATTGACAAAGTAAAAACCAGGTTCTTTGATGGTACCTGTATAATTACCAAAGAGGGTCAAAACCAGAGCTTCCTGAGGTTTGACAACTTTTAAACCAGCATGAGCTAGACCTGCAATTAAGCTTAATAAAAGTCCGATAATAATTCCAAAAACGTTTTCCGAACCAGCACCGATTACAAATATAAAAATGCCAAGTACGAGTGTCAACTCGATAAGTATCAAGGCCGCTACACCATTTGGTTTTGAATTGATTAGTTTTTCAGTCATAAGAATGACCTCCTGTTATGTGATATCTAAATGATATCACTTTAATTTGTAAAGTCAAGAAATAAATGTAACATTTTTAAAGAAAATATCACTGTATAGAATTTTCTGAAAATTCAAGAATTTTCTTCTGTTCATTGCCTTTAAAATGTGCTATAATAGTAAAAACTGAAGCGGGAGGGATAAGATGACTGAATTAGATAAACGTCACCGCAGTAGCATTTATGACAGCATGGTTAAATCACCAAACCGCGCTATGCTTCGTGCGACTGGTATGACAGATAAGGATTTTGAAACACCGATTGTGGGAGTGATTTCGACTTGGGCGGAAAATACACCATGTAACATCCACTTGCATGATTTCGGAAAATTGGCTAAAGAGGGTATCAAATCGGCAGGTGCTTGGCCTGTTCAGTTTGGAACCATTACCGTAGCGGACGGGATTGCCATGGGAACGCCTGGGATGCGTTTCTCTCTAACATCTCGCGATATCATTGCGGACTCAATCGAGGCGGCTATGGGGGGGCATAATGTGGATGCCTTTGTGGCTATCGGTGGCTGTGACAAGAACATGCCTGGTTCCATGATTGCCATTGCCAATATGGATATCCCAGCTATTTTCGCCTATGGTGGGACCATTGCACCGGGAAATCTTGATGGCAAAGACATTGACTTGGTTTCTGTCTTTGAAGGTATCGGTAAGTGGAACCACGGTGACATGACAGCTGAGGACGTGAAGCGTCTTGAATGTAATGCCTGCCCTGGCCCTGGTGGCTGTGGTGGTATGTATACAGCTAATACCATGGCGACTGCTATCGAAGTTCTAGGTATGAGTTTGCCAGGATCTTCATCTCACCCAGCTGAATCAGCTGACAAGAAAGAAGATATCGAAGCAGCAGGACGTGCTGTTGTCAAGATGCTGGAGCTTGGTCTCAAACCATCAGATATCTTGACTCGTGAAGCCTTTGAAGATGCCATCACTGTAACGATGGCTCTCGGTGGTTCTACAAATGCCACTCTTCACTTGCTTGCCATTGCCCATGCGGCTAATGTTGACTTGTCACTTGAGGACTTCAATACGATCCAAGAGCGTGTTCCTCACTTGGCCGATTTGAAACCATCTGGTCAGTATGTCTTCCAAGATCTCTACGAAGTCGGTGGTGTACCTGCGGTTATGAAATATCTCTTGGCAAATGGCTTCCTTCATGGAGACCGCATCACATGTACTGGTAAGACGGTTGCTGAAAACTTGGCTGACTTTGCAGACCTCACACCAGGTCAAAAAGTCATTATGCCACTTGAAAATCCAAAACGTGCAGATGGTCCGCTTATCATCTTGAACGGGAACCTTGCCCCTAATGGCGCGGTTGCTAAGGTATCAGGTGTTAAAGTGCGTCGTCACGTTGGACCTGCTAAAGTCTTTGACTCAGAAGAAGATGCCATTCAGGCTGTTCTGACAGATGAAATCGTTGATGGCGATGTTGTCGTTGTCCGTTTCGTTGGACCTAAGGGTGGTCCTGGTATGCCTGAGATGCTGTCACTTTCATCCATGATCGTTGGTAAAGGTCAAGGAGACAAGGTTGCCCTCTTGACAGACGGACGTTTCTCTGGTGGTACTTATGGTCTGGTTGTTGGACATATCGCCCCTGAAGCTCAGGATGGTGGACCAATTGCCTACCTTCGTACAGGTGATATCGTTACGGTTGACCAAGATACCAAAGAAATTTCCATGGCCGTATCGGAAGAAGAACTTGAAAAACGTAAAGCAGAAACAACCTTGCCACCACTTTACAGCCGTGGTGTTCTTGGTAAATATGCCCATATCGTATCATCTGCTTCACGCGGAGCCGTGACAGACTTCTGGAATATGGATAAGTCAGGTAAAAAATAACTAAGACTAAAAAACAGTGCAGTCTAGATAAGGTTGCACTGTTTTGTTTTAATCAAATCAATTGTTCCTTTTTAATGATTGTGCTAAAATGTTAATTCGAGTTGAATTGATAAAGGAGAGACAATGTTTTCAAAAAATACAGGGATCATGCTTTATGTAGATGACGTCGTAGCAGAGAAAGATTTTTGGTCTGCCATTGGATTTGAAGTTTTAACCAATCGGAAATAATGGGATTTAAAACTTTTGAGATGAAACCGCATGTAGATAGTACTTTGACTTTTACTGTCTATGCCAAGGACTTTATTCGTCAGGTATCGCCAGAAGTAGTTGATATGAAGCCAAGTATTCTTTTTGAAGCTAAAGATATCTACGCCTTACATAAACTGGTGTCTAGGATAACCGATACAACTAGTCCAGTGAATGAAGAACCGTTTTTGAATTTTAACTTTGCAAACCCGAGTGGGCACTATTTTGCAGTTAAAGGAATTTAATAATAAAACAGCTCTCTGAAAGTAAACAGAGAGCCTTTTATGTTTTAACGAGGTGGTAGTCCCAGGGCAATACGGCCGTAGCGACTGATTCGTGTAATCTTCCAGGCAGGTGACCAGGTGACTTCAACCTTGACATCTTCGATACCCTCGATTTGTTTCAGACCTGCGACGATTTCGATAGGCAGGCTTTCAGCGCAATCGCAGGCAGTGTCAGTAAAGGTCATGACAATCTTGCAGAGACCTGTTTCGTCCAGATTGATTTCATAAATCAAGCCCAGATTGTAAACATCCAATTCCACATCTGTATCAAAAACCTTCTCTAGTTTTTCAATAATTTGGTCTTGCAAGGCCAAAGCCCGGTCATTGATTTTGATGTCGTCTCTCATAACAGTCCCTCCACGTGATAAGTATCCTCTATTTTCTCATAATTCTGACAATTTGGCAAGTTTTTGATGAATTTTCTGAAAAATATGATAAAATGAAGAAAATGAGGAATCAAGGGGAAGTCTATGGAGCAGATTGGAAAAGTCTTTAGACAATTACGAGAGTCAAGAAATATCTCGCTGAGACAAGCAACTAGGGGACAATTTTCGCCGTCTATGTTGTCCCGATTTGAAACTGGTCAGAGTGAGCTTTCGGTGGAAAAGTTTCTGTTTGCCCTAGAAAATATATCTACTAGTGTAGAAGAAATTCTCTTTCTGGCGAGAGGTTTTCAGTATGATACAGATTCTGAGTTGAGAAAAGAAATCACAGATATCTTGGATCCAAAGGACATAGCACCTCTCGAGGACTTGTATCGTAAGGAGTATCAAAAGCATGCTGATTCTCAAAATAAACAGAAACATATTCTAAATGCCATTATGATCAAGTCTTATATGAAGAGCATGGATGAAACGGTAGAGTTAACAGCAGAGGAAGGGAAAGTCCTTCATGACTACCTGTTTTCTACCGAGATTTGGGGAATCTATGAACTCAATTTGTTCTCAGTCAGTTCCCCACTCTTATCTGTTCCTCTTTTTACTAGATATGTACGAGAAATGGTCCGCAAATCCGATTTTCTAATGGAAATGTCTGGTAATCGTAACCTTTTTCACACCATGCTATTGAATGGTTTTTTAGCTAGCATTGAGTGTGAAGAATTTACCAATGCCTATTATTTTAAACGTGTTATCGAAGAGCATTTCTACAAGGAAAACGAGACCTATTTCCGAATAGTCTACTTGTGGGCGGAAGGTCTCCTTGATAGCAAGCAAGGCAGAGTCAAGGAAGGTCAGAAAAAGATGGAGGATGCAGTCCGTATTTTTGAGATGCTTGGCTGTAACAAATCTGCCGAATACTATAGAAACACGCCCGATTGTTGAATATCTGCAAGTTAAGAAAATAATTTGAAATTTGAAGCGATAGAACTCTAGACCTCTCTCAGGCCATTAAAGAACTTCTATCGTTTTTTGTGTGTTGCATATATTCAAAAAAATTTCCCGCTAATTCCTAAGTGCTATACTGTAGTCATACTTCATATAGAACGTAGAACAAGAAGGGAGATTACCTATGAAACTATTGTTTAGAAATCCAGCTTATCGACTGTTGACTTTGTCACGATTCTTCAATGCTTTTGGTGCTTCGATTTTTAATCTGGTATTTATCGTCTATGCGTCGACCTTGCCACAAGCCTCTTTTGCGGTTGCTATGGCGAATATTGTCATGATTCTTCCGACTCTCTTTACAGTTTTTGTAGGGATTCGGGCAGATTACACGAGGGGCAAGGTCAAATGGATGACCTATAGTGGTTTGTTTCAGGCTCTTCTCTTTTTCCTAGCAGCTCTGTTGCTTGGTCAAGGCAATCTCTTTGCCTTTTCTAGCCTGTGTTTGATCAATGTCATTAGCGATCTAATCAGTGATTTTGCTGGTGGTTTGCGCATGCCTTTCATCAAGGAAAAAGTAGCTGAACAATATCTGATGGAAGCTTATTCTTTTTCCCAGTTCATCACCTATATTTCAGCTATTGGTGGTCAAGCTTTCGGAGTCTGGCTCTTAGGTCTATCGGTCAACAATTTTTCCCTCGTTGCTGGAATCAATGCCTGTTTTTTCCTAGTATCAGCCGCTATTCTCTTTTTAGGCAGAAGCAAATTGAACCTGTCAGTTTCATCTGCTGATGGTGAAATCCTAAAAAATGAGAAGCTTTCTATCAAAGACCAGTTTCTATCGATTTACCGAAATTTACATCTCGTTTTTCTTCAAAGCGGACAAAAGAACTTTGGTTTGATGCTCTGTGCGGTTTTATTGATTAACGCATTGGGTGGTGCTTTGGGAGGCATTTATAACATCTTCTTTTTGAGCCACTCTCTGTTGAACTTTTCGTACACAGAGGCGCTATTTATCGAGCAGGTCTGTGTTTTCTTAGCAGTCATCATCAGTAGCCTTGCGGGAAATGATTATTTTGGGAAACAGCCTTTATTAAGGTTAATGATGTGGGTGACGCTTGGAGCGACCCTAGTTGGCCTAGCCAATTTATTAAATCAAGTTTTGATCGGAATGTTTTTCCTCTTCTTTACGATGTATATTTCTGGAAAAATTTCTCCCAAGATTAGCGCTATGCTCATGAAAAATCTATCCCCAGAGGTCCTTTCACGTACCAGCAATTTTTTAAATCTTCTCTTTACCCTTTCTATTCCTGTGGGAACAGCCTGTTTTTCACTTGTAGCCGTATGGGATATGCAGTTGACCTGGATCTTATTTGTTGGCCTTTCCTTGCTTGCCATTCTCCTAGCTAGTCTTAATCTCAAAAATGATATTTAGATTCTAGTCTTCTTTTCTCACTGTTTTAATCCCTCTATTTATGGTAAAATAAGACTATTAAGTTTAAAGAGGATTCCCTATGAAATTACAAAAACCAAAAGGAACGCAGGATATTTTACCTGCTGAGTCTGCTAAGTGGCAGTACGTTGAGGGCTTTGCCCGTAAAATTTTCAAGCGCTATAACTATGCAGAAGTGCGTACGCCTATTTTTGAGCATTACGAGGTTATCAGTCGCTCTGTCGGAGATACAACCGATATTGTAACCAAGGAAATGTACGATTTTTATGACAAGGGTGACCGCCATATTACCCTCCGTCCAGAAGGAACTGCGCCCGTTGTCCGTTCTTATGTGGAAAATAAACTCTTCGCCCCAGAAGTACAAAAGCCAAGTAAGTTCTACTACATGGGCCCTATGTTCCGTTATGAGCGTCCACAGGCAGGGCGTTTACGCCAATTCCACCAGATTGGTGTCGAGTGTTTTGGCTCTAGTAATCCAGCTACCGATGTGGAAACCATCGCTATGGCAGCCCATTTCTTGAAAGAAATCGGCATTAAAGGTGTGAAATTGCATCTCAACACTCTGGGAAATCCTGAGAGCCGTGCGGCCTATCGTCAAGCCTTGATCGACTATTTGACACCGCTCAAGGAGACCTTGTCTAAGGATAGCCAACGTCGCTTGGAGGAAAATCCTCTTCGTGTCTTGGACTCTAAGGAGAAAGAAGACAAGGTAGCAGTGGAGAATGCACCATCTATCTTGGATTTCCTTGATGAAGAAAGCCAAGCACACTTTGATGCCGTCCGTCAGATGTTGGAAAATCTTGGAGTAGACTATATCATCGATCCCAATATGGTGCGTGGTCTGGACTACTACAACCACACGATTTTCGAGTTCATCACTGAAATCGAGGGCAATGATTTGACCGTCTGTGCGGGTGGTCGCTACGATGGCTTGGTCTCTTACTTTGGTGGTCCTGAAACTGCTGGATTTGGATTTGGCCTTGGTGTAGAGCGCCTGCTTCTCATCCTTGAAAAGCAAGGTGTGACCCTCCCTATCGAAAATGCCCTAGATGTCTATATCGCAGTCTTGGGTGAAGGAGCAAATGTTAAGGCCTTGGAATTGGTACAAGCCCTTCGCCAACAAGGATTCAAAGCAGAGCGTGATTACCTTAACCGTAAACTCAAAGCTCAGTTCAAGTCCGCCGATGTCTTTGCGGCTAAGACCCTCATCACTCTCGGAGAGAGCGAAGTCGAAAGCGGACAAGTGACAGTTAAGAACAACCAAACACGAGAAGAAGTGGAAGCATCCCTTGAGACCATCAGCCAAAATTTCTCTCAAGTCTTTGAAAAACTAGGATTTTAATGACAGATAAACTGGTCAGGACCTTACTCCTGCCCCTCTTTTTCCTAGGATTAACATTGCTCTTGCTTGCTCCAAAATATCTTTATAAAACCATTACTACCGTTTCTATTTTTGCAAGAGGAATTCGCTTATTATCCCTTTTGGTTGCGACTGTATTCCACATTTTTATCAAGATGATGTGAATAACAATGCTAAGTCTTCATTTCAAATAGGAGTCTTTTATGAACTTACTTAAAAATCTTGGCTGGTTTCTTCTAGCTGTTCTATCCTTTTTCTTTGGCTATGGTCTGGTTCAGAGCATGGCTCTCTCAGCGCTTGATCTGGGGGCTTCAATCTTTGGAGTCTTGCCACTCTATATCGTCCTGTCAGGGGCCTATGTTTATGGAGTTTACAGATGGTATCAGACAGAAAAGGTTAGCATCCAGACAACAGCTTTTAATCGTTATATCTGGTTGCCAACCCTGGTTTTGCTAGTGGCGATTATAGCCCAGTTCTTTTTGCCAGAAGATCCGTCAGTCAATCAACAAATCGTATCACAATTGACAGTTGCTCAGCCTGTCTTTGGTTTCTTTATGGTAGTGGTTTTTGCTCCTCTGACGGAAGAACTCATATTTAGAGGGATGCTGGCGCGCTATCTCTTTCCTAAGCAGAACAACGGCAAACAGACAGCTCTGTTTCTCCTCGTATCGAGTGTGCTTTTTGCCTTGATTCATTTTCCAGGGACTTTGCAACAATTTTTAGTCTATGCTAGTCTGGGATTGAGTTTGGGTCTGGCTTATGTGAGCCGAAAAGGTCTTCTTTACAGCATTTCTCTCCACGCTTTGAATAATTTAATCGGCTTTTTGATGATTCTCATGCTATAATAGAGTCAGGAGGTCACATGAAACGAGTAATTTTATTAGCAGTGATACAGGCGGTTGTTCTCTTCTTTATCATCGGAGCACTTGCCTATGCCTTTAAAGGCGACTTCTTTTACAACTATCTAGCAGTTGTCTTTGCGCCTATTGCAGGTGTCTTACGTTTTGCTTCGGCTTATGCGACGGAGATTGTTCTACCTAAAAAGGCAGCTGAGATTGCTGAAAAGCGTAAAAAGGTTAAGAATCATAATCAGAGAATCCGATGACGTTTTCATCGGATTTTTTGATAGTCTCGCTATTTTTGTCTGTTCGTTTTGATTTCTAACGGCAATCAAACTTTTCTGATGATTTTCATGAAGAGCTTGCGCTTTTATGGTAAAATAGTAACAGAATAAAAGAGGAGAGAAAACATGAAACGTAGTATGTATGCTGGTCGTGTTCGTGAGGAACACATCGGACAAGAAATGACCTTGAAAGGATGGGTTGGCCGTCGTCGTGACCTAGGGGGCTTGATTTTTATTGATCTTCGTGACCGTGAAGGGATCATGCAGTTGGTTATCAATCCTGAAAAAGTATCTGCAGAGGTTATGGCAACAGCTGAAAGCCTTCGTAGCGAATTTGTCATTGAGGTGACTGGACAAGTCGCTGCGCGTGAGCAAGCTAATGATAAATTGCCAACGGGTGCAGTTGAGTTGAACGTGACAGCTTTGGCAGTACTTAATACAGCTAAAACAACGCCTTTTGAGATTAAGGATGGGATTGAGGCCAATGACGATACACGTTTGCGTTACCGTTACCTTGACCTTCGTCGTCCAGAGATGTTGGAAAATCTTAAACTTCGTGCTAAGGTGACCCACTCAATCCGTAATTACTTGGATGAGTTGGAGTTTATCGATGTGGAGACGCCGTTCCTTTCTAAATCAACGCCAGAAGGGGCGCGTGACTATTTGGTACCATCTCGTGTCAATAAAGGGCATTTCTACGCTCTTCCTCAGAGTCCACAGATTACAAAACAGTTGTTGATGAATGCTGGTTTTGACCGTTACTATCAAATCGTTAAATGTTTCCGTGATGAGGACTTGCGTGGAGACCGCCAGCCTGAGTTTACCCAGGTCGACTTGGAAACTTCCTTCCTTACGGAGCAAGAAATCCAAGATATTACAGAAGGCTTGATTGCGCGCGTGATGAAGGAAACAAAAGGGATTGAAGTAACCCTTCCCTTCCCACGTATGAAGTACGATGATGCCATGGCTCTTTACGGTTCTGACAAGCCTGATACTCGTTTTGACATGTTGCTTCAGGACTTGACAGAAGTGGTCAAAGGTGTAGACTTCAAAGTCTTTTCAGAAGCAC
The DNA here is from genome assembly GCF_016127915.1 of Streptococcus oralis. Taxonomy (NCBI): domain Bacteria; kingdom Bacillati; phylum Bacillota; class Bacilli; order Lactobacillales; family Streptococcaceae; genus Streptococcus; species Streptococcus oralis. Next base: position 984,643 of record NZ_CP066059.1, on the reverse strand, counting down.
CTGCTGTTAAAGCTATTGTAGTCAAAGGCGCAGCGGACAACTACTCACGTAAAGACATCGACAAGATGACCGAAGTAGCCAAACAGTACGGAGCCAAAGGTCTTGCTTGGGTCAAGGTAGTTGATGGAGAATTAAATGGACCAGTTGCCAAGTTCTTGACTGAGATCCAAGCAGATTTGACTGCAGCACTTGGTCTTGAAGATAAGGATTTGGTTCTATTTGTGGCAGATACGCTTGAAGTGGCCAATGCAACACTAGGCGCCCTTCGTGGCCGTATCGCCAAAGAGCTTGACTTGATTGATAACGATAAATTCAACTTCCTTTGGGTGGTTGATTGGCCAATGTTTGAATGGTCTGAAGAAGAAGGTCGTTACATGAGTGCCCACCATCCGTTCACTCTTCCACAGGAAGAAACCGCTCACGAATTAGAAGGTGATTTGGCTAAGGTTCGTGCCATTGCTTACGATATCGTCTTGAATGGTTATGAGCTTGGTGGTGGTAGTCTTCGTATCAACCAAAAAGACCTTCAAGAACGCATGTTTAAGGCTCTTGGTTTCTCAGCTGAAGAAGCAAATGACCAGTTTGGCTTCCTTCTTGAAGCCATGGACTATGGTTTCCCACCCCACGGTGGCTTGGCTATTGGACTTGACCGTTTTGTGATGCTCTTAGCAGGAGAAGAAAATATTCGTGAAGTCATTGCCTTTCCTAAGAACAATAAGGCAACCGACCCAATGACACAAGCTCCATCAACAGTCGCTCTCAAACAACTAGAGGAACTCAGCTTACAAGTAGAAGAAGATGAAACAAGCAAAACGAATTAAGCGGTGGCGCTATTATCTGCGCCGCTTTGCTTATCAGATAAAAATCTTACGAGTTTTACAAAGTATCTCTCGGGAAAAATATGATGAGAAAGTCTCGGCTTCTCTGGTTTATGGCTTTTTGTCAGCAGTAGCAGTCAATTTCTTTTTTCAACCAGGACACGTTTACTCCAGCGGCGCGACGGGTCTGGCACAGATTATCTCTGCCTTGAGTAATCACTGGTTTGGGTTTTACATTCCGATATCGCTAACCTTTTATGCTATTAATTTTCCGTTAATGATTTTGGCTTGGTATCAAATTGGACATAAATTTACGGTCTTTACTTTTATCACAGTATCCATGAGTTCCCTCTTTATCCAGATTGTACCAGTTGTGACCTTGACAGAGGATCCCATTATCAATGCCCTTTTTGGGGGTGTTGTCATGGGCTTGGGGATTGGTTTTGCACTCCGTAACAATATTTCTAGCGGAGGTACAGATATCGTCAGTCTCACCATTCGAAAGAAAACAGGGAGAAATGTCGGCAGTATTTCTTTCTTAGTGAATGGGACCATTATGCTGATAGCAGGATTGACCTTTGGTTGGAAATACGCCCTCTACTCTATGATTACCATCTTTGTATCTAGCCGTGTGACGGATGCGGTCTTTACCAAGCAAAAACGCATGCAGGCCATGATTGTGACCAATAATCCTAACAAGGTAATCGCAAAAATCCATAAAAAATTGCACCGCGGAGCAACCATGATCCACGATGCAGAAGGAACTTATAATCATGAGAGAAAAGCAGTCTTGATTACGGTTATCACACGAGCAGAGTTTAATGATTTTAAACACATCATGAAACAGGTTGATCCGACAGCCTTTGTCTCTGTATCTGAAAATGTCCATATCTTAGGACGATTCGTAGAAACAGACAATTAATAATACTCAAAAGACCAGCCTTGGGGCTGGTCTTTATTTTTCGATAATTTTGTGGGCAATCAACTGGCGGTAACAGATTTGTCTGTTATTTTTTGCGTCATTGATGATCTGTAAAATCGTCTCAAATGATGTCCGCCCAAGTTCTAGACTATTGATATCGACATAAGCTACGAGGTCAAGTCGAGGATTGACAGAGTCGAAACTCAAGACAGGAACCTTTAACTGATGCTTGCTGATGTAGTCACAAACTCCTTCCGCTAGGAGGCTGTCAGTTGTGATGATAGCATCAATCTGCGGATCGTGATTGAACAGGAGTTCACTGAACTGATAACCTTTTTCTTCTAGAAATTCGGTCGCAAAGTAGGTTAAGTTGGTATCAATTGGAAGTTGGTGTTGTTTGAGTGCGGACTCATAGCCAGTTAGACGATCTTGCGTTACGAAGAGTCGCTTTGTACCCCCGATAAAGGCAATTCGTTTGCATCCTTTTTTGATGAAATACTCTGTCGCATCAAAGCCAGCTTGTACATTGTCATTATCAACAAGAGGGATAAAAGGTGAAGTAGATTTCCCGAGAATGAGGAAAGGGAACTGCTCATCGGCTACCAGTTTGACCAGAGGGTCTTCTTCCTCGGCGTAGAGGAAAATCAAACCGTCAACACGCTTGCCATAAACCATCTGAGAAATCGCATTGAGACGTTCTTTCTCATCTTTCCCTGTTGCAATCTGAATAGCGTAGTGGTTTTCAGACGCGACTTGGGCGATCCCTCGAAGGACAGATGGGAAGAAAGGGTTTTGGTAAAAGGCATCCGAGTCATCAGGAAGCACCAGGCCGATAACCTGAGTATAGCTGCTAACTAGACTGCGAGCATTGAGGTTGGGATGGTAGTTGAGTTCCTTCATAGCCTTACGAACTCGTTTTTTGGTTTCATCACTAATCGTTGATTTATTTTGAATGACGCGGGTAACAGTTGAAGGTGAGACACCTGCTGCCTTAGCCACATCTTTAATCGTCACGGGCATAAAAATCTCCTATTTATGGTAATCTGGATCACGGAAATGTGTCTTGTAAAAAATAGTGACCAGATAAAGAACAAAAAGAATGTTTTGTACAGTGATAAGGGTTGACATATTTTGGCCAAAAAGTCCCAAAATAAGCGTAATCAGAGTTGGTAATCCTAAACAGTTCAAGATAAAATGATAGCACTCTTTAAAGGTCCTAAATGAAAAGAGGCGTGATTTTTTTGTGATATAAAGGAGAAAGCTAGCCCCAAGAGAGACAATGAAGAAATTTAATCCAAAGAGGAAGCTTGCACCAAGAACGAGAAAGAGACTGATATAGACCCGGTTTTGTTGGTACCAGTCTTTAGAAATGGCCTGGGTTAAATCTTCCTTGCTCTGGAAACTCTCCGTTTGAATCGCGTGGTAGCGAATACGAGTCAGCTCTTTACTTTCCTTGCTGATGACAAGTTCTTCCGTATCAAAATGAAGTTGTAAGTCCTTTGGCAGTTCTTTGCTTTGGCTTGGACCAAGCAAAAGAGAAGGTTGCTGATTCTTCGTACCTGAGTAGTTCAGCTTTCCATCTACGATTTGTGTATTCTCTGACAAGTCCATGATGGCTTCATCTGTCAGTGGAGTGTAGACATTGTCGATAAAGGTATCCAGTGGGTACGTTTCCTGTGAGCTGTTTTGAATGGCAATCGGAATCATGGACAAACTGATGAGGAAAATGCTAGTAAAGAAAAGCTGAAACCAGTTAAGTCCGAAACGTTTTGATAGGGGCTTACGAAATCCCCAGATACTAGAGAAATACGAGAATGGATATGGAAGCATAGGCATCTTTCTAAAAGTGTTTTCTATATGAGTATTATTATATAGAGAAATGTGCTTTATTTCAAGTCTAGTAAATCAATTCCTTATTGAAAGATAGTTTCAATAAGATTTGTAGAAGGGTGTCCAATCTTGTAGCTGTAGCAACATGCTCCAAAATGAAAAAGGGTGGCGGGGATAGATTATCCCTTGTCGCCACCACTTGTAAGTCCTGAAACAAAGTTCTTTTGTAGGAAGAAGAAGAGAATACAGATTGGAAGGGCGATGAGGATAGCACCTGCTGAGAAGTAGGCAATCTTCATGTTTTTCACATTGCTAACGAAGGTTTGGAGACCAACGGCAACAGTAAAGTATTCTTTCTCACGAAGCAAGAAACTAGAGAGGATATAATCCCCGAAAGGTCCCATGAAGGCCCAAAGAGCTTGTACAGCCACCATTGGGCGAACAAGAGGGAGAACGATTTGCCAGAAGCGACGGAAGTGTCCTGCACCATCTAGTTTCGCAGATTCGTCAAGAGACATTGGCACGGTATCGAAGTAACCTTTCATGAGCCAAGCATTCATCGGAATACCTCCTCCGACGTAGAGGAAGATGAGGAACCAGCTATGGTTAAGAGCGTTCAACATAAGCGCCATAACGAAGAAGGCGGTCAATGCGGCCATGGTTGGCACCATTTGAATGATCAAGAAGAAGACCAAACTTTGCTTACGAGCCAAGAAGTTGTATCGGCTGTAGGCATAACCAGCCAGTACGATGATACTTGTTTGAACAACCATGGTAATCAAGGCGATAATCAAGGTATTGAGATACCAAGTGCCGTATAAGGTTTCAGTAAAGAGTCCTTTAAAGTTATCAAAATTGAAGTCGATGTTGGTATCGAGTTTAAAGGCTGCGACGTTACCTGCTTTAAAGGCTGACATGATGGTAATCAAAAGTGGATAGATAATCACGATTGATAGGCCAATCAAGTAGAGGTAAGTGAGGGTTTGAGTCAGTCTACGTTTGAGTTTGATTGAGTTATTCATCTTAGACGTCCTCCATATCAAATGCGTGTAGTTTCTTGAATGCGATCATAGAGATAGAGATGACAATGATTGAGATAATTAAGGTAACAGCTGCCGCCATAGAGTATTGAGGAGATGTACCTGTTGTCAAACGGTAAATCCATGAAATCAAGATATCAGTTGAACCGGCTCCGCCTCCGACAGTACCAGGCCCTCCACCATTAAAGAGATACATGATAGAGAAGTTGTTAAAGTTGAAGGTGTATTGGCTGATCAATGTTGGTGCTGCAACAGCCAAAATCATAGGGAAAGTGATGTTGCGGAATTTTTGCCAAGCATTGGCCCCATCGATGTAAGCCGCTTCGTAGAGGTCGTTAGGAATAGACTGCAAGATACCCAAAGTCAAAACGTAAATGTATGGGAATCCTAGCCAACCTTGCATCATAATCAAGGCAACCTTCGTCCAAGTTGGATTTGTTTTCCAAGGGATAAGAGCTCCATCTAGGAAAGGAAGAACCTTAGACAAAAGAGGCAAGACTTGGGTGTTGATGGCACCGACACTATCATTAAACATGTTTGAGAATGTCAAGATAGTGATGAAGGCTGGAACTGCCCAAGGAAGAAGGAAAATAACACCAAAGATACGTTTTCCTTTGATAAATGGTTGGTTGGCAATGATGGCTGTAAAGATACCAATGACAATCTGCAAAGTAGAAGCAGCCAAGGCCCAGATAATGGTCCAAGAAAGAACAGAACCAAAGGCTGAACGGAAGGTGCTCAAGCTCCAGATGTTTGTGAAGTTCGTCAAACCAACCCAGTCCAACAATTTGTTTGGTGGCAAGTGTTGGAAGTCATAGTTGGTAAAGGCGATCATCAAGGTTACGATAACAGGGAAGATAATCGCAAATGTCATCGCTACATACGATGGGATGATTAAAAGGTATGGGAACCCATTTTCATAAACGCCCTTAACCATATCCTTGAAGGTACGAGCTACAGGAATACCGTTGTTGATACGTTTAGCAGTCGTATGTGCATCTTTGATATTAAAGATATAAAAGAGTAAGTAAACGACAACAAAGATAGAGTGAAAAGCACCACGAATCAGCATGAAAAGTGAATTGTCACGACCAGGTTTGTCACCAAGTGTGATCAAATTGCTCAATTCAGGGCTTGCAAGTGTTAGAAAATACAGAACAAATAAAACAGTAACACCAAGGAAAATAAATCCTTTAGCTTTTTGTTTGTTATAGATTTGTCCTAAACCAGGAATGATTGACAGCAAGGCTGCTTTGCGAGGCTGTTGTTTTTCCATGATTACTCCTTTCATAGGATGCGAGATAAAACTCAGATTCAATCGTAAGATACATACAACTGATAAGAAGCGTATCTATAAATTCAAAGGGGGATTTTGCTTCCACCCCCCTTGAACAAATCAATTATTCACCAAATTTTTGTTTGATTGTTTCCTTGATCAATGTTACAGCATCGTTAGCAGCTGTTTTCGCATCTTTCTTACCACTTACAGCTTCAAAGAGCATTGTTTTAGCTGGGTCCCAAACAGCTGACATTTGTGAGATGTTTGGCATTGGTTGAGCGTTCTTGAACTGTTCAATCACGGCTGTTGTCAACTCATCTTTTTTGCCTTCAGCATAAGTGCGAGCTTCAGTGTTGGCTGGGATTTCATTTGTAGCGTCGTAGAACGCTTTTTGTTGTTCAGTTGATACAAGGAAGTCTACAAATTTTTGAGCTCCTTCAAGGTTCTTAGTGCTTGCTGGGATAACCCAAGCTTTACCACCACCAAATGTTTCGTAGTTTTTACCGTTTGGAAGAGTTGGGATAGTCGCAACACCGTAGTTTACTTTAGCATCTTTGAATGCTTGAGCTTTCCAAGGACCATCGATGATAGCAGCAGTTTTACCTTCTTGGAATTGAGTTTGAATTAAGTTTGGAGCTCCTTCAGTATCTTGCATACCTTTTGGCCATTTTTCGTACCAAGATTTAGCGTAGTTGATAGCTGTGATGGCACCTTCGTTTGCAAGTCCGATATCTTTAGGATCTTTACCATTTTGGCCGAATACGTAAGCACCGTTACCAGCAAGAAGTCCGTATGAGTAGTAGAAGTTTGTCCAGTCAGCTAGGAAGGCAGTAGTTTTACCATCTTCACCAGCAAAAGCGTATTTGCTATCTTTAGCAAGGTTTTCTAAATCAGCAAAAGTTTTAGGAGCTTCTTTTAGCAAGTCTTTATTGTAGTACAAAACGAGTGATTCGATAACGGCTGGAGCACCATATACTTTACCACCAACAGTTACAAGAGATTTTGTTTTGTCATCGGTCTTTGCACCATCACTAAGAGTAACTTCTGAAAGTTGTCCGTCAGTACCAAGGCTACCTACACGGTCGTATGGAGCCATCATAACATCAGCAGCCTTACCAGATTGGTTGTCAAGTGAAAGGTTATCAAGACCACCCATTTGGTCACCTGTTTTGATAGTAACTTTTACGCCAGATTCTTTTTCATAAGCTTTTGCAGCTGATTCAGCGAAGGCTTTATATTGGTCTTCAACGTAGAAAGTGAGTTCTTGTGCTTCTGAAGAGCTAGTATCAGCTGCTTTGTCAGCAGATTTGCTTCCGCAAGCTACCAAGAGCAAGCTAGCGAGAGTAGCAGTTCCGAGCACAGCAGCGCTCTTCATGAATTTAGATGACATAGTGTATTCCTCCTAAAGAATAACAGTATAATTTATTTAGAAAACGCAAACGTTTTCTTTTATGAGCTTAGTATAGCACAAATAGAAAACGGTTGCAAGCTTTTTTAAAAAGTTTTTTAAAAAAATTTTAAGGTTTCAAACATTTGTTAAAGCCCTTATATAGGAAAGAACTTAAAACGCTTGTTTTTCTTGAATAGGAAATATATTAGGGAAACGATTGCGTAAATCCGGCTCGGTTTTTCAGAAAATAAAGCAGATATTGGGAATGAATTATCTTAAATTAGAAAATCTTTAAAAATTTTTTCGCTTATTTCATAAAATATCAGTGGGAACAAGTTTTGTTTGATTAAAATAATTCAAAAAAATTTTTTAAAAACGCTTGCATTTGTGTTTGAAATACGCTATACTTAATTTAACGCAAACGTTTGCGCCTTGATTACGCAACGTTTTATAACAAACACATGAGGTGCTATTATGAAAAAACGTCAAAGTGGTGTGTTGATGCACATCTCTTCTCTGCCAGGAGCATACGGGATTGGATCATTTGGCCAGACTGCCTATGATTTCGTTGATTTCTTGGTTCGTACGAAGCAACGTTACTGGCAAATCCTCCCTCTTGGGACAACAAGCTATGGAGATTCTCCATACCAATCATTCTCGGCCTTTGCTGGAAATACGCATTTTATCGACCTTGATATCTTGGTAGAGCAAGGCTTGCTCGAAGCCAGTGATCTTAAAGGTGTTGACTTTGGTAGCGATGCATCTGAAGTTGACTATGCGAAGATTTATTATGCACGTCGTCCACTTTTAGAAAAAGCAGTGAAACGCTTCTTGGAAGTGGGTGATGTCAAAGATTTTGAGAAGTTTGCTAAAGACAACCAATCATGGCTTGAACTCTTCGCAGAGTATATGGCTATCAAAGAGCATTTTAACAATCTTGCTTGGACAGAATGGCCAGACGCAGATGCTCGTGCTCGTAAAGTTTCGGCGCTTGAAAGCTACCGTGAGAAATTGGCAGACAAGTTGGTTTACCATCGTGTGACTCAATACTTTTTCTTCCAACAATGGTTGAAATTGAAAGCTTACGCTAACGATAACCACATCGAAATCGTTGGAGACATGCCTATCTATGTAGCGGAAGATTCAAGCGACATGTGGGCAAATCCACACCTCTTCAAGACAGATGCCAATGGTAAAGCAACTTGCATCGCAGGATGCCCACCAGATGAGTTTTCTGCCACTGGTCAGCTTTGGGGGAACCCAATCTATGACTGGGAAGCGATGGACAAAGACGGGTACAAATGGTGGATTGAACGCTTGCGCGAAAGCTTCAAAATCTACGATATCGTTCGTATCGACCACTTCCGCGGTTTCGAATCTTACTGGGAAATTCCTGCTGGTTCCGATACAGCAGCACCTGGTAAATGGGTGAAAGGTCCAGGCTACAAACTCTTCGCAGCCGTTAAGGAAGAGCTTGGTGAGCTAAACATCATCGCAGAAGACCTCGGTTTCATGACAGATGAAGTCATCGAGTTGCGTGAGCGTACTGGCTTCCCAGGGATGAAGATTCTTCAATTCGCCTTCAACCCAGAAGACGAAAGTATTGATAGCCCACACTTGGCACCTGCCAACTCTGTTATGTACACAGGAACACACGATAACAATACAGTTCTTGGTTGGTACCGTAATGAAATCGACGATCCAACTCGTGAGTATATGGCGCGTTACACCAACCGTAAAGAGTACGAGACAGTGCCACACGCAATGCTTCGCACAGTCTTTTCATCCGTTAGCTTCATGGCCATTGCAACGATGCAAGATTTGCTAGAACTAGATGAGTCAGCTCGTATGAACTTCCCATCTACTCTTGGCGGAAACTGGTCATGGCGTATGACAGCAGACCAACTCACACCAGCTGTTGAAGAAACTTTGCTTGACTTGACTACAATTTATCGCCGAATCAATGAAAATTTGGTAGAATTAAAGAAATAAGACAATATCAGGAGACACATAAACATGTTACCATTAAACGAATTTGTACAAAAGCGTTACAATAAAACCATTGCAGAATGTAGCAATGAAGAGCTTTACCTTGCTCTTCTCAACTACAGCAAGCTTGCTAGCAGTCAAAAACCAGTCAATACTGGTAAGAAAAAAGTTTACTACATCTCAGCTGAGTTCTTGATCGGTAAACTCTTGTCAAACAACTTGATTAACCTCGGACTTTACGACGATGTGAAAAAAGAACTTGCAGCTGCAGGTAAAGAGTTGATCGAAATCGAAGAAGTAGAATTGGAACCATCACTTGGTAATGGTGGTTTGGGACGTTTGGCGGCCTGCTTTATCGACTCAATTGCTACACTTGGTTTGAATGGTGATGGTGTTGGTTTGAACTACCACTTCGGTCTTTTCCAACAAGTTCTTAAAAACAACCAACAAGAAACGATTCCTAACGCTTGGTTGACTGAGCAAAACTGGTTGGTACGCTCAAGCCGTAGCTACCAAGTACCATTTGCACACTTCACATTGACATCTACTCTTTACGATATCGATGTGCCTGGTTACAAGACAGCTACTAAAAACCGCTTGCGTTTGTTTGACTTGGATTCAGTTGATTCTTCTATCATCGAAGATGGTATCAACTTTGACAAGACAGATATCGCTCGTAACTTGACTCTCTTCCTTTACCCAGACGATAGCGACAAGCAAGGTGAATTGCTCCGTATCTTCCAACAATACTTCATGGTTTCAAACGGTGCCCAATTGATCATCGACGAAGCAATCGAAAAAGGAAGCAACTTGCATGACCTTGCTGACTACGCAGTTGTACAAATCAACGATACTCACCCATCAATGGTGATTCCTGAATTGATCCGTCTTTTGACTGCGCGTGGTATCGAACTTGATGAAGCAATCTCAATCGTACGTAGCATGACTGCCTACACTAACCACACAATCCTTGCTGAAGCCCTTGAAAAATGGCCTCTTGAATTCTTGCAAGAAGTGGTTCCTCACTTGGTACCAATCATCAAAGAATTGGACCGTCGTGTGAAGGCAGAATACAAAGACCCAGCTGTTCAAATCATCGATGAGAGCGGACGTGTTCACATGGCTCACATGGATATCCACTACGGATACAGTGTAAACGGGGTTGCAGCTCTTCACACTGAAATCTTGAAGAACTCAGAGTTGAAAGCTTTCTACGACATCTACCCAGAAAAATTCAACAACAAAACAAACGGTATCACATTCCGTCGTTGGCTCATGCATGCTAACCCAAGCTTGTCTCACTACTTGGATGAGATTCTTGGACATGGTTGGCATCATGAAGCAGATGAGCTTGAAAAACTCTTGTCATACGAAGACAAGGCTGCTGTCAAAGAAAAATTGGAAAGCATCAAGGCTCACAACAAACGTAAATTGGCTCGTCACTTGAAAGAGCACCAAGGTGTGGAAATCAATACAAACTCTATCTTTGATATCCAAATCAAACGTCTTCATGAGTACAAACGCCAACAAATGAACGCTTTGTATGTTATCCACAAATACCTTGATATCAAGGCTGGTAACATCCCTGCTCGTCCAATCACAGTCTTCTTTGGTGGTAAAGCAGCACCTGCCTACACAATCGCTCAAGACATCATTCACTTGATCCTCTGCTTGTCAGAAGTGATTGCTAACGATCCAGCTGTAGCTCCACACTTGCAAGTCGTAATGGTTGAAAACTACAACGTTACTGCAGCAAGCTTCTTGATCCCAGCATGTGACATCTCAGAACAAATCTCACTTGCTTCTAAAGAAGCTTCAGGTACTGGTAACATGAAATTCATGTTGAACGGAGCCTTGACTCTTGGTACTATGGACGGAGCTAACGTGGAAATCGCTGAATTGGTTGGCGACGAAAACATCTATATCTTCGGTGAAGATTCAGAAACTGTTATCGACCTTTACGCAAAAGCAGCTTACAAATCAAGCGAATTCTACGCTCGTAAGGCTATCAAACCATTGGTTGACTTCATCGTGAGCGATGCTGTTCTTGCAGTAGGTAAGAAAGAACGCTTGGAACGTCTTTACAACGAATTGATCAACAAAGACTGGTTCATGACTCTCCTTGACTTGGAAGACTACATCAAAGTCAAAGAGCAAATGCTTGCTGACTACGAAGACCGTGACGCATGGTTGGATAAAGTCATCGTTAACATTGCCAAAGCAGGATTCTTCTCATCTGACCGTACAATCGCTCAGTACAATGAAGATATCTGGCACTTGAACTAAGATACATTGCATCAGATTATAAAAAACGCATCTAAAAAGATGCGTTTTTTTATCTTTAAAATATTTCACCCTACTTTCCCAACTAGAATCTCTGCTTCAATGGTAATCTCAGTCAACTGAGTCCAGTCAATCTTACTTTGGTCAACGTGAAAGAGTAAGGGCGTCATGGCAAGCAGGGCTTGGCGTTGCTCTGCTGTGATGGATTTGGTCAGGAAGGTTATTTGGCGAGATTGGATGCTGAAATGTCCCTGGAAATGTTCTTTGATATCTTGGTTGGAATAATCCTTCTTTGTCAGCTGGTCCTGCGCCATTTGACGGATTTCTTTGAGGTGATTTTCAGTCGGGATGACCTTGATCAAGATGCCATCTTTGGATAAAACACGGCGAAATTCTCCATAATTGGCAGGCGAAAAGATGTCGAGCAGGATATCCATACTGGCGTCTTTTATAGGAAGACGGGCCAGGTCACCGACAAACCAGTTGACTGCCCAGTTGGGTTCACTCTTAGCAGCGATTTGGACTGAGTCTTTTGAAATATCAAAGGCATAGAAGGTCTTGTCAGGGTGACTTTCTTGGAGTTTACGAGAGTAGAATCCTTCGCCACAACCGATATCTAAAATTGTTTTGGCAGTTTCTAGCCTTGCAAGCAGGTCAGAGATGGTTTCTAAGATAGTCTGATAAAAACCAGCTTCAAGGATTTGCTGACGGTTTTGGAAATTTTCCTTGTCGTAGTTGGTGGATTGTTTGATTTGAGGAGCCAGATTGACATAGCCAAATTTTGCCAAGTCAAAAGAATGGCGGTTGCTACACTTGAGACTAGTTTCGACCAAGGTCAGATCTTCTTGGCAGATAGGGCAGGAAAAGGCAGTCGCAGTAGCAAAACGTTGAAGTTTGGGTTTGAGGTTTGTATTCATAGTTTTAGTCTAGCAAAAAAAAGACTGGATGGCAAATGCCTCCAGTCTGCTTTTTTAGTATGTAAGAACGAAGTATTTTTTCTTCCCGCGGCGGATAACAGTTAGTTTGTTTTCTAACTTATCTGCATCACTCAAGACATAGTCAAGGTCTTGGATACGGTCGCCGTTGACGTAGATGGCTCCATTTTGAACATCTTCACGGGCTTGGCGTTTTGAGTTAACCACACCAGATGACACGAGGAGTTCCACGATATTGTGGTTTTCGTCTGCTTGTACTTGGTAGTTTGGCACTCCACGAAGTCCTTGTTTGAGTTCTTTGACAGAAAGGTTTTTGATGTTTCCAGCAAAGAGTTGCTCAGTGATATTGAGGGCTTCCTTGTAGGCTTCTTCTCCGTGTACAAGAGTCACGACTTCACGAGCCAAGACTTTTTGTGCCAAGCGTTCGTGTGGAGCCGCTTCAAATTGTTTACGGATGTCTTCAATCTCGTCCAGTGACAAGAAGGTAAAAATCTTCAAGAAGCGAACAGCGTCAGCATCCATGACGTTCATCCAGAATTGGTACATTTCGTATGGAGAAGTCTTTTCAGGGTTGAGCCAGACTGCGTTTCCTTCTGATTTACCAAATTTCTTACCAGTTGCGTCTGTGATGAGTGGCACAGTGATCACGTGGCCAGTCTTGTCAGCCTTACGACGAAGCAATTCGGTACCAGCTGTCATATTTCCCCATTGGTCAGAACCACCGATTTGAAGAGTAACATTGTGCTCTTGGTTAAGGACGTAGAAGTCATAGCCTTGCATGATTTGGTAGGCAAACTCAGTGTAAGAAATCCCTGTTTCGATCCGTTTCTTCACAGACTCCTTGCTCATCATGTAGTTGACAGTGAAGTATTTTCCGATATCACGGAGGAAGTCAATGAAGCTGATGCTGCCAAACCAGTCGTAGTTGTTGACCATGACAGCTTTGTTTTCACCATTTTCAAAGTCAAGAAAACGAGAAAGTTGTCCTTGGATAGACTTGACCCAACCATTTACTGTGTCTTTTGTTTGGAGACTACGTTCAGCATCTTTGAAGGACGGATCTCCGATGAGACCTGTAGCACCGCCAACGAGCGCATAAGGTTTGTGACCTGCTAATTGCAAACGACGACTTGTCAAGATTGCGACAAGGTGACCGAGGTGAAGGCTGTCAGCAGTTGGATCGTAGCCAGTATAATAAGAAACTTGACCTTCTTCTAGGGCTTTGCGCAAAGCTTCTTCATCAGTCGTTTGAAAAATCAAACCACGCTCTTTTAGCTCATCAAAAATGTGCATGTGTCTTTTCTCCTTTATAAAATATTGTTTCTACCTATTGTATCACAAACTTGATTAATAGCCTAGTGGAATAGGGAAGAAAGTGGCTATTTTATTGAAAATTTCCCTTTTATGGTATAATAGAGAAAGCGAGGACATTCATGAAAGAAAGAATTAATGAATTAAAAACAAAAATGCTGCATTTTTTCCAGCAGCTAATGCAACGAATTGCAAAATGGAAGAAAAGACTAGCAGAAAAACTAGCTAATAAGAAAACCAGTAAAAAGGGGACCTCTTCTGACAAAGTTAGAAAGGCAGGATCTGTTTTTGCTAAGGTTTTGAGTGGGTTTAAAATAGTTTTTAACACACTCTTTATCTTAGGTTTTATCGGTGGACTGTTTGGCGCTGGTGTGGCTATGGGTTATGGAGTCGCTCTATTTGACAAGGCCCAGGTACCTCAAGCAGAAGAGTTGGTCAAACAAGTGAAGGATATTGCCTCCATCTCAGAAATCACTTATTCTGACGGTAGTACCATTGCCTCGATCGAGGGCGATTTATTGCGCACTTCAGTCGCTTCAGATGCTATCTCAGATAACCTTAAGAAAGCTATTGTTGCGACAGAGGACGAGCATTTCAATGAGCACAAGGGAGTTGTGCCTAAGGCCGTTATTCGTGCGACCTTGGGAACCTTTGTCGGTCTAGGCTCGTCTAGTGGTGGTTCGACCTTGACCCAGCAGGTCATCAAGCAACAAGTAGTGGGGGATGCTCCAACTCTAGCTCGTAAGGCTAAAGAGATTATTGATGCTCTTGCTTTAGAAAGGGCCATGGGTAAGGATGAGATTTTGACAACCTACCTTAACATTGCTCCTTTTGGTCGCAATCATAAAGGTCAAAATATTGCAGGTGCCCAGCAGGCTGCAGAAGGAATCTTTGGTGTTAATGCTTCGGATTTAACGGTCCCTCAAGCAGCCTTTATCGCAGGATTGCCACAGAGTCCAATCAGTTACTCTCCTTATGAATCTGATGGTAGTATGAAGAGTGATGAGGACATGGCTCTGGGAATCAAGCGTGCCAAGGATGTCCTCTACAACATGTACCGGACAGGGGCTCTAAGTCAAGAAGACTACGATAAGTACAAAGATTATGACTTTAAGAAAGATTTCCTACCATCTGGTAGTGTTAGTGGTACTTCGCGTGACTATCTCTACTATGCAACCTTGGCAGAAGCAACTGACCGTATGTACGACTATCTCATCCAACGAGATAATGTTTCTGCGCAAGAATTAAAGAATGAGTCCATTCAGAAATCCTATCGTGATTTAGCCACTAAGGAAATTGAAAATGGTGGATATAAGATTACGACAACTATCAATAAAAATGTTCATGCTGCGATGCAAAATGCGGTTGCGACCTACGGCTATCTGCTAGATGATTCGACAGGTCAGCCTGAGGTGGGGAATGTCCTCATGGACAACCAAACGGGAGCTATCCTTGGATTTGTTGGTGGCCGTAATTATCAAGAAAATCAGAATAATCACGCTATCGATACCAAGCGTTCTCCAGCTTCAACCACAAAACCTATATTGGCCTATGGTATCGCTATTGACCAAGGTTTGATGGGGAGTGCAAGTATCTTATCAAACTATCCTACCAACTTCTCAAACGGGAATCCCATCATGTATGTCAATAGTCCTGGTACAGGTATGATGACATTGGGAGAAGCTCTTAACTACTCATGGAATATCCCAGCCTACTGGACGTATCGTACGCTTCGAGAGAAGGGTGTTGATGTCAAAGGCTATATGGAAAAAATGGGTTACGAAATCCCAGAATATGGGATTGAAAGTTTACCGATGGGTGGGGGGATTGACGTTACAGTTGCCCAGCATACCAACGGGTATCAAACTCTGGCCAACAATGGAGTTTACCATAAGAAACATATGATCGCTAAGATCGAGTCAACGGATGGCCGATTGGTATACGAGCACAAGGATGAGCCTGTCCAAGTTTATTCAAAAGCGACAGCAACCATCATGCAAAGTCTCCTTCGGGATGTCATTTCATCTCGGATTACTTCAAGTTTCCAGACGGACTTGACGACTATCAATCCATCCCTAGCTCGTGCTGACTGGATCGGAAAAACTGGTACGACCAATGAAGATGAAAATATGTGGCTCATGCTTTCTACACCTCGCTTGACTTTGGGTGGCTGGTTAGGTCACGATGATAATCGACCACTAGCCAAAGGAGCAGGCCACTACCGTAATGCCAACTATATGGCCCACTTGGTCAATGCTATCCAACAAGCTGAACCTGGAATATGGGGGAATGAGCGCTTTAATCTGGATCCAAGTGTGACCAAGTCGCAAGTTCTCCGATCTACAGGGCAAAAACCAGGCAAGGTTTCTATCAATGGGAAAGAAATAGAAGTTTCTGGATCAACAGTAACGAGCTACTGGGCGACTAAGGAAGGCGCCCCAGTGACCACCTATCGCTTTGCTATTGGAGGAAGCGATGCAGATTATCTGAACGCATGGAAGAATATTCTAGGAAGCGTTCCAGCAGTGACTCCTCCAAGCTCAAGTTCAAGCAGTAGCTCTGGAAGTTCAAGTTCGAGTGGAAATACTCAAAGTGGTTCTTCAGGACGTTCACGTCTATTTAATCGTTAAGAAAGAGTAGTAGCAAGGTTAGTAATTTCTCCTTGTTGCTACTTTTTTCTTTGTTGGTTTCGTGTTACAATAATAATATGAATCATTATCAGAAAAAGATTGTTAAGGGAACAGTATACTCGCTACTCTCAGGCCTAATCTGGGGGATTTGTGGGATTTTAGGAGAGTATTTTTTCACTCATTATCCAGTGTCTTCTGGATGGATTACTTCTATGCGTTTACTAGTGGCGGGGAGTTTGGTTTTAGGTCTATCTGCCTTTCAGTTGCGTAGCCACTTGTTGGACATCTGGCGTGATAAAAAAAATTACCTACCTTTTTTAGCCTATGCTATTCTAGGTATTTTTTCTGTGCAGTTTTTCTTCTATCTCTGCGTTGAGTATTCCAATGCGACGACGGCGACCATTTTGCAATTTATCAGCCCGGTTTTTATCCTGTTTTACAATCGAATCATTTACCAGAAGAAGGCTTCGATTACAGCTGTTTTCTATGTTTTAATTGCCATGCTAGGTGTTTTTTTGATGGCTACAAAAGGGGATTTGTCCCAATTATCCATGACTCCTTTGGCTCTAGTGACAGGTTTGCTCAGTGCAGTAGGGGTCATGTTTAATGTTATCCTTCCTCAGCGTTTTGCACGGCGCTATGGATTTGTTCCGACTGTTGGCTGGGGGATGATTCTGGCAGGGCTCTTTAGTAATTTCCTCTACCCTATTTATCGGATAAGTTTTCAAGTGGATCTGGTAAGTGTGCTGATTTGTCTGACGATTGCCGTGTTTGGTACTGCTTTTGCTTTCTTCCTATCTATGAAGGCTGTGTCACTCGTTTCCCCGCTGGTTGTATCGGTGGTGAGTGCTAGCGAACCGCTCTCTTCAGCTTTATTAAGTGTTCTTTTTTTGGGATTGGTCATGGATGGTTTTTTGGCTTTAGCTATGGTGTTGATTATCGTTCCGATGATTTTTTTATCTGTAGAGGAAGCAAAACAAGCCAGGTAAAGATGATTATTTGATAGTTGAGGCTTCAAATTTGAGGCCTTTTTTGGTAGAATAGGTATCATTATAACGAACCAGGAGGCACCTATGACTGCTACAAAAATGAACGCTCAAGAAATTATCCAATTTATCGCCAATGCTGAAAAGAAAACCAGTGTCAAAGTAACCTTTGAGGGGCAACTCGCAACTGCTGTGCCTAGCTCTGTTGTCAAACTAGGAAATGTTTTATTCGGAGACTGGAAGGATGTCGCTCCGCTTCTTGAAGGTTTAGTAGAAAATCAAGATTACGTTGTCGAGCAAGATGCTCGTAATTCTGCAGTTCCTTTGCTAGACAAACGTGCGATCAATGCTCGTATCGAGCCAGGTGCTATTATCCGTGACCAGGTTGAAATTGGTGACAATGCTGTTATCATGATGGGAGCTGTTATCAATATCGGTGCTGAAATCGGTGCTGGAACCATGATTGACATGGGTGCCATCCTTGGTGGTCGCGCTATCGTTGGGGAAAACAGCCACGTTGGTGCAGGTGCAGTTTTGGCAGGTGTGATTGAGCCAGCTAGTACTGAACCAGTCCGTGTCGGAGACAATGTTCTTATCGGTGCCAATGCAGTGGTTATCGAAGGAGTTCAAATCGGCAGTGGTTCAGTTGTTGCAGCAGGAGCTATCGTTACCCAAGATGTCCCAGAAAATGTGGTGGTAGCAGGTGTTCCGGCTCGTATCATCAAAGAAATTGATGCCCAAACCCAACAAAAAACAGCGCTTGAGGATGCGCTTCGTACCTTGTAAAAATAAAAAGAGGCGGAACCCTTTTTCCAGCCTCTTTCTTCTATATAGGAGGACAGATAGATGTTAGATTTGATTCAGACTAGACGAGATTTACACCAGATTCCAGAGATTGGCTTGGAGGAGTTTAAGACTCAGGCTTATTTGCTGGATGTGATTGAAAAATTGACTACGGACAAGAACTTTGTTCAAGTTCGTACTTGGCGGACAGGTATTCTGGTTTATTTGCAGGGAAGTCAGCCGGAACGAACCATTGGTTGGCGAACAGACATTGATGGCCTGCCTATCGTCGAACAAACAGGACTGCCTTTTGCCTCTCAGCACCAAGGTCGCATGCATGCCTGTGGCCATGATTTTCATATGACTATTGCCTTGGGCTGTCTCGAACGCGCTCTTGAGGAGCAACCCAAGAATAATTTGCTCTTTCTATTTCAGCCTGCTGAAGAAAATGAAGCCGGTGGGATGCTTATGTATGAAGACGGTGCTTTTGGAGATTGGTTGCCAGACCAGTTTTATGGTCTCCATGTTCGTCCGGATCTGAAGGTTGGACAGATTGCGACCAATACACATACTCTCTTTGCAGGGACCTGTGAGGTGAAGATTCATTTCAAAGGAAAAGGGGGACATGCAGCTTTTCCACATGAAGCTAATGACGCCTTGGTAGCGGCTAGTTACTTTGTGACCCAGGTGCAGTCAGTTGTCAGCCGCAATGTCAACCCAATCGAGGGAGCGGTGGTGACCTTTGGCGTTTTTCAGGCTGGAACAACCAACAATGTCATCACAGATACAGCCTTTTTACACGGAACCATTCGCGCCTTGACTCAGGACATGAGTCTCTTGGTACAAAAAAGGGTCAAGACAGTTGCAGAAGGAGTTGCAGCAGCCTTTGATATGGAAGTCGAAGTGGAACTCAAGCAAGGAGGCTACCTACCTGTTGAGAACAATCCAGCCTTGGCGCGTAAACTGATGGATTTCTTTGAAGAAAAAGACGGAATCGAGTTGATTGATATCGAGCCTGCTATGACAGGTGAGGACTTTGGTTACCTCCTTTCGAAGGTAGATGGCGTTATGTTTTGGCTGGGTATCGATAGTCCCTACGCCCTTCACCATCCTCAGATGAGTCCCAAGGAAGAAGCCTTAACTATTGGGGTGGAAGCAGTATCTAGTTTCCTGAAAAAGAAGGCGGCGGAGTAGAGGAATTGTCTATGAAAGCAGAACTACGTAAGCAAGTCTTACACGAAATGAAGGCTTTATCTCAGGAGCAAAAACAGGCTATGGATCAAGTTTTAACTGAGCGTTTCTTGCATCACCCCTTTTACCAAGAAGCCAAGACCATCGCAACCTATCTCTCTTTTCCGCATGAGTTTCAAACGCAAGAATTGATCGAGCAGGCGCTGAAGGACGGCAAAAAAGTTCTGATACCCAAAACCTATCCCAAGGGGTGCATGGACTTTGTAGTCTACAATCCGCAGCAGTTGGTAAAAACTTCCTTTGGTCTAATGGAACCGCAAGGAGACTTGGAAGTGGTGGATCCGTCTCAGATTGATTTAATTCATGTTCCGGGTTTGGCTTTTACAACAGAGGGGTATCGGATTGGATATGGTGGAGGATACTACGACCGCTATCTGGAGAATTTTGCTGGGCATAGCCTAAGTACAATCTATCCTTGTCAGGTTCAGGAGTTTAACTTGGAAGACCATGATATTCCCGTACAGGAGGTGCTAACCTATGAAGGAAATCTTTGATAAACGTTATCCTGTGACTAGCTTCTTCCTCCTAGTAACAGCATTGGTATTTCTCTTGATGTTGGTTCTTACAGGTTTAAATTTTGAACGAGCAGATACCTTGCTTCAGTTTGGAGCCATGTATGGACCGATCATTCGCCTGTTCCCTGAGCAGATTTGGCGCCTTTTTTCGGCTATATTTGTGCATATCGGATGGGAGCATTTCATTGTCAATATGATTTCGCTCTACTTTCTTGGACGACAGGTTGAGGAGATTTTCGGCTCCAAGCAGTTCTTCCTTCTCTATCTCTTATCAGGAATGATGGGCAATCTCTTTGTGTTTGCTTTCACACCGAAAGTCCTAGCAGCAGGAGCATCCACCTCCCTCTATGGACTATTTGCTGCGATTATCGTTTTGCGCTACGCGACTCGCAGCCCCTATATCCAGCAGTTGGGGCAATCCTATCTGACACTTTTCGTGATCAATATCATTGGAAGTGTTCTGATTCCAGGAATCAGCCTAGCTGGGCATATTGGTGGCGCAGTAGGCGGTGCTTTTCTAGCAGTCATTTTTCCAGTTAAATGGGAGAGAAAGATGTATAGTACCAGCCAGCGAATCGGAGCAATTGTACTTTTTATCGCACTAGCCATTTTCCTTTGCTATAAGGGAATGAGCTATGTGTAGGGATGGAATAGTTAAATG
This sequence comes from Streptococcus oralis, assembly GCF_016127915.1. Taxonomy (NCBI): domain Bacteria; kingdom Bacillati; phylum Bacillota; class Bacilli; order Lactobacillales; family Streptococcaceae; genus Streptococcus; species Streptococcus oralis. The sequence goes on along the minus strand of NZ_CP066059.1, from coordinate 964,020 downwards.
CGAGCACCGATTCGGTTGCTAATAAGTCATCTGCAAAGATGGCTTTTTTTATTGCAAGCTTCAACAAAAAACAAAGCCCCTAATTAAGAGCTTTGTTTTTCTTCTATTCTCCCCCAGCTAACTCTTTTCCAAGTTGGATGAGGTAGTCTTTCAAGTCGTCTTTGACTTGTGGGTGTTTGAGAGCGTAGTCGATGGAGGTTTTCATAAAGCCAAACTTGTCTCCGACATCGTAACGAGCCCCTTTGAACTCACGAGCAAATACACGTTGTGTTTTATTGAGGGTATCGATTGCATCTGTCAGCTGAATTTCATTTCCTGCACCTGGAGCTTGATTTTCGAGGATTTGGAAAATTTCAGGAGTAAGGAGGTAGCGTCCGATGATAGCAAGGTCGCTAGGAGCATCCTCCGGCGCAGGTTTTTCAACGAAGGTTTCAACGCTGTAAAGACCGTCTTTCCCTTCTCCTTGCGGAGCAATAACCCCATAAGCAGATACTTCGTCGTGAGGGACTGGCATAACAGCGATAGTAGACGCGTGGGTACGCTCGTAGTCATCCATGAGTTGTTTGGTAAGTGGAACAGCCTTTTCGTCTGTGATATCCATCAAGTCATCACCAAGCATAACGACAAAAGGTTCATTTCCAACGAAAGCTTTGGCCTGCAAGACAGCATCTCCGAGACCGCGTGGATGCGTTTGGCGGATAAAATGTAGGCGCATGCCGGTTGTCTCATCAACCAACTTCAAAAGATCTGTTTTCCCTTTTTCTTTGAGGTTATATTCCAATTCGAAGTTTGAATCGAAGTGGTCCTCGATAGAACGTTTTGACTTACCCGTAACAACCAAAATGTCTTCGATTCCAGACTTGAGTGCTTCTTCAACGATAAACTGGATAGTTGGCTTGTCTACGATTGGCAACATTTCCTTGGCCAAGGCCTTAGTTGCTGGGAGGAAACGAGTTCCCAATCCAGCGGCAGGGATGACTGCTTTTCTGACTTTTTGTTTCATGATGTTCCTTTCTATAAAGGTCTATGACCATTCGTTTTCTGCTTTAAATTCATTGCTCATGATGCCAGTGATTGCTTCTTTGATATTGACACCTTCGTAGATAACTCGGTAAATAGCCTGTGTGATTGGCATGTAGACACCCAATTCCTGAGCCAGCTCGTAAGCTGCTCGAGTTGTTGAAATGCCTTCGATGACCATGCCCATGTTTGCTTCGATGTCTGCGAGGGATTCTCCGCGACCGAGAGCATCACCTGCCCTCCAGTTACGAGAGTGGACAGATGTCCCCGTTACGATCAAATCTCCAACTCCAGAAAGACCGCTATAAGTCAGAGGGTTAGCTCCAAGAGCGACACCTAGACGGGTGATTTCTGCTAATCCTCGAGCGATGATGGCTGCCTTGGCATTGTCGCCAAACCCCAGACCATGTAGTGCCCCAGCGCCAACTGCGATGATGTTTTTGAGAGCACCAGCGGTTTCAACTCCGACAACATCCGTATTAGTATAGAGACGGAAGTAGTGATTGCTAAAGAGATTTTGGACGTACTGAGCAGTTTCAAGGTCTTTAGAGGCTGCTGTAATCAAGGTAATATCCCGTACAATAGTTTCCTCAGCATGGCTAGGTCCTGAAACAACAACGACTTCACTACGAAGGTCAGCTGGGATTTCCTCCTCAAGAATAGTTGATAGGCGTTTGTGGCTATCTGGTTCCAATCCTTTGGAGGCATGCATGATGACAACCTTGTGATCGAGTACCTTTGCTACTTGTTGGGCAACCAGTCTCGTTACTTTTGTTGGGACCACAAATAAAACAGCATCCACATCCTTGAGTGTTTCTTCTAAGTCATGATAGGCTTTGATCTTTTCGTCGAGTAGGATATCTTTGAAGTAGCGTTTGTTTGTATGTTGGTTATTGATTTCATCAATTTGGTCAGAAATATTTCCCCAAATGCGAACTTCGTGTCCATTGTCGTTTAGGACCTGCGAAAGGGCAGTTCCCCAAGAACCAGGACCCAAGACAGCGATGGTTTGTTTCTTCATCTTTTCCTCCTTGTAAGAGTTCTTCCTTCCATTTTACCATAAAAAGCCTTTTCATGCATCACCTGTAGATGAAAGCGCACTAATTTATAATAAGGAGACTTCTTTGACAAGATGCCTCTTTTTTGCTAGAATAGCATCAATATGAACGAATGAGAAGGAGCTGACGCAGGATGTCGCTCCCTTTATCTATTTTATTAGGAGGAAATATGCTCATTAAAAAATTAAAAACCTATAAATGGCAGGCCTTGGCATCCTTAATGATGACAGGCTTGATGGTTGCGAGTTCGCTCTTGCAACCGCGCTATTTGCAAGAGGTGTTAGAGGCATTGTTGGCTGGTCAACATGAGGCTATCTATAGTATTGGTGTCTGGCTGATAGGAGTAGCCCTAGTCGGTCTGGTTGCAGGTGGGGTCAATGTGACACTTGCAGCCTACATTGCTCAAGGAGTGTCTTCGGACCTTCGGGAAGACGCCTTTCGCAAGATCCAGACTTTTTCTTATGCCAATATCGAGCAGTTCAATGCGGGCAATCTTGTCGTCCGAATGACCAATGATATCAACCAAATTCAGAACGTGGTGATGATGGCTTTTCAAATCCTCTTCCGTCTCCCTCTTCTCTTTATCGGTTCCTTTATCTTGGCGGTTCACACTCTTCCGTCACTTTGGTGGGTGATTGTCCTCATGGTGCTCTTAATCTTTGCACTAACAGCCATCATGATGGGGATGATGGGGCCACGATTTGCTAAGTTTCAAACCCTTCTTGAACGGATCAATGCTATCGCCAAGGAAAATCTACGTGGTGTGCGCGTAGTCAAATCCTTTGTGCAGGAAAAAGAGCAGTTTGCCAAATTTACTGAAGTTTCAGATGAACTTCTCGGACAAAATCTTTATATCGGTTATGCCTTCTCAGTTATAGAACCCTTTATGATGCTAGTCGGCTATGGGGCAGTCTTTCTCTCTATCTGGTTGGTGGCAGGTATGGCTCAGTCAGATCCGTCTGTTGTGGGCTCGATTGCTTCCTTTATCAACTATCTCAGCCAGATTATCTTTACCATCATCATGGTTGGATTTTTAGGGAATTCTGTCAGTCGTGCTATGATTTCCTTGCGTCGTATCCGCGAAATTCTAGATACCGAGCCAGCGATGACCTTTAAAGATCTCCCAGACGAAGAGTTAGGAGGAAGTCTCTCTTTTGAAAATGTGACCTTCACCTATCCTAATGACGATGAGCCTATGCTGAAGAATGTAACCTTTGATGTTGCGCCTGGTCAGATGGTCGGTGTGGTTGGGGCGACTGGAGCAGGGAAGTCTACCTTGGCTCAGTTAATTCCACGACTGTTTGATCCACAGGAGGGCTCTATCAAGATTGGTGGCAAGGATATTCGAGACGTCAGCGAGGGAACTTTGCGTAAAACAGTTTCCATCGTCTTGCAACGTGCTATTCTCTTTAGCGGGACCATTGCAGATAATCTTCGTCAAGGGAAAGGCAATGCCAGCGTGTCAGAAATGGAACGTGCAGCACGGATTGCCCAAGCCAGTGAATTTATCGGGCGCATGGAAAACAAATTTGAGAGTCAGGTTGAAGAACGTGGCAGCAACTTTTCTGGTGGACAAAAGCAACGGATGTCGATTGCCCGTGGGATTGTCAGCAATCCCCGGATCCTGATTTTTGACGATTCGACTTCAGCCCTAGATGCCAAGTCAGAAAGACTCGTACAGGAAGCTTTGAACAAAGACCTGAAAGGGACGACAACCATTATCATCGCTCAAAAGATTAGTTCGGTCGTCCATGCAGACAAGATTTTGGTTTTGGATCAAGGGCGTTTGATTGGAGAAGGACGGCATGCAGACTTGGTAGCTAACAATGCCGTCTACCGCGAAATCTACGAAACACAAAAGGGAAAGGAGGAATAAAATGAAAACCGTTCGATTTTTCTGGAATTATTTTAAAGTTTACAAGCTCTCCTTTGTTATTGTGATTCTGATGGTTGCAGTTGCGACGATTGCCCAAGCCCTCTTTCCAGTTTTTTCAGGTCAAGCAGTGACAGAGCTCGCTAACCTAGTTCTGGCTTATCAAAATGGGACTTCCGAACTAGCCTGGCAGAGTTTGTCAGCTCTGATGCTGAATCTAGCTCTGGTTGTCCTCGCCTTAGTGGTATCCAGTTTGATTTACATGACCTTGATGACCCGTGTGATTGCTGAGTCAACAAATGAGATGCGTAAGGGCCTTTTTGGTAAACTTTCTCGTTTAACGGTTTCTTTCTTTGACCGCCATCAGGATGGTGATATCCTTTCTCGATTCACGAGTGACTTGGACAACATCCTTCAAGCCTTCAATGAAAGCCTAGTTCAGGTCATGAGCAATATTGCTCTTTACATCGGTTTGATTTTTGTCATGTTTTCAAAGAATGTGACGCTAGCCCTGATAACAGTAGGCAGCACTCCAGTGGCCTTTCTCATGTTGGTCTTCATCGTGAAAATGGCCCGCAAGTACACCAATCTCCAGCAAAAAGAGGTTGGGAAACTCAACGCCTACATGGACGAGAGTATTTCTGGACAGAAAGCTGTTATCGTACAAGGAATTCAAGACGACATCGTAGCAGGCTTTGTGGAGCAAAATGAGCGCGTGCGCAAGGCGACCTTTAAAGGGAGAATGTTCTCAGGCATCCTCTTTCCAGTTATGAATGGGATGAGCTTGGTCAATACGGCCGTCGTCATTTTTGCAGGTTCTGCGGTCTTGTTGAACGATCCAAGTATCGAAACAACGACAGCCCTAGGTTTGATTGTCATGTTTACCCAATTTTCTCAGCAGTACTACCAGCCGATTATCCAGGTGGCTGCGAGTTGGGGAAGCCTCCAGTTGGCCTTTACTGGAGCAGATCGTATCCAAGAAATGTTCGATGCAGAAGAAGAGATCCGCCCGCAAAATGCACCATCCTTTACGGAATTACGAGAGGGCGTTGAAATCAGTCACATTGATTTCTCTTATGTGCCAGACAAGCCGATTTTGAAAGATGTCAGCATTTCAGCTCCTAAGGGGCAGATGATAGCAGTTGTCGGTCCGACTGGCTCAGGGAAAACGACCATCATGAACCTCATCAATCGTTTCTACGATGTGGATGCAGGCAGCATTTGCTTTGATGGCAAAGACATCCGTGACTACGACTTGGACAGCCTGCGGAGTAAGGTCGGTATTGTCTTGCAGGATTCGGTCTTGTTTAGTGGAACAATCCGAGACAATATCCGCTTTGGTGTGCCAGATGCCAGTCAGGAAATGGTTGAAGCTGCTGCTAAGGCAACTCATATTCATGACTACATCGAAAGCTTGCCTGATAAGTATGATACCCTTATTGATGATGAGCAAAATATCTTCTCAACTGGGCAGAAACAATTGATTTCCATCGCTCGTACCTTGATGACAGACCCTCAAGTCCTAATCCTAGATGAAGCGACTTCCAATGTCGATACCGTAACAGAAAGCAAAATCCAGCATGCTATGGAGGCAGTTGTAGCAGGACGAACCAGTTTTGTTATTGCCCATCGTCTCAAGACCATCCTCAATGCCGATCAGATTATTGTCCTCAAAGATGGAGAGGTTATTGAACGTGGAAATCATCACGAGTTGCTCAAACTTGGCGGTTTCTACTCAGAACTGTATCACAATCAATTTGTCTTCGAATAAAAAAGAAGTTGTCCTCGTTGGGCAGCTTTTTCTTATCCATAAAAAATACTTATCACGGTCTTTAAAAAAACATATTAGACAGGAAAGGGTTGGAGTGATAAGATAAGACTGTCGCAAGAAAATCGAAAGGAGACACATCATGGCTAGAACGGTTGTAGGAGTTGCTGCGAATCTATGTCCTGTAGATGCAGAAGGGAAAAACATTCACTCATCTGTATCCTGTAAATTTGCAGAGAGCATTCGTCAAGTCGGTGGTCTTCCTTTAGTAATTCCTGTAGGGGATGAGTCCATTGTTCGCGATTATGTGGAAATGATTGACAAACTCATTTTGACAGGTGGGCAAAATGTCCATCCTCAGTTTTATGGAGAGAAAAAGACCATTGAGAGCGATGATTACAACCTTGTACGCGATGAGTTTGAACTAGCTCTCTTGAAAGAAGCGCTCCGTCAGAATAAACCAATTATGGCAATCTGTCGCGGAGTTCAGCTGGTCAATGTTGCTTTTGGCGGCACTCTCCACCAAGAAATTGAAGGTCACTGGCAAGGCTTGCCTTTTGGAACATCTCATTCTATTGAGACGGTAGAAGGGAGTGTGGTGGCTAAGTTGTTTGGAAGAGAAAGTCAGGTCAACTCAGTCCATCGTCAGAGTATCAAAGATCTGGCACCTAATTTTCGTGTGACAGCTATTGATCCAAGAGACCAGACCATTGAAGCGATTGAGTCTATCGACGAGCACCGTATCATTGGTTTGCAGTGGCATCCAGAGTTTCTGGTCAATGAAGAAGACGGCAATTTAGAACTATTTGAGTATTTATTAAATGAATTGTAACGGTTAGAGACTCTAGCCGTTTTTATTCGTTCTTTCAGATTTTTTTGTATTTTGGCATTTTTACGCAAACGTTTGAATTCTGATAAAAATTGGGCAAATTCAATAAAAAAACTTGAAAAAATCGAAGGTAAGCGTTATGATAGAAAAGAAGAAATTTTGGAGGATTATCATGTCACATATTAAATTTGATTATTCAAAAGTTTTAGACAAATTTGTTGCTCCACATGAAGTGGAATACATGCAAGCACAAGTAACAGCTGCAGACGAATTGATCCGTAAAGGAACTGGTGCTGGTAGCGACTTTTTGGGTTGGTTGGACCTTCCTGAAAATTATGACCGCGAAGAATTCGACCGCATCTTGAAAGCTGCTGAGCAAATCAAATCAGATAGCGATGTCTTGGTTGTAATCGGTATTGGTGGATCTTACCTTGGTGCCAAAGCAGCCATCGACTTCTTGAACCACCACTTTGCGAACTTGCAAACAAAAGAAGAACGCAAAGCTCCACAAATCCTTTACGCTGGAAACTCAATCTCATCTACTTACCTTGCTGACTTGGTAGAGTACGTAACTGACAAAGACTTCTCAGTAAACGTGATTTCTAAATCAGGTACAACAACAGAACCAGCGATTGCTTTCCGTGTCTTCAAAGAACTCTTGGTTAAGAAATACGGTCAAGAAGAAGCTAACAAACGTATCTATGCTACAACTGACCGCCAAAAAGGTGCTGTTAAGGTTGAAGCAGACGCTAACGGTTGGGAAACATTTGTTGTTCCAGATGACATCGGTGGACGCTTCTCAGTATTGACAGCAGTTGGATTGCTTCCAATCGCAGCATCAGGTGCAGACATCAAAGCTCTTATGGAAGGTGCGAATGCAGCTCGTAAAGACTACACTTCAGACAAACTTTCAGAAAATGAAGCTTACCAATACGCAGCAGTTCGTAACATCCTTTACCGTAAAGGCTACGCTACTGAAATCTTGGTAAACTACGAACCATCACTTCAATACTTCTCAGAATGGTGGAAACAATTGGCTGGTGAATCAGAAGGGAAAGACCAAAAAGGGATTTACCCAACTTCAGCAAACTTCTCAACTGACTTGCACTCACTTGGTCAATTTATCCAAGAAGGAACTCGTATCATGTTTGAAACAGTTGTCCGTGTTGACAAACCTCGTAAGAACGTGATCATTCCTACTTTGGAAGAAGATCTTGACGGACTTGGTTACCTTCAAGGAAAAGACGTTGACTTTGTAAACAAAAAAGCGACTGACGGTGTTCTTCTTGCCCACACTGACGGTGATGTACCAAACATGTACGTGACTCTTCCAGAGCAAGATGCCTTCACTCTTGGTTACACTATCTACTTCTTCGAATTGGCAATTGCCCTTTCAGGTTACTTGAATGCCATCAACCCATTTGACCAACCAGGTGTTGAAGCCTACAAACGTAACATGTTTGCCCTTCTTGGAAAACCAGGATTTGAAGAATTGAGCAAAGAGCTTAACGCACGTCTATAATAGAAGAAAAGAGTGGCTTGACCACTCTTTTTACTCTCTTTATTCATAGACATTGGACTCAGGCGAGACTTGTGATATAATATAGAAAGCAAAAAAGGCAGACGCCTAGAGACTTTATAGGAGAAACTATGTCAAAAGATATCCGCGTACGCTACGCACCAAGTCCAACAGGACTCCTACACATCGGAAATGCCCGTACAGCATTATTCAACTACCTTTACGCACGCCATCATGGTGGAACTTTTATCATCCGTATCGAAGATACTGACCGTAAACGCCATGTTGAGAATGGAGAACGTTCACAGCTTGAAAATCTTCGCTGGTTGGGAATTGACTGGGATGAAAGTCCAGAAACTCATGAAAACTATCGCCAATCAGAGCGTTTGGAACTCTATCAAAAATACATCGACCAATTGCTAGCTGAAGGAAAAGCCTACAAATCTTACGTCACAGAAGAAGAGTTGGCAGCTGAACGCGAACGCCAAGAAGCAGCAGGTGAAACACCACGTTACATCAATGAATACCTTGGTATGAGCGAAGAAGAAAAAGCAACTTACATCGCAGAACGTGAAGCAGCCGGTATCATCCCAACTGTTCGTTTGGCTGTTAATGAATCTGGTATCTACAAATGGCATGACATGGTCAAAGGTGATATCGAGTTTGAAGGTGGCAATATCGGCGGTGACTGGGTGATTCAAAAGAAAGATGGTTACCCAACTTACAACTTTGCCGTTGTTATTGATGACCACGATATGCAAATCTCTCATGTTATCCGTGGAGATGACCACATTGCCAACACACCCAAACAGCTTATGGTTTATGAAGCTCTTGGGTGGGAAGCTCCAGAGTTCGGTCACATGACTTTGATTATCAACTCTGAAACGGGTAAAAAATTGTCTAAACGGGATACCAATACCCTTCAGTTTATCGAAGACTACCGTAAAAAAGGCTATTTGCCAGAAGCCGTCTTTAACTTTATCGCCCTTCTTGGTTGGAACCCAGGTGGCGAAGATGAAATTTTCTCTCGTGAAGAACTCATTAAACTTTTCGATGAAAACCGCCTCAGCAAGTCTCCAGCAGCCTTCGACCAGAAAAAACTTGACTGGATGAGCAACGACTACATCAAGAGAGCTGATCTAGCTACTATCTTTGAAATGGCCAAACCTTACTTAGAAGAAGCAGGACGTTTGACTGACAAATCTGAAAAAATGGTAGAACTCTACAAACCACAAATGAAGTCAGTGGACGAAATCGTTCCATTGACAGATCTTTTCTTCTCAGATTTCCCAGAGTTGACAGACGCTGAGCGCGAGGTCATGGCAGGAGAAACCGTTCCTGTTGTTCTAGAAGCCTTCAAAGCGAAACTAGAAGCAATGACAGATGAAGAATTTGTGACAGAAAACATCTTCCCACAAATCAAAGCAGTACAAAAAGAAACAGGTATTAAAGGGAAAAATCTCTTCATGCCTATTCGTATTGCTGTATCAGGTGAAATGCATGGACCAGAATTGCCAGACACCATTTTCTTACTTGGACGTGAAAAGTCAATCCAGCATATTGAAAACATGCTGAAAGAGATTTCTAAATAAAAAGGACTTCCGATGGATACATGGGAAAAGATGTATGAAGAAGCACAAACACTATACAATCCCCATGAAGTTTCTGACTTTGTTTATGCTAACCATGTTGTTGCTGCAGTAGAAGCAGAAGATGGTCAGATCTTCACAGGATTTTGTATGGAAGGCACTTGTGGCGTTTTTCATCTCTGTGCAGAACGAGCGGCTCTCTTCAATATGTATCAATTTTCAGGACAAACTAAAGTTAAGAAAATCCTCGCCTTTCGAGACAAACCTCCCTACGGCGAAGGATCAGGTATGCCCTGTGGCGCTTGCAGAGAATTTCTCTTAGAATTGAATGCTGAAAACAAAGAAGCAGAGTTCATGATAGACTACGAAACAAGAAAAACAATTAAGGTTGCCGAATTGATCCCTTACTGGTGGGGAGAGGAACGTGCGACTAATTGGTAAGATAAATAGAGGGAGTCAGTTTAACTGGCTCTTTTCCCCTAATCTTTTCAGAATTTCGGTAAAGAGGAAAAAAGTTCTTGACAAAGGTAAAAAAGTAGGTATAATAGAAAGAGTTGAAAAGCTCAGGTCCGTTGGTCAAGGGGTTAAGACACCGCCTTTTCACGGCGGTAACACGGGTTCGAATCCCGTACGGACTATGGTGTATTGCGGTTAAAAAAACTTGAAAAAAAGTTCAAAAAATCTGTTGACAGAGACAGATGGCTGTGATATACTAATATAGTTGTCGCTTGAGAGAGAATGAGTGACAAAGACCTTTGAAAACTGAACAAGACGAACCAATGTGCAGGGCACTATAACTGAGGTTATAGTACTGAACAATGAAAAAACAATAAATCTGTCAGTGACAGAAATGAGTGAGAACTCAAACTTTTAATGAGAGTTTGATCCTGGCTCAGGACGAACGCTGGCGGCGTGCCTAATACATGCAAGTAGAACGCTGAAGCTTGGTGCTTGCACCGAGCGGATGAGTTGCGAACGGGTGAGTAACGCGTAGGTAACCTGCCTGGTAGCGGGGGATAACTATTGGAAACGATAGCTAATACCGCATAATAGTAGATGTTGCATGACATTTGCTTAAAAGGTGCAATTGCATCACTACCAGATGGACCTGCGTTGTATTAGCTAGTTGGTGAGGTAACGGCTCACCAAGGCAACGATACATAGCCGACCTGAGAGGGTGATCGGCCACACTGGGACTGAGACACGGCCCAGACTCCTACGGGAGGCAGCAGTAGGGAATCTTCGGCAATGGACGGAAGTCTGACCGAGCAACGCCGCGTGAGTGAAGAAGGTTTTCGGATCGTAAAGCTCTGTTGTAAGAGAAGAACGAGTGTGAGAGTGGAAAGTTCACACTGTGACGGTATCTTACCAGAAAGGGACGGCTAACTACGTGCCAGCAGCCGCGGTAATACGTAGGTCCCGAGCGTTGTCCGGATTTATTGGGCGTAAAGCGAGCGCAGGCGGTTAGATAAGTCTGAAGTTAAAGGCTGTGGCTTAACCATAGTACGCTTTGGAAACTGTTTAACTTGAGTGCAAGAGGGGAGAGTGGAATTCCATGTGTAGCGGTGAAATGCGTAGATATATGGAGGAACACCGGTGGCGAAAGCGGCTCTCTGGCTTGTAACTGACGCTGAGGCTCGAAAGCGTGGGGAGCAAACAGGATTAGATACCCTGGTAGTCCACGCCGTAAACGATGAGTGCTAGGTGTTAGACCCTTTCCGGGGTTTAGTGCCGTAGCTAACGCATTAAGCACTCCGCCTGGGGAGTACGACCGCAAGGTTGAAACTCAAAGGAATTGACGGGGGCCCGCACAAGCGGTGGAGCATGTGGTTTAATTCGAAGCAACGCGAAGAACCTTACCAGGTCTTGACATCCCTCTGACCGCTCTAGAGATAGAGTTTTCCTTCGGGACAGAGGTGACAGGTGGTGCATGGTTGTCGTCAGCTCGTGTCGTGAGATGTTGGGTTAAGTCCCGCAACGAGCGCAACCCCTATTGTTAGTTGCCATCATTCAGTTGGGCACTCTAGCGAGACTGCCGGTAATAAACCGGAGGAAGGTGGGGATGACGTCAAATCATCATGCCCCTTATGACCTGGGCTACACACGTGCTACAATGGCTGGTACAACGAGTCGCAAGCCGGTGACGGCAAGCTAATCTCTTAAAGCCAGTCTCAGTTCGGATTGTAGGCTGCAACTCGCCTACATGAAGTCGGAATCGCTAGTAATCGCGGATCAGCACGCCGCGGTGAATACGTTCCCGGGCCTTGTACACACCGCCCGTCACACCACGAGAGTTTGTAACACCCGAAGTCGGTGAGGTAACCTTTTAGGAGCCAGCCGCCTAAGGTGGGATAGATGATTGGGGTGAAGTCGTAACAAGGTAGCCGTATCGGAAGGTGCGGCTGGATCACCTCCTTTCTAAGGATAAGGAACTGCACATTGGTCTTGTTTAGTCTTGAGAGGTCTTGTGGGGCCTTAGCTCAGCTGGGAGAGCGCCTGCTTTGCACGCAGGAGGTCAGCGGTTCGATCCCGCTAGGCTCCATTGGTGAGAGATCACCAAGTAATGCACATTGAAAATTGAATATCTATATCAAATAGTAACAAGAAAATAAACCGAAACGCTGTAGTATTAATAAGAGTTTATGACTGAAAGGTCAGAAAATAAGGTTAAGTTAATAAGGGCGCACGGTGGATGCCTTGGCACTAGGAGCCGAAGAAGGACGTGACAAACGACGATATGCCTTGGGTAGCTGTAAGTAAGCGATGATCCAGGGATTTCCGAATGGGGGAACCCAACAGGTACTACCTGTTACCCACATCTGTTAAGGATGTGAGGAGGAAGACGCAGTGAACTGAAACATCTAAGTAGCTGCAGGAAGAGAAAGCAAAAGCGATTGCCTTAGTAGCGGCGAGCGAAACGGCAGGAGGGCAAACCGAAGAGTTTACTCTTCGGGGTTGTAGGACTGCAATGTGGACTCAAAGATTATAGAAGAATGATTTGGGAAGATCAGCCAAAGAGAGTAACAGCCTCGTATTTAAAATAGTCTTTGTACCTAGCAGTATCCTGAGTACGGCGGGACACGAGAAATCCCGTCGGAATCTGGGAGGACCATCTCCCAACCCTAAATACTCCCTAGTGACCGATAGTGAACCAGTACCGTGAGGGAAAGGTGAAAAGCACCCCGGGAGGGGAGTGAAATAGAACCTGAAACCGTGTGCCTACAACAAGTTCGAGCCCGTTGATGGGTGAGAGCGTGCCTTTTGTAGAATGAACCGGCGAGTTACGATATGATGCGAGGTTAAGTTGAAGAGACGGAGCCGCAGGGAAACCGAGTCTGAATAGGGCGCATTAGTATCATGTCGTAGACCCGAAACCATGTGACCTACCCATGAGCAGGTTGAAGGTGCGGTAAGACGCACTGGAGGACCGAACCAGGGCACGTTGAAAAGTGCTTGGATGACTTGTGGGTAGCGGAGAAATTCCAAACGAACTTGGAGATAGCTGGTTCTCTCCGAAATAGCTTTAGGGCTAGCGTCGACATAAAGATTCTTGGAGGTAGAGCACTGTTTGGGTGAGGGGTCCATCCCGGATTACCAATCTCAGATAAACTCCGAATGCCAATGAATTATGGTCGGCAGTCAGACTGCGAGTGCTAAGATCCGTAGTCGAAAGGGAAACAGCCCAGACCACCAGCTAAGGTCCCAAAATAATTGTTAAGTGGAAAAGGATGTGGGGTTGCACAGACAACTAGGATGTTAGCTTAGAAGCAGCTATTCATTCAAAGAGTGCGTAATAGCTCACTAGTCGAGTGACCCTGCGCCGAAAATGTACCGGGGCTAAAACAATTTACCGAAGCTGTGGATACCTTTATAGGTATGGTAGGAGAGCGTTCTATGTGTGAAGAAGGTATACCGTGAGGAGTGCTGGAACGCATAGAAGTGAGAATGCCGGTATGAGTAGCGAAAGACAGGTGAGAATCCTGTCCACCGTAAGACTAAGGTTTCCAGGGGAAGGCTCGTCCGCCCTGGGTTAGTCGGGACCTAAGGAGAGACCGAAAGGTGTATCCGATGGACAACAGGTTGATATTCCTGTACTAGAGTATGTAGTGATGGAGGGACGCAGTAGGCTAACTAAAGCAGACGAATGGAAGTGTCTGTCTAAGCAGTGAGGTGTGATATGAGTCAAATGCTTATATCTATAACATTGAGCTGTGATGGGGAGCGAAGTTTAGTAGCGAAGTTAGTGACGTCACACTGCCAAGAAAAGCTTCTAGCGTTTAAACATACTCTACCCGTACCGCAAACCGACACAGGTAGTCGAGGCGAGTAGCCTCAGGTGAGCGAGAGAACTCTCGTTAAGGAAC